>CALFEY010000311.1 GCA_937958295.1 uncultured Pseudomonadota bacterium
CCGCCGCCCTTGCCGCGGCCGCCGGCGTGGATCTGCGCCTTCACCACCCACACAGGCCCGCCCAGGGTCTGCGCAGCCTTCACGGCCTCATCGACGCTGAACACCGGGATGCCGCGGGGCACCGGAATGCCGAATTTGCGGAAGAGTTCCTTGCCTTGGTACTCGTGGATTTTCACGAACGTCCCTCCTCGTTGGTGCCGCTAGCGGGAATTGCGGGGGTGGTGCCGCGATGCCACATGGGGTAGAAGCGGCGCACGTTGTCGGTGGTGGTCTCGAGCGCGTGGCAGCGATCGAGCTGGAACGGCTTGTCGTGGCCGGAGTCCTCGCGGCGCAGGCTCGAGAACGTCTGGATGGCGGCGGTGGGCAAGTACGACAGCATTTCGGTGAGATGCGTGCACCCTTTCACGCCGCCCAGCGTGTCGTGCAGGCGCTTGCGGAAATTCTGGACGAGATTAGCGCCAATCAACTTTCGATACTCAGGACCGATGGTGCTGCACACGCCCGGATACGGGCTGCTGTCGGTAACCGCCTCGATGTCGCGAATGAAGAAGTCGCGGTCGATGGTCGCGCGAATCCACATGTCGTGCACCGGGATGCCGGCGGGGCGCACACCGGTCAAGAGCTGGAAATCGTGATCCTTGACGTCGGCGAGGTGCGCCTCGATGTCGAACAAGCCATCGCCCCGCGCATAGCCGTCGAATGTCACGGCCCGGCAATGCAGCCGTTCGCGTGGCACGGTGGGCATGGAAAGCGGATGCGTCACGACGGGTGCTTCCTGGTCTTGTCAGAAAGACCGCTCCCTCGCGGACCCGCGTGGTCGACGGCTAGAATGGCGACAACCGCGCGATTCTACGACGCGGCGCACAAGACCTGCAACGGGAGGTAAAACATGGCCTATGTCCTGTCCCTGGACCAGGGCACCACCAGCTCGCGCGCCATCCTGTTCGCAGCGGACGGCACGGTGCACGCGCAAGCGCAGCGCGAGTTCCGCCAGATCTTCCCCCAGCCGGGCTGGGTGGAGCACGACGCCACCGAGATCTGGGCCACGCAATCGGGCGTGATGCACGAGGTGCTCGCCAAGGCGCGCATTGACGCGGCGGCCGTCGCGGCCATCGGCATCACCAACCAGCGCGAGACCACGGTGGTGTGGGAGCGCGCCACGGGCAAGCCGATCGCCAACGCCATCGTGTGGCAGGACCGCCGCACCGCCGACCTGTGCGAGGCACTGCGCGCCCAGGGCCATGAAGGGACCTTCGCGCGCAAGACCGGCCTCGTGCTCGACTCCTATTTCTCGGGAACGAAGCTCAAGTGGATCCTCGACCACGTGCCGGGGGCGCGCGCCCGGGCGGAGCGCGGCGAGCTCGCCTTCGGCACGATCGATTCGTGGCTCGTGTGGAACATGACGGGCGGGAAGGTGCATTGCACCGACGCCAGCAATGCGAGCCGCACGCTGCTCTTCGACATCCACAAAGGCGAATGGGACGACGAGCTCCTGCGCATCCTTACCGTGCCGCGTCCGCTCCTGCCGCAGGTGGTGGCGTCGTCGGGAGTGGTGGGCGAGACGATGCTCGGCGGGCATGCCGTACCCATCGCGGGCATCGCCGGCGACCAGCAGGCGGCGCTGTTCGGGCAGGCGTGCACAACACCGGGCCTTGCCAAGAATACCTACGGCACCGGCTGCTTCCTGCTGCTCAACACCGGCGACCAGGCGGTGGCATCGCGCAACCACCTTGTGACCACTGTGGCGTGGCAGCGCAACGGCCGCCTCGATTACGCGCTTGAAGGGAGCGTGTTCATCGCGGGGGCGGTGGTGCAGTGGCTGCGCGATGGACTGCAGATCATCCGGCACGCGCGCGACATCGAGGCGCTGGCGGCGAGCGTGCCCGACAACGGCGGCGTGTACCTGGTGCCAGCCTTTGCAGGACTGGGCGCGCCGCACTGGGACCCGCACGCGCGCGGCGGCATCTTCGGTCTCTCGCGCGGGGCCACCCGCGCGCACATCGCGCGTGCGGCGCTGGAGTCGATCGCGTTCCAAAGCGGCGAGCTGCTAGCCGCCATGGAGCTCGATGCCGGCCTCTCGCTATCCGAGCTGCGCGTGGACGGCGGCGCCGCCGCCAACGACCTCCTGATGCAGTTCCAGGCCGATCTCCTGGGCGTGCCGGTGGTGCGCCCGCAGGTGCTGGAGACCACCGCCCTTGGCGCCGCGTATCTGGCCGGGCTCGCGGTGGGCTTCTGGAAGAGCGACGAGGACATCGCCCGCAACTGGAAGGTGGACCGGCGCTTCGAGCCCTCGATGCCGCGCGAGCGCGTCGAGGCGCTGCGGGCCGAGTGGGCACAGGCCGTGGGACGGGTCAAGAGCAAGCCGGCCGGCTGACGCCCCGCGTGTCGGGGCGCCATTCGCTACCGCGGAGCGGCCGGCCCGGTCGCGCCCACCCGCACCCCGTTGGGCGCGAACGGCATGTGCCGCGCATAGCCGGCTTCGTCCGCGCCGGCGCTCCGCGCGGCGCGCGCCACCGCCTCCGCATACGGCATGGGCGACTTGCGCGTCTCGAAGCGCAGGAGCGACGTACTGGCATCGAGGGCCACGATGTACCTCGCGAGGTTGTAGAAGAGATACGTCGCGAACAGGTTGTCGTAGTCCTCATACTCATCGGCCTCGCGCCGGAAGTCGCGGGAGAGCACCGAGGGAAAGCGGTCAGGCAGTTCACCGAACGTGCCGTTCTCCGGCTCGTGCGGATCGACGTAAGGCGAGCCGCGATATTTGCGATAGAGCACCACGTCGAGGCCGTAGCCGCGCTTGCCCCACTCTTCGAGCAACTTCACGGCCATCTCGGTGGGCACGTTGGCGTTGCGCGCCGTGACGAGCGGCCGCCGCAGGAGGCGCGACTTGCCCTCGACCACGAGCGTGTCGTAGCCCGCGCCGTAGCGAAAGGCCGAGCCGATGGTCTTGGCGCAATTCAGGCGCAGGTAGTCGTAGCGCACCTCGCCGTCGTGGTACTCCGTGCGACGCGCGCGCGCATGGTAATCGGCGTTGATCCGCTCGAAGTAGCGCACGAGCGCGGCGACCTCGGCGCGCGGCACGCCGTAGGCGCGGATGGCGAGCACCGATCGTTTGTAGATCTCGCCATAGTCCAGCCCGAACGACGCCTTGGCGCTCACCGACGATGTCGTGCCGTAGAGGTACTCGCTCCTGGGAATCCTCACGATGAGGTCGTCGGTGTAGAAGTCTTCGGCGTGCTTGGGTTCGCGATCGGCGTAGAAGTTGGCGGAGTACACGGTCTCGTCGCCGCCGGCGTCGTCCCTGACGGCGAGGGCTAGATGCCCGGCCGACCCGCCCTTGGACGTGCCGTAGCTCACCAGGAGCTCGAGGTCGGGCCGGTCCGCGCGCAGCTCGCGCATCACCGCATCGAGGTTCGCGGGCGTTGGACCGCCCGGCGTGGCGAAGTCCGCCGCCGCGGTGCTCGCGGCGGCGAGAAGGAGCGCGCAGGTCCAGCCGGCCAGGCACAGGCGCGAGGGATGGATGTGGATCATCGGGGGATAGCTCACGGGCTCTTGCAAGGCCGCGAGCACGGTCGCGACAGCCGCATTGTAGGCTCGGTGAGATCCCGGGCAGCGCGCTCTCGCGCCACCCCGAAGATTCGCTCCTGCGTGCACGGACGTGCACATGCACGTATAATTAGGTGCATATGCGCCCTTCTCCCGCCTGCGTATGCGGCCGCCTCCGTCGGGCGGCGCGCGCCCTCACGCAGATGTACGACGACACCATGGCCCCGTGCGGCGTGCGCATCACCCAGTTCTCGCTCCTGCGCACGCTTGCCCGCGGGGGCCCGATGCGCATCTCGGCACTCGCCGCGGCCACGCTCCTCGACCGCACGGCCCTGTCGCGCAACCTTGAGCCGCTCGTCGCGCAAGGCCTTGTCAGGATCGCCCCGGGCCGCGACGCGAGAACGCGCGAAGTCTCCCTCACTCCGTCCGGCAAGGCGGCGCTCGCCAAGGCCACCCCCTATTGGCAGCGGGCGCAGAAGGAAGTCGAGCGTGCGCTGGGCGAGCCCCGCATCGAGACGCTGGTCGGCCTCCTGGCCTCGGTCGAATCGCTGCACCCGTCGCCGGATGGCCGCCCCGCCGCGGCCCCCCGCTAGAAAGCCCATTCCATGAATACGCTGCGCGCCGACTGGCGCACCCCCACTGCCGTGCTCGTTGCGAGCGCGATGATCCTGTCCATCGCGATGGGCATTCGTCATGGCTTCGGGCTCTTCCTGCAGCCGGTGTCGAGCGAGCTGGGCTGGGGCCGCGAGACATTCGCGCTCGCCCTCGCCGTGCAGAACCTGGTCTGGGGCGCCACGCAGCCTTTCACCGGCATGGTGGCCGACCGCTTCGGCTCGGCCCGCGTGCTGGTGGTAGGCAGCCTCCTCTACGTCTGCGGGCTCGTGCTGATGTCGTTCTCCGCCTCGCCGTGGCTCTTCGTGCTCACGGCGGGCGTGCTCATCGGCGTGGGCCTGTCCGGGGTGACGTACAGCGTGGTGTCCGGCGTGCTCGGACGTCGCTACCCGCCGGAGAAGCGCAGCATGGTGCTGGGCATCTCCGCCGCCGCCGGGTCGTTCGGGCAGTTCGCGATGCTGCCTCTCACGCAGTGGATGCTGTCGAACCTCGGCTGGCACGGCGCGCTCTACGTGCTGGCCGCGATCGGCCTCATGATCGTGCCGCTCGCCGCGGTGATGGTGGAGCGGCGCGAGGCCGGGGCGTTCGGCTTCCAACAATCGGCCGGGCAGGCCATCACCGAAGCGCTGGGCCATCGGCCCTACATCCTGCTCACGCTCGGCTTCTTCGTGTGCGGCTTCCAGGTGGTGTTCGTGGGCATCCACCTGCCCTCCTACCTCGCCGACCGCGGGCTGCCGCCGCACGTAGCGGTCACGGCACTCGCGCTCGTGGGCCTGTTCAACATCATCGGCACCTACCTCACCGGGTGGCTCGGCGGACGCATGCCCAAGCGCTACATCCTCTCGTTCATCTACTTCGCACGAACGGTGGTATTCGCGGTGTTCTTCTTCACGCCGCTGTCGCCTCTTTCGGTGTACCTGTTCGCGATGAGCCTCGGCCTGCTGTGGCTGTCGACAGTGCCGCCCACCAACGGGCTCGTCGCGCAGATATTCGGCGTGCGCTACATGGCGATGCTCACCGGGTTCGCCTTCTTCTCGCACCAGGTGGGCAGCTTCCTCGGGGCATGGCTCGGCGGCAAGCTCTACGACACCACGGGCAGCTACGACGTGGTGTGGTACCTCGCCATGGCGCTCGGCATCGTGGCGGGCCTGCTCAACCTTCCGATCGACGAGCGCGCGATCAAGCGGCCGCTGGCGCAGCCGGCCTGAGGTCGCGCCGCTCCACTACTTGGGGGGCGAGCGCGGGGAGGCCCCAGCTCACTTTCGGCCGGCCGGCAAAATCGCGAGCGTGGCCAGGGCCGCGTCCACCGCGGGCCGCGCGGCGGCCGCGCGCAAGCAGGCGGGCTCCTGCAGTGAGCGAGCGTCGCCTCGCGCGCCGCGACAGACCCAACGCAGTGGGCGCAGCGAGGCGGCAGGCCATGGAGGCTCGACCCGCCCATGCCTGCCGTGGATGCCGCATGTACCGCCTGCGGATTCACCAAGGACGGGCCGGCAAGGCGTGCAGCGCTGCCCGCACCTTGGTCTGGCGATCGCTTTGCCCGGGGGCCGCCCAAGGGCGGGATAGGTGCGCTACCATCCCGCCGTAACGAGCCCGTATCGAACGGGCCCGCGTTCCGAAGGAGGAAATCCCCCATGTCCGAAATCGTCATCGTCGGCGCCCAGCGCACGGCCATCGGCAAGTTCGGCGGTGCGCTCGCCAAGGTGCCCGCCCCCGAGCTCGGCGCCACCGTGATCCGGGCGCTGCTGGCGCAGGCGAAGCTCGGCCCCGAGGCCGTGTCCGAGGTCATCCTGGGGCAGGTGCTGGCCGCGGGCAGCGGGCAGAACCCGGCCCGGCAGGCGCTGCTCAAGGCGGGGATCCCGAAGGAGGTTCCAGCCATGACGATAAACGTCGTGTGCGGATCGGGCCTCAAGGCGGTGATGCTCGCGGCGCAGGCCATCAAGTCGGGCGACGCGGACATCGTGATCGCCGGCGGCCAGGAGAACATGAGCGCCTCCCCGCACGTGCTGCCGGGCTCGCGCGACGGCTTCCGCATGGGCGATGCCAAGCTCGTCGACACGATGATCGTCGACGGCCTGTGGGACGTCTACAACCAGTACCACATGGGCGTCACCGCCGAGAACGTCGCCAAGAAGCACGACGTCAGCCGCGCGCAGCAGGACGAGTTCGCGGTCGCGAGCCAGAACAAGACCGAGAAGGCGCAGAAGGCCGGCCTCTTCAAGGACGAGATCACGCCGGTGCTGATCCCGCAGCGCAAGGGCGATCCGGTGGCCTTCGACACCGACGAATTCCCCAAGCATGGCACCACGCTCGACGGCCTCGCCGGCTTGCGTCCCGCGTTCCTGAAGGACGGCAGCGTCACGGCCGCCAACGCCTCCGGTATCAACGACGGCGCCGCGGCGGTGCTCGTGATGACGGCCGAGCGCGCGGCCAAGCTCGGCCTTACGCCGCTCGCCCGCATCAAGGCCTACGCCGTGGCCGGCGTGGACCCGGCGCTGATGGGCATGGGCCCGGTGCCGGCGTCGCGGCTGTGCCTCGAGAAGGCCGGCTGGCGTCCCGCCGATCTCGACCTCATGGAAATCAACGAGGCCTTTGCCGCTCAGGCCTGCGCGGTGAACAAGGAAATGGGCTGGGATACCAGCAAGATCAACGTCAACGGCGGTGCCATCGCGCTCGGTCACCCCATCGGGGCGTCGGGCTGCCGGGTGCTCGTCACGCTGTTGCACGAGATGTCCCGGCGCAATGCCAAGAAGGGGCTCGCCTCGCTGTGCATCGGCGGCGGCATGGGCGTGGCGCTGGCGGTCGAGCGCTAGGCCTCGGCAACATCCACAACATCAATCCCGGGCAGGAGGAAGCAACATGGCACACGACAAGCATCGCGTCGCGCTGGTGACGGGCGGCATGGGAGGCCTCGGCGAGGCGATCTGCATCAAGATGGCCGCGCTCGGCTACACCGTGGTCACCACGTATTCGCCGGGGAACACGAAGGCCAGCGAGTGGCTCGCCGCGATGAAGCAGCAGGGCTACGACTTCAAGGCGTATCCGTGCGACGTGGCCGACTGGGAGTCGGCCGCCGCATGCGTGAAGAAGGTCGCGGAAGAAGTGGGACCCGTCGACGTGCTCGTGAACAATGCCGGCATCACCCGCGACATGACCTTCAAGAAGATGGACAAGTCGAACTGGGACGCGGTGATGAAGACCAACCTCGACTCCTGCTTCAACATGACGAAGCAGGTGTGCGACGGCATGGCCGAGCGCGGCTGGGGCCGCGTGATCAACATCTCGTCGGTGAACGGGCAGAAGGGCGCCTTCGGCCAGACCAACTACTCCGCCGCCAAGGCGGGCATGCACGGCTTCACCAAGGCGCTGGCCCTCGAGTACGCGCGCAAGGGCGTCACCTCCAATACCATCTCGCCGGGCTACATCGGTACCAAGATGGTCATGGCCATCCCGAGCGAGGTGCTCGACAGCAAGATCATTCCGCAAATTCCGATGGGCCGCCTCGGCAAGCCGGAAGAGGTGGCAGGGCTCGTGGCGTATCTCGCGAGCGAGGAAGCCGCCTTCCTCACCGGAGCCAACATCGCCATCAATGGCGGCCAGCACATGTTCTGAAAGGCAACACCCTTCATGCCTCGTGTACCGTTTAGCGGCGCCTCCGGCGCCGTTCTCGTCATGGGTGCCGCGCTCGCCGCGATGGTGCACGCGCAGCAACCCACGGCCGTGCAATCGAATGCGATCCGCTCGGCATGCCGTGCCGACTTCATGGCCAACTGCAGCGGCGTCACGCCGGGAGGCGCCGAGGCGCTGGCCTGCCTGAAGAGCAACGCCGCCAAGGCTTCGCCCGGCTGTCAGCAGGCATTGGCCGCGGCGAGCGGAGGTGCGGCAACCCCGGCTGCGGCCGGCGTCGCCGCGGCGAGCGCGCCCACGTCGGCGGGCGGGGCCGCGGCGGCAGCCACCTCCCCGCTTGTTCCCGACACGCCGGGCCGCTGGCCGCACCAAGTCACCGGCCCCGGCGGCGCGGCCACGATCTACCAGCCGCAGGTCGTGTCCTGGCCGGCGCGGGCCACGCTCAACACGCGCATGGCCATCGGCCTTACGCCCGCGGGCGAGAAGACGCCCATCCTCGGCGCGATCGAAGTGGCCTTCGTCACGCAGACCGATCTCGCCGAGCGCACCGTGGTCCTGACCGACCCCAAGCTCGTCTCGGCGAAGTTTCCGTCGGTCGACGCCGCCCGCTCGGCGCAGTTCGAGGGGCGCATCCGCGAGGCGCTCGCCGGCATGGGCGTGAAGCGCGTGCCGCTCGCCATGGTGACCGCAAGCCTGCGCGAGCAGGAGAAGCCGCCTGCAGTGGCGCTCGACAACACGCCGCCGCGCATCTTCACGAGCACGCGCCCGGCGAGCCTCGTGGTCTTCGACGGCAACCCCGTGTTCGTGCCGGTGACGGGCACCTCGCTATCGTTCGCGGTCAACACCAACTGGGACGTGTTCCGCGACAGCGCCACCAGCACGCTCTACCTCCTCAACAACGGCGGCTGGCTCATGGCTGCCGATGCGCAGGGGCCATGGATGCCGGCGGGCACGTTGCCGCCCGTGTTCGCCGCGCTACCCAACGACCGCAACTTCGCCGATGTGAAGAAGGCGATCCCGGGGCGCGCGTTCACGCCCGCCACCGTGCCCACGATCTTCGTATCGACCACGCCCGCCGCCATCATCGCGACGAGCGGTCCGCCGCAGTTCACGCCGATCCCGAGCACGTCGCTATCGTATGTGGCCAACACCGACGCCGCCCTCTTTCGCGACCGGCGCGGTTCGTATTACTACCTCGTGTCCGGCCGCTGGTTCTCGGCCGCGAGCCTCGACGGTCCGTGGACGTTCGCCACCGCCTCGCTGCCCGACGACTTCAAGCGCATCCCGCCCACCGGCCCGCGCGGCTTTGTGCTGGTATCGGTCCCCGGCACGCCGCAGGCGGAGGAGGCCCTCATCGAGGCGCAGATCCCGCAGCAGGGCACGCTCTCGCGCGCCACGGCCAAGCTCGATATCGTGTATGCCGGCACGCCGCAGTTCGCGCCCGTCCCGGGCACGCCGCTTACCTACGCCACCAATACGTCGTTTCAAGTGGTGCGCGCGGGCGAGGCGTATTACTCCTGCTACCAGGGCGCGTGGTTCGCCGCACCCGCCGCCACGGGACCTTGGACGCTCGCCGCCACCGTGCCGCAGGTGATCTACACGATCCCCCCCTCGAGCCCGCTGTACCCGTGCACCTACGTGAAGGTCTACGCCGCCACGCCCACGACCGTGACCTATGGCTACACCGCCGGTTACACGATGGGCTTCGTCACCGCGGGCGTGGTGGTGTATGGCACGGGCTACTACTATCCGCCCTACATCTACCCGGGTCCCGTGCCCATCTACTACCCGTATCCCGTGTCCTACGCCGGGGCCACGTACTACAACGCCACCACCGGCGCCTGGGCGCACGGCGGCGCGATCTACGGCCCTTACGCCGGTGCGCGCGCCGGCACGGCCTACAACCCGAACACCGGCGCCTGGGCGCAGGGCGGCTCGGTCTACGGCCCCTATGGCGGGGCCGGCGCGTTCTCGGCCTACAATCCGTCCAACGGGAGCTACGCCCGGGGCAGCGCGGTATACGGCCCCGACGGCGCGGCCGGCAACGCGAGCTGGTACAACGCGAACACCGGGCGATCCGGCTCCACCCAGCAGAACAGCAATGCCTACGGCCGCTGGGGCTCGTCAACGATCAGCGGTCCCAACCAGACGGTGCACACGCAGAGCCAGAGCAACGCGCAGGGCAGCGCCGGCTCGTTCAGCTCATCGAGCGGCGCCAAGGGCGCCGCCGTGTCTGGCTCGGGCGGCAACCGCGCCGGCGCCGTGCAGACCTCCGGCGGCGATGTGTACGCGGGCGCCGACGGCAACGTCTACAAGAAGACCGACGACGGCTGGCAGAAGTACGACAACGGCTCCTGGAACAACGTCGACAAGCCGCAGAGCACGCGCAGCGGAAGCACGGCGACGACCGCGCAGCCTGCCGCCAATGCGCAAGCGCGATCGGCGTCCACCGAGAGCGCGCAGGCACGCGCGGCCGCGCCGGCATCGACGTCGACGTCCGCATCGCGGCAAGGCAGTTACCAGGGCAGTGCCCAGGGCCGCTTCGAAGGTTCCGCTCAGCTCGAGCAGGATCGCAGCGCGCGCATGACCGGCGGCGCGCGTCAGCAGCAGTTCGAAAGCGCGCGCGGCAGCTTTGCCGGCCGCGGCGGCAGCGCCGCCACTGGACGCAGCGGTTTCCATCGGTAACCGGGAAGGAGCACCTGATGAGCCATCTCACGCAACGCCGTCGCGTGATCGCGCTGGCCGCGGTCGCCCTGACGCTCGCCTCCACGATCGCCGAGGCGCAATGGGTGATGCTCGCCCGTCGCGCCGTGGGGCGCGTGGAGCAGATGTCCCAGCAGTCGCCGCAACCCAACGGCCCGAGCTACGACACCGCGGCGGTGATGCTCGAGGTGCCCGCCGACAAGGTCTACGCGGCCGTGCTCACCAGCATCCGCAATCGCCAGGACCTGCGCATCACGCGCGAGGATCCGGCGGCGCAGATCGTGCAGTTCACCAACGGGCAGCAGATCGCGGGCATCAACGTGTCGCCCATTGGCGAGAGCCTCACGCACATGATGATCACGTCGGCCCACACCGGCAGGGAGCCCGACGCCGCGGCCATGGTGCTCAATGCCGTGCTGCGCGTGTGCAAGGACATGAACGTGGAGTGCTCGCAGGCGCGGCAGTAGGACGCGCCGCACCCCCTGGCGGCCTCCATAAAAAAACGCCCTGCGATTGGCATCGCAGGGCGTCGGAGGCTGTATCAATCAGGAGGAGGAGACCGATACAGTAGGAGACATCACCATCAGTTTCCGAAGTGGGGACCGGTTGGGGGGTTTCAAGCCCGGTCCCGCACTTCGCCGCCGGACCAGGTCCGGCGCAGTTTCTCGGCAGCCCTAGAGGTTGCCTTAGGCGCGCTTGGCGGACTTGACGGCCTTGCTCGCCGTGGCGGCCGCGGCACGGACGTTGGCGTCGGCCAGGCTTGCGACCTGCTTGGAGGCCTTCTGGAACTGGTCGAAGGCCGCCGTGGTGGCAGCGAGCGTCGACTTGAACGCGTTCACGGCCACGTCGGAGCCGGCGGGGGCCGACTTGCTGGCCTTGTCCACGAACGCGGCCATGCCCTTGCTGTACACGCCGAACGATTCTTCGGCCAGCGCGGAGTAGCCGGCCTGGGCTTCGGTAGCGAGCTCGTACAGGTGACGCGAGTAGCCCATGGCGGATTGCATCTGCGCTTCGGCGAACTTGGTGCGCAGGGCGAGCAGGTCCTGCACGTCCTTGACGGCAGCCACGGCATTCGCGCTCTCGACGGACTGCGCGAAGACGCTCTTGGCGGCGCCGAGCTGGAACTTCACCAGCTTCTCGGTGGCTTCGAGGGACAGCGCCGCGAACTTCGTCGCTTGCGCCACGTTCGCCTTGTTGATCTCGGTGATATCCTGGGTCGGGTTGTACATGTTGCTTCCTTTCGGGTCAGTGAGGGTCCGGAGACGGGCACGTCGACGTCCTGTAAGCTGCGCACCATCCTCGCGCACGCGCTCGAGGCGTTTGAAGGTGCGTGAGCGGTCCCAAAGGCGTCGAACTAACGGCCGCTCGCGGCCAGCTTCGGGGCAGTACCACGGCTCCGGGGGAGCGCAACGCTCCTTCCAACTCCGTGGCGGCCGCCGACCTCTTTGCTGCACCGCACAATTCCTATTGTAGGGACCGTGTCCGGCAAGGTCAAGCACTTTTTTGTGCGTCGCACAATTTCTGGGCCTGTTCCGCCCCACAAAGTCAAACATTCGATAAATCAGTGGGTTATAATCGGCAAATGAGCCGCCCGGCGCGCGTGTGGAGAACAACCCGATGACCGACGCAGTCCGCACCATCAAGAAGTACCCGAACCGGCGCTTGTACGACACGGCCAACAGCGGCTACATCACGCTCACGGACGTGAAGCAGATGGTGTTGGAGAACATCGACTTCGTCGTCGTCGATGCCAAATCGGGCGAGGACCTCACGCGGGCGATCCTGCTGCAGATCATCCTCGACGAGGAAGGCGCGGGCATGCCCATGTTCAGCTCCGAGATGCTCGCGCAGATGATCCGCTTCTACGGCACCGCCCAGCAGACGGTGATGGGGCAGTACATGGAGCAGAACGTGAAGGCCTTCCTCGCGATCCAGAAGAAGCTCCAGGACCAGGCCAAATCCGTCTACGGCGACAAGATGCTGCTCACGCCCGACCTGTGGAAGCAGTTCATGCAGATGCAAGCGCCCGCCATGCAGGGCATGCTCGGCAACTATCTCGAGCAAAGCGCCAAGCTCTTCATGGACATGCAGCAGCGCATGCAGGATCAGACGCGCGGCATGTTCACCACCTTCCCGTTCCCGCCGTTCGGCGCCACGCCCCCTCCCGACGACGACCGCAAGCGCTGATTCCGTCCGATGCGGCGCAATAAGCGCACGTTTCCGCCGCATCGTGTTGCATCGCGTTAAGCCCCGCACCGCGCCTCCGCGCGCCCATTCGCCTTGACTCGCAAGACCCCATCCGCTTCCTCCGCCCCGCCCCGCGTGGGCTTCGTTTCGCTGGGCTGCCCCAAGGCCCTCGTCGACTCCGAGCAGATCCTCACGCAGTTGCGCGCGGAAGGCTATGCGATCGCGCCCGACTACGGCGGCGCCGACCTCGTGGTGGTGAACACGTGCGGATTCATCGATGCCGCCGTCGCCGAGTCGCTCGACGCGATCGGCGAGGCGCTGGCCGAGAACGGCAAGGTCATCGTCACGGGGTGCCTGGGTGCCAAGGGCGGTGGCGACTTCGTGCGCGAGGCGCATCCGAAGGTGCTGGCCGTGACCGGTCCGCATGCCACGGCCGAGGTGATGAGCGCGGTGCACACGCACCTGCCAAAGCCGCACGATCCGTTCACCGACCTCGTGCCGCCCTCGTTTGGCAAGATCGGCATCAAGCTCACGCCCACGCACTACGCATACCTGAAGATCAGCGAGGGGTGCAATCACCGCTGCACGTTCTGCATCATCCCGGCGCTGCGCGGCGACCTCGTGAGCCGGCCGTTGGGCGAGGTGATGCAGGAGGCGGAGAACCTCGTCAAGGCAGGCGTCAAGGAATTGCTCGTGGTGTCGCAGGACACGAGCGCCTACGGCGTGGACGTGCGTTACCGCACGGGCTTCTGGCAGGGACGTCCCGTCAAGACGCGCATGCAGGAGCTCGTGGAAGCGCTGGGCAGCCTCGGCGCGTGGGTGCGCCTGCACTACGTGTATCCGTATCCGCACGTCGACGACGTGATCCCGCTCATGGCGCAAGGCAAGGTGCTGCCGTATCTCGACGTGCCGTTCCAGCATGCGAGCCCGCGCATCCTCAAGCTCATGAAGCGACCCGCCAACGCGGAGAACACGCTCGCGCGCATCAAGGCGTGGCGCGCGCTGTGTCCGGATATCACCCTGCGCTCCACATTCATCGCCGGTTTTCCGGGCGAAACAGAGAGCGAGTTCGCGGCATTGCTCGATTTCCTCGAAGAGGCCCAGCTCGATCGCGTGGGCTGCTTCGCGTATTCGCCCGTGGAAGGCGCGGTCGCCAACGACCTGCCTGATCCGGTTCCCGAGGAGGTGCGGGAGGAGCGCCGCGCGCGCTTCATGGCCGTGCAGGAGCGCATCAGCGCGCAACGCCTCACGCGGAAGGTGGGCACCACGATCGATGTACTGGTCGACGCGGTTGAGGGCAGCCGCGCCGTCGCGCGCTCCACCGCGGATGCCCCCGAGATCGACGGCGTGGTCCACGTCACCGGCGCCACCGGGCTGCGTGTGGGCAGCTTCGCGAAGGTGCGGATCACGGGCGCCGATGCTCACGACCTGACGGGCAGGCTCGCGCGCTAGCACTTCCCCGTGCCATCATTGGCACTTGCACGGCGTAGACGTGACCCGCGCTCGTACGAGCGAACGTCCGTTTGCTTCACCGCGGTTAGCCACGCACGGGGCGGCCAGTGGTCACGACCTCCGCCGCCCTTCAGCCTCGCCTGGTCTTCCGCCGCCATGACCGATGTCCGCTTCCGCGCCCTGCCCCTGATCCTTGCGGCGCTGCTCGCCGCATGCAGCAAGGAGGCACCCCCTCCGGTGCGACAGGCGCCCGAGGTGGGCGTGATCACCATCGAGCCGCAGACGATCCCCTACACGCCCGTGTTCGTCGCGCAAACCGAGAGCTCGCGACAGGTGAACATCGTCGCGCGGGTGTCAGGATTCCTCGACAGCATCGCCTACCAGGAAGGCGAGCTCATCAAGCAGGGTCAGCTGATGTTCAAGCTCGATCCCAAGCCCTTCCAGGCGCAGCTCAATGCCGCGCAGGGCGAGCTGTCGGCCCAGCAGGCGCGCTTCGCAATGGCCGAGGTCACGATCGGACGAGTCAAGCCGCTCGCCGACCAGGACGCGCTGCCGCAGACGGATCTGGACAAGGCGAAGGGTGAGCTCGACACCGCGCGCGCCGCCGTCTTCTCCGCGCAGGCCAAGGTGGAGGAGGCGCAGATCAACCTGGGCTACACCACGATCACCTCGCCGGTCACGGGCGTGGCCAGTCGCGCGCTGCAACGGCAGGGCGCGTACGTCAATGCACTCGCGGAAAGCGCCAACCTCACCTACGTGGCGGCGCTCGACCCGATCTGGGTGAACTTCAGCATCTCGCAGAACCAGATGGCGCGCTTTCAGGAGCTCGCCGACAAGAAGATCGTGGTGGCGCCCAAGGACGAGAATTTCGACGTCGAGCTCGTGATGCCCAACGGCACGATCTTCCCGCGACGCGGCAAGATCGGCTTCGCGGATCCCTCGTTCAGCCCGGACACCGGCTCGTTCATGGTGCGTGCGGTAATCCCCAATCCAAAATCCGAGCTGCGCCCGGGCATGTTCGTCACGGCGCGGCTGCTCGGGGCCACGCGGCCCGACGCCATCGTGGTGCCGCAGCTCGCGGTGCAGCAGGGCAGCAACGGCCACGTGGTGTACGTCGTCAACGCCAGCGGCGTCGCCGAGATCCGTCCCGTGATCGTGGGTGACTACAGCGGCGACAAAGACATCGTGGTGCTCACCGGCCTCGTCAAGGGGGACCGCGTGATAGTCGAGGGCGTGATGCGCGTGGTGCCCGGACAGCCAGTGCGCGTGACGGCCGCGACGACCGCCCCGGGTACGCTGGCGCCTGCCACGCCCTCCGCGCCGCCCAAGGCCACCGAACCCGCGAAGAAGTAGCGCGATGTTCACGCATTTCTTCATCGACCGGCCGATCCTGTCGTCGGTCATCTCGATCCTGTTCGTGTTGGCGGGGCTGGTCGCCATGTCCGTGGCGCCCATCGAGCAGTACCCCGAGCTCGCGCCGCCGTCGGTGTCCATCTCGGCGAGCTACCCCGGCGCCACCGCCGAGGTCATCGCCAACCAGGTGGCAGCGCCCATCGAGGCGCAGATCAATGGCGTGGACAACCTGCTCTACTTCTCCTCGACGAGCTCATCGTCGGGCAGCGTGTCCATCCAGGTGGTGTTCAAGCCGGGCAGCGACCCCGACATCAACCAGGTGAACGTGCAGAATCGCGTGAGCCAGGCGCTCTCGCTGCTGCCGCAAACCGTCACGCAGCAGGGCGTGACCGTGGAGAAGGTGTCCTCCGCGATCATGATGGTGCTGTCGGTGTACTCGCCCGACAACCGCTACACGTCGACGTACATCGACAACTACACCAACCTCTACGTCCTCGACGAGCTGAAGCGCGTGCCGGGCGCCAACCGGGCCTCGGTGCTCGGCATGCCCGACATCGCCATGCGCGTGTGGCTCGCCCCCGACCGCATGGCGCAACTCGGCATCACGGTGCGCGAGGTGAGCAATGCGCTGCAAAGCCAGAACCAGACGTTCGGCATCGGCCAGATCGGCGGCCAGCCCTCGGTGCCGGGAACACAGCAAACGTTCGTGATCACGGCGCAGGGCCTGCTCACCCGCCCGGAGGAGTTCGAGGACGTCATCATCCGGGCCGACAAGAACGGCGCCGCCACGGTACGCCTGCGCGACATCGGCCGCGTGGAGCTCGACAAGCGCGACTACTCGGTCGTGAGCCGCATGAACGGCAAGGTGTCCACCACCATCGCGATCTACCAGCAACCCGGCGCCAATGCCGTGGCCACCGCCAAGGCGGTGCGAGCGCGGCTGGCGGAGCTCAAGCAGGCCTTTCCCACGGGACTCGATTACCGCATCGCCCTCGACACCAGCCTCTTCACGCTGAACTCCATCGAGAAGGTGGTGCACACCTTCTTCGAGGCGGTGGTGCTGGTGGTGCTGGTGGTGTTCGTGTTCCTGCAGTCGCTGCGCGCCACGATCATTCCCATCCTGGCCGTGCCGGTGTCCATCATCGGTACCTTCGTGGGCATGCACCTGCTGGGCTTCTCGGTGAACATGCTCACGCTGTTCGGGATGATCCTGGCCATCGGCCTCGTGGTCGACGACGCCATCGTGGTGGTCGAAGGGGTCGAGTCCAACATGGCCAAGGGCAATCTCACGCCGCTGGAGGCCGCCAAGGTCACGATGACGCAGATCGCTGGCGCGCTCATCTCCATCGTGCTCGTGCTGGTGGCCGTGTTCCTGCCGGTGGCCTTCCTCGGCGGCGTCACCGGCAAGCTCTACCAGCAGTTCGCCGTGACGATCGCGATCTCGATGGTGATCTCG
>CALFEY010000312.1 GCA_937958295.1 uncultured Pseudomonadota bacterium
AGCGCCGTCTGCTTGGTGAGGTTGTTGGTGCCGTGCAGCTCCGCCACGTCCTTGGCGATCACCACGCCCTTGACGTTCTGCCAGGGACCCTTGCCGATGCGATCGCGCGCATTCACCGCGGGCGCGCCCGCGCTCGCCTGCGTGCTGAGATAGGCCCGCCACGTCTTGCTCGGCAGTCCCGCCGCGGTGGCGAGCGACTGGCAGAAGGCGTCGGCGCCAGTGAGTCCGCCCAAGTCGGCCCCCTTGCCCGGATTGGCGCCTGTGACGAAAAACGACGGACCGGCCGACGAGGACGGCGTGGTGGTGCACCCGGCAAGGGACAGTGCGGCAATGGCGGCGAGCGTAAGGCAGCTTCGGTTCATGCATTCCTCCTCGTGACGCCCGACGAGTCGCGGGCATTCGCGGGAGAACAGGCATCGCCCCGACTCTATTCCCCCGATGCGCCATCGAGGTCGAGCACCATCGTGACCTGGTCGCTGTCACCCGGGTCGTCGCGCAGAACGAAGCCCAGGCGCTGGGTGAAGCGGATCATGCGCACATTGGCGCGCAAGACCGAGCCTTCCAGGCGTCGCAGGCCACGGGTGCGAGCGCGCTCGATCAACGCTTGCATGAGGCCGTAGGCCACGCCCCGCCCCTGCCACGCATCGCTCACCACCACCGCGAATTCCGCGCTCTCGTGGTCGAGGTTGGCGATATAGCGCGCCACGCCCACGATGGCCTGCCCGCCGGGCGCATCCGGATCGGGCGCAAGGGCGAGCAGTGCGACCTCACGGTCGTAGTCCACCTGCGTGAAGCGGCCAAGCATCGCCGGCGTGAGCTCGTGCAGCCGATAGAAGAAGCGGAAGTAGCGCGACTCGTCGGACAGTCCCGCCACGAACCGGCGCTCGAGCTCGGCGTCCTCCGGGCGCACGGGGCGCATCGCGAGCGCGGTCCCGTCGGGCAGCCGCAGCGTGCCCTCGAGCTCCACGGGATACGGATGGATCGCCATGTGACCGTAGGCGGCCGCCGGCGCGCGCTTCGGATCGGCGAGCGCGCGGGCGCGACCCACGCGCACGGCATCGCGCACCACGAGCACGGGGTCGAGCGCGAGGCCGGTTACCCACGGCAAGGCGCACGCGAGCGCCGACACCTGCTGCACGAGGTGCACCAGCGCGTCGTTCGGCGCGATCGACGCCGCGCAGAGCAGGTCGTGAGCGAGGCGGCGGTTGAGCGGCGCGAGCATCACCGCCCGCGCGGCAGGAGCCGCCACGCCGCGCGTGCTCGTCCCGGCGGAGATCACGGGGCCGAAGGTGGCATCGCTGGCCAGCGTCACCGCACACGCACCGGCCTCCCCCACCGGCGGCGCCGACTGCACCACCACGCGGGTGGCGCCGGCACCCTGCCCCGCGGGCAGGGCCTTCGCGAGCTCCTTCCACGCCCGCGCCAGCGCGCGACCGTGGGCGAGACCGGTGCGCTCGAAGGGCGGCACCGCACCTTCCAGCGTGAGCGACACGGGATAGCCCAGCGTGCGCGCCGCCGCCTGTGCCTGGCCGAGCGTGCGCACCATCGCGAGCGGCGCCGTGGCGATGCCGAACGCCGCCAGCAGGCGCTGCGTCTCGGCGGGCGGCAGGATGCCGTGCCCTTCCGCTCGCGCGCGTTCGCGCACGGCCTCCGCCGCGGCGAGGTCGGGCGCCCGCGGATCGGCGTGCGACGAGGGCACCTCGAGCAGCCACTCCTGGTTGCGTCGGTACGCCGCCAGGAACGAGAACGCCTCCACGGCGATCTCCGGCGTGTAATAGTTGGCGACGTCACCGGCTTCGAGCGCCTGCTGCACCGGCGGACGCTCGATCGCCCCGAGCCAGGCGCCGAGGACGGGCTTGTCGCCGCTGCGGGCGACGGCCGCCACCGCCGTGGCGGCCTCCACGGCGCTGGTCACCGGCCGCGGCACGTGCAGCGCAACCACCGCGTCGACCTCCGGATCCGCGAGCACGGCCTTGACGGCCGCGGCAAAGCGCGCGGCCGGCGCATCGCCGCGTACATCCACCGGATTGCTGCGCGCCATCTCGCGCGGGAGGATGGCGTCCAGAGCTGCCGCCGTGGCAGTGCCGAGCGTAGCGAGAGGCACCCGCGCGTCGTGGGCAGCGTCGGCCGCGAGCACGCCGGGGCCGTGACCGTTGGACACGATGGCGAGGCGGTCGCCGCGGGGGATCCGACCGAGGGCAAGGATGCGCGCCGCCGAGAAGAGCTGGGCGTAGGTGCGCACGCGCACGGTGCCGGCGCGCTCGAGCGCGGCGTCGAACACGGCGTCGGGGAGGATCGACGGCTCGCCGAGCGCGTCGCGGGTAGGCATCGACTCGATCGAGCGGCCCGCCTTCAGCACCACCACCGGCTTGCTGCGAGCCGCCTGCCGCAGCGAGGACATGAAAAGGCGCGCATCGCCGACGTTCTCCACGTATAGGAGGATGCCGTCGGTCTGCGGATCGTGCACCAGCGCCTCGAGGAGCTCGCCGAAGCCCACGTCGATGCGCCCCCCGATGGACGTAACAGTGGAGAAGCCGATCGGCAGCGGCGCGGCGAAGTCCAGGAGCGCCGTGCAGACCGCACCTGACTGCGCGACGAGGGCGAGCTTGCCGGGTCGTGCGATCGGCGCGCAAAAGGTGGCATTGAGCCCGATATCGGTGCGAATGACACCGAACGCGCCCGGGCCTACGAGGCGGATGCCGTGCGCGCGACCGATGCGGGCGACGTCGCGCTGCCACGCGGCGGCGGCCGGCGGATCGTCGTCGACGAAGGACAGCAACGCCGCGGCGCGCAGGCGCCCCCGGGCGCGGTCGAGGATCCCGGGAATGGCGGCGGCGGGTGTAGCGACGATCGCGAGATCGACGACCTCGCCGATGTCCGCGATCGATTTCCAGCAGCGCTGACCCAGCACCTGCCGGTACTTGGGATTGACCGCGAAGAGCTTGCCTTCGAAGCGGCCGGCCAGGAGGTTCTCGAGTACCGTGCGGCCGAGCGAACCCACCTGCTCCGAAGCGCCCACCAGGGCGACCGAGCGCGGAACGAGCAGCGGAGCGAGGGCGTGGCGCACGGGCGAGCGGGCGAGGGGTCTCATTCCAGCCTAACACGGCCCGCGCGGGCAAACCCTCGCGGAGGGTCCGATATACTGCGCGCCGGTGCCTGTCGGGCCTGTAGCTCAGTCGGTTAGAGCAGGGGACTCATAATCCCTTGGTCGCTGGTTCGAATCCAGCCAGGCCCACTCCTCGCGCGAGAGATCTCGATCCATGGCGTCCCCCGCCCTTCCCCACCTGCCGGGTGGCGCGCCGCGCGCTTGCGTGATCCTCTTCCTGGCCATCCTCGCCGGATGCGCCACCCCGGTGGTGATGCTCAAGAACGACGCTACCGGCGAGCTCGCCCGCTGCGGGGGCACCCGCATCGGCGAGGGCCAAGGCCTCACGCCCGAAGAGGCGAGTACCGAATTCTGCGTACGGCAGTACGAGGCCCAGGGGTACCGCCGCACGAGCGAAGCCACGGAAGCATTGCGCCGCGCGGCGGCATCGCGGCCGGCGCCGCCGCCGCGCACGCCCACGCTCGGGCCGTCGCGCTGGCTCATCACCGCCGAAGGCCTGGCCAAGGCCAACGGCTGCACCACGCCGCTCGTCACCATGGTGGACAAGGGCCCGGGCTCCGAGCGCTTCACGGCCGCGTGCGCCAACGGCAGCACCCTCGCCCTCGCCTGCGACTTCGACGGCTGCCGCCTGCCGCGCTGATCCGCGGCGCTTGGCACCTTCGTAACATCTTGTTACAGTCGGTCGGCCGGCTGTCGAGCCGCTGTCGCTCAAGGTTCCTCCAGCACGTCGCGCGTCGTCTTGCCCGGACGGCGCGCGGGAACCCGGGACGAGACCGACTCCAGTCGGCGCCAGGTCTTCTTTTTTCGGGGGAGTTCGTGGAAGGACCATTCGCGCTGCCGCCGCCCGCGTCAGCCGTGGGCACGCGCGCCGCTCGCGACGGCGCGGTGCCTGCCCGTCGGCCGATCATGATCGTGGCGGGAACGCGTCCCGAGTGCATCAAGCTCGCGCCCGTGGCGCGCGCGCTCGATCGACGCCTCGGCCTCGAGCCTGTGGTCGTCAACAGCGGGCAACATCCCGAGGCGGTGCGCCGCACCTTCGCCGAGTTCCGCGTCACCTGCGACCTCGAGCTGCCCGCGCTGCCGCCGGCGCCCAACCTCACCCAGGCCTTGCGTGCGCTCGTGCGCGAGATCGACCGCGCGATCCGCCAGGTGCAACCAGCCGCCGTCATCGTGCAGGGCGACACGCTCACCGCCTATGCCGGTGCCCGGGGAGCCGCCGCCAGTGGCTGTCGGGTCGTGCACGTGGAGGCAGGGCTGCGTGCCCCCACCGCGCGCGATCCGTTTCCCGAAGAGTGGTTCCGGCGGCGCATCGCCCGCCATGCGGACGTACACTTCGCCCCATGCGACAGCGCGCATGCCAACCTGCTCGCCGAGGGTACGCCGCCGGAGCGCATCCATCGCGTGGGCAACACCGGCATCGACAGCCTGCGCAGCCTTCTCGCAGCGCATCCCGTGGCGCCCGAGGACACCCCGCACCGCGTGCTTGTCACGCTCCACCGGCGCGAGAACTGGGACGAGCGCGCCGACGTGGTGTGCGCAGCGCTCACCGATCTCGCCGCCGCGAAGCCGCACTTGCGCTTCCTGTTGCCCGTGCATCCCAATCCGCGCATCGCCACGCGACTGCGCAAGCGGCTCGGTACGCACCCCCAGTTCGATCTCGCCCCCCCGCTCGCCTACCGCGAGTTCATCACCGCGGCGGCCACCGCGGCGCTCGTGATCAGCGACTCGGGCGGCATCCAGGAGGAGATCCCGCACCTGGGCGTGCCGCTCCTGGTGCCGCGCTCGTGCACGGAGCGTCCGGAAGGCGTGGCCACGGGCTTCGTGCGCATCGTGAGCGTGGATCGCGAAGCGATCGTGCGCGAAGCGCTGTCCATGCTCGCCGCCCCCCGCCGGGCGGGATTGCCGTTCGACGAAGGCGCGCCGTTCGGCGACGGCCTGTCGGCCACGCGCATCGCCAACGTGCTCGAGGCCATGCTCGCGGAAGCGGTGACCGTCCCGTGAGCCCCGGCACGAGGCCCGCCGCCCTCGCGCAGCGGGCCAAGGACGCCTCCGCGACGGCGCTCACGCAATGGCTGCTGCGGGTCCCGCAGATCAAGGCCGGGCCGCACGCCGGGGCGATCGCGGGGCTGCTCCACGACGGCCGATCGGCGTCGTACGTCTATCCCGAGATCGCCGGCTACTACCTGCGCTGGCTCGCGTTCCGCGCGCGGCTCGCCGGCGACGCCGCGGAGCTCGCCGCGCCGGCGCAGTCCGTGCAGCGCTGGCTCGTGCACTGGATGGCGCTCGCCGGCCCGCCCACGCGCGTCTTCCTCGACGGCACGGCGAGCGACTGGCGCAACGACGCGCTCTTCTGCTTCGATGTCGCCATGGTGCTGCGCGGGCTGGGCTCGGCGGCCCGGCAGGGACTGATCGCTCCGGAGACCGCGCTCGTCCGCGAGGTTGCCACGCTCCTCGTCCGCTGCATCGCGTCCGACGGCGAGCTCGACGCCGTGGTGCCGGGGGCGGCGAGCGGCGACCTGCCCGCGCGCTGGTCCACGCGTCGCGGCCCGTTCCTCGCCAAGGCCGCGGCCGGAGTGCTGCGCGCCGCCTCCGAGCTCGACGGTATTCCCGCGCCGCTCGTGCGCGCCGCGCAAGCGACCTTCGCCGCCAGCATCGAGGCCCTGGCGCAGGCACCGCACGCCGAGATGCATCCCCTGCTGTACGCCTGCGAAGGCATCCTCGACCTGCCTGCTCATCCGCGCTTCGCCGCCGCGCTCCCCGTCGTGGCCACGACCTTCGCCGCGCTCTGCGCGCACGTGAGCGCACATGGCGACCTGCCCGAATCGACGCTCCACGGCGGCCCCGCACGGGTGGACGTGATGGCCCAGGCGCTGCGCGTGGGCCATCTTCTCGCCGAGCACGGCGCGTCAC
>CALFEY010000313.1 GCA_937958295.1 uncultured Pseudomonadota bacterium
AGGGGCCGGGCCGCGCGCGCGACGGCGGCGGCCTCGTCGGCGTAGGGCACGTACAGGTGCGGCAACGCGGGCACGTCGGGTCCGCCGGCCATCGTCGACATCCCGAAGGCCAGCGCTTCCTTGGGATCGGTGGGCGCGCGTCCCGCAACGACCCTGGGGCCGGTGAGCGGCAGCGCGCGATACTCCGCGGGCGCGCGCAGACGCGAGGCGTCGTCCACGGCATTGGCCGCGGTCACCTCGAAGCGGTCCTTCACGAAGACGTTCCAGGCCGGACGCGCCTCGAACATCACGAACACGCCGTACAGCAGCGCCGCGAGCTGCAGGCCGCCGATGATCGCGAGGTCCATGGTAAGACGCGGCTTGCGCGGATCGAAGATGATGAGCGTGATGACCGGGCCGAGGACCACGTCCACGCCGATGATGAGTCGCAGCAGGATCTCGCCGCCCATCGCCCCGAAGTACGGCGGGGGATACCACACGAACACCACGAGGCCAATCACCGCGGCGGCGATCGCGACCGACAGGCCGAGGTGGATCAGGAAGGCCTGCCAGCGATTGAGGGACTGCAGGGTCAACACTTGAGTTGGGGCCGCGAGGTTGCGCTCGCGGCTGGCTTTCAGGTGCGTGCGGTGAACGCAAAATCCACGCCAGGCTTGCGACCGGCGATCACGTCGGCGAGCGCCCTGCCCGAGCCGCAGGCCATGGTCCAGCCGAGCGTGCCATGCCCCGTGTCGAGAAACAGATTCGGGTACTTCGTGGCACCCACGAGGGGCACGTTCGACGGCGTGGCCGGGCGCAGGCCGGTCCAGAACTGCGCGCTCTCGCGCTCGCCGGCATCGGGGAAGAGCTCGAATGTGCGGTTCACGAGCGCCTCGCAGCGCACAAGGTTCAGGTCCTTGCTGTAGCCGGAGAGCTCGGCGGTGCCGGCGATGCGCAGGCGGTCGCCCAGGCGCGTGAAGACGATCTTCCACGCGAGGTCGGTGAGCGACACGGTCGGCGCGCCGCGGTGGCCGTCGATGGCGAGCGTAGCCGAGTAGCCCTTGGCGGGATAGATGAGGCACGGCACGCCGAGCGGCTGCAGCATGAAGGGGCTGTAGCTGCCGAGGGCCACGACGTAGGCGTCCGCGCGCAGGATCTCCTTGCGGTGCTCTTCGTTGAGGCAACGCACGCAGGTGATCTTGCCGTGCTCGGCGATGAGTCGCTCGATCTGCATGTTCCAGCGGAACGTCACGCCGCGCTCGGCCGCGAGGCGGGCGAGCTCCTGGGTGAAGCGCTGCGCATCCCCGGATTCGTCGCTCGCGGTGAAGATGCCGCCGGCGAGCTTGTCGCGGCAGGCGGCGAGCGCCGGCTCGATGGCCACGCACTGGTCGGCGGTCTTCACGTCGCGGTCGCAACCGAACTCGCGCATGAGGGCCGCGGCCGCAACACCGTGGTCGAACTCCGCACGATCGGTGTAGAAGGAAAGGATGCCGCGCTCGAGGTGGTCGTACTGCAGTCCGGTTTCGGCGCGCAGCGCCTTCAGGCAATCACGCGAATAGAGCGCGAGATTCAAGCACTGGATGGTGTTGCGCCGCGTGTTGCCGGGCAGGCACTCGATGAGGAACTGCAGCCCCCATCGCCACTGCCGCGGATCGAGGCGCAGGCGGAAGAGCAGCGGCGCGTCCTCCTGGCCCAGCCACTTCACGATCTTCCACGGGGCGTCCGGGTTGGCCCAAGGCTCCGCGTACGATGCCGAGATCTGGCCGCCGTTGGCGAAGGACGTCTCCAGCGCCGCGCCCCCGTGGCGGTCGACCACCGTCACCTCGTGACCGTCCCGCGCCAGATACCACGCGGCGGCCACGCCGACGACGCCTGCCCCCAGAACGACGACTTTCATCGCCTCATGCTCTCACACGGCGGCAGGCTCCGTCGCCTCGTCGAGCTCGGCCACTGGGATGCAGCTGCAGAAGAGGTGCCGGTCGCCGTGCACGTTATCGACGCGCGCGACGGGCGGCCAGTACTTGGCGGCCCTCTGCCCCGGTGCAGGATAGGCCGCGAGCGAGCGTGCATAGCGATGCGGCCAGGCGTCGTCGGCCACGGCCGCGGCGGTGTGCGGGGCGCGCTTGAGCGGGTTGTCGACACGATCGAGGTCGCCCTCCTCGATCGCGCGGATCTCGGCGCGGATCGCGATCATGGCGTCGATGAAGCGGTCGAGCTCGGCCTTGCTCTCCGATTCCGTGGGCTCCACCATGAGCGTGCCGGGCACGGGGAAGCTCATGGTCGGCGCGTGGAAGCCGTAGTCGATGAGGCGCTTCGCCACGTCCTCCGCCTCCACCGCCGAGGCGGCCTTGAGCGGGCGCAGGTCGAGGATGCACTCGTGCGCCACGAGGCCGCCGGGGCCCGAGTACAGCACGGGATAGTGCGGCGCAAGCCGCTTCGCGATGTAGTTCGCCCCCAGAATCGCGCTCTCGGTGGCCGCCGTGAGGCCCTCGCCGCCCATCATCGTGATGTACATCCAGGAGATCGGCAGGATCGAGGCGCTGCCGTAGGGCGCCGCGGAAACGGGCGCCCGCGCAGCCCCCTCTCCCGGCAGGGCAAAGTGCCCCGGCAGGAAGGGCGCCAGGTGCGCCTTCACGGCCACCGGCCCCACGCCCGGCCCGCCGCCACCGTGTGGGATGCAGAACGTCTTGTGGAGGTTCAGATGCGAGACGTCGGCGCCAAAGTGACCGGGCGCAGCGAGGCCCACGAGCGCATTGAGATTCGCGCCGTCGACGTACACCTGCCCGCCATGCGCGTGCACGATCTCGCAGATGCGCTTGATGCCGGCCTCGAACACGCCGTGCGTGGAAGGGTAGGTGACCATGATCGCCGCGAGACGGCTTGCGTGCGCCTTGGCCTTGGCCTCGAGGTCCCCGAGGTCGACGTTGCCGTCCTCGTCGCACGCCACCACCACCACCTGCATGCCCACCATCTGCGCCGACGCCGGGTTGGTGCCGTGCGCCGACGACGGGATGAGGCACACGTCGCGCTGCGCCTCGCCGCGGCTCGCGTGAAAGGCGCGAATGGCGAGGAGCCCGGCGTACTCGCCCTGCGAGCCGGCGTTGGGCTGCAAAGACACGGCGTCGTAGCCTGTGACGGTGCACAGCATCGCCTCGAGCTCCGCCACAAGCTCACGATAGCCCTGCGCCTGGTCGGCCGGGGCAAAGGGATGCAGCGCGCCGAACTCCGGCCAGGTGACCGGGATCATCTCGGCCGTGGCATTGAGCTTCATCGTGCAGGAGCCGAGCGGGATCATCGCGCGGTCCAGCGCCAGGTCGCGGTCGGCGAGCCTGCGCAGGTAGCGCAGCATCTCGGTCTCCGAACGATACCGGTGGAACACCGGGTGCGCGAGGAAAGGCGAGGTGCGTGCGAGCGCGGGCGGGAGGGCATCGGCGACCTCGGCGTCGAGACCCGCCACGGTGATCTGCGGCACCACGCCGGCGAAGAGGCGGAACAGGACGTCGACGTCCTCGCGCGTGGTGGTCTCGTCCAGCGACAGGCCGAGCGTGGCACGGTCGATGCGGCGGAAGTTGACGCCCTCGGCGAGGCCGCGCGCGACGATTTCGCCGGTCTTCTCCCCGGTCACGACCGCGAGCGTGTCGAAGTGCGCGCCGGTGGCGATCGCGAATCCGAGGCGCTCGAGGCCTGCGCGCGCGATGGACGTAAGCCGGTGCACCCGGCGGGCGATGCGCACGAGCCCGTCGGGGCCGTGATACACCGCGTACATGCTCGCCATCACCGCGAGGAGGACCTGCGCAGTGCAGATGTTGGACGTGGCCTTCTCGCGCCGGATGTGCTGCTCGCGCGTCTGCAACGCAAGCCGGTAGGCGGGGTCGCCGTGCGCGTCCACCGTGACACCCACGAGGCGGCCCGGCAGCGACCGCTTGTACTCGTCGCGCGTGGCCATGTAGCCTGCGTGCGGGCCGCCGTAGCCCATGGGCACGCCGAAACGCTGGGCCGAGCCCACCACCGCGTCCGCGCCCCACTCGCCCGGCGCGGCGA
>CALFEY010000314.1 GCA_937958295.1 uncultured Pseudomonadota bacterium
GGCAGCACACGCCCATCTGCCGTCACCTCGAAAGCCCATGACATGACACTCCTCCCACCACAACCCCACCGCGCGTGCCCGTTCAAGCGCAGCGCGCTCGCGCTGTCGATCTGCGCCGCGCTCGGCATGTCCGCGGCTTCAGCCCAGACCGTGGTTGGCCCCGGCAACCTGACCGGCTACACCAACGTCACCACCGGCACCGCGGGCACCACGGGCACCGGCACTCCCAACAGCCCGCAGCCCGGCGGTCCGGGGCAGAGCCCGTCGGCGCTCACGGTCACCTTCCAGCCCCAGACCTACATCGTCGGCGGCGGCGGCGCTCCCACGGTGAGCATCGGGCTCGTCGGGGGCGCCGGCGGTCTCGGCAACGACGCGGCCGGTCACAACCAGGCCGAGACCTCCCCCGCCGACTCTGGCGGCAACGGTGGCGCCGGCGGCACGCCGGGCCTGCTGACCTTCACCGTCTCCAATTTCATCAATCTGACGAGCAGCGCGACCGCTCCCTTCGCGGTGCAACTGACGAGTCAGGGCGGCGCCGGCGGCTTTGCCGGCGGCTTCCAGAAGGACTATGGCTTTGCCGGTACGCCGGGCGCAGGCGGGTCCGGCGGCGCCCTTACGCTGTCGCTCGGTGGCAGCGTCTACAGCAGCAACGGCTGGAGCGGGGCCACGCCGGGCACGACGGCGCTGCTGGTGAGCTCGATCGGCGGCGATGGCGGCGCCAACCCCAACCTCGTCGCCGACAACAGCGGGAGCGCCGAGCTGTACACCGGCGATGTCCATGCCAATCCCGGCGGCAATGGCGGTAATGGCGGCAACATCCAGGTGACGTCGCAGCTCGCCAACGTGCACTCGGCCACGGCCGGCATGGTGCTGGTGAGCCAGGGCGGAAACGGCTCGGACGGCTCGTCGGCGGCCGCACCGGGCGGCCACGGCTACGGGGGCGCCGGCGGCGACGGCGGCAGCGGCGGCACGGTCAACCTCACCCTCGGCGATGCGGCGCAGCCGAACTTCAGCATCGTGGCGGTCGGTGCGGCGACGGCCGCCACGGGCCTCTCCATCCCCGTGACCGAGCCGGATCAAAACGGCAACCAGATCTATGCGCAGGCATCGTTTCCCGCCGCGGCCATCCAGTTGCAGAGCCTGGGCGGCAACGGCGGCGAGGGGGGTACGGGCAATGGCAACTCGGGGACGGGCGGCTTGGGCGGCGCGTCGGGCGATGGCGGTGGCGTGACGCTCAGCTATTCCGCGATCGGCCTGTCGACCACCGGCTTTGCGGCGCCGGGCGTGGTGGCGCAAAGCGTCGGCGGGTCGGGCGGCAATGGCGCCGACGCCGGCGGCACCTTCAAGCGGAAGGGGGGCAGCGGCGGGGTCGGCGGCGCCGGCGGCAGCGTGAATCTCAACTTCTTCGACTGGAGCGGCGCCACCCAGAACTCGGTGCTGCAGACCGCCGGCGACGACTCCCCGGCCATCGTCGCGCAGAGCATCGGCGGCGGCGGCGGGGTCGGCGGCAGCGTGGCGGTGGCCGCTCCGATCGGCGCCGTGGCCATCGGCGGCCAGGGCGAGAACGGCGGTCTCGGGGGCACGGTAATCATCACCAACGGCGGCGGCAACGACCCCAACGGCAAGCCCGACAGCGGCATCGTCATCAGCACCGGGGGCACGCGATCGAGCGCTCTCGTCGCTCAGAGCATTGGTGGCGGCGGCGGCACTGGCGGCTCGGCGCAATCGACGGCGATCGGGCCCTTCGCGTATGCGGTGGGCGGCAATGCCGGCAGCGGCGGCAACGCCGGCACGCCCGGCACCACTCAGGTCAGCGTGACCAATGCGGGCATCGTGGCCACCGGCGGCGACCATTCGCGCGGCATCGAGGCGCAGGCCATCGGCGGCGGCGGCGGCTCCGGCGGGTCGGCCAGCACGCTCACCGCGAGCGGGCAGCTCAACGTGAATGTCTCGGTCGGCGGCCAAGCCGGTGCCGGCGGCGACGCCGGCGACGTGAACGTGCAGAACCCTGGTCAGATCGTGACGCAGGGCGCCGATGCCTTCGGGCTCGTGGCGCAGAGCATCGGCGGCGGTGGCGGCAACGGCGGCATGTCCAAGGCCGACTCCCTGCAGCTCGTCGGTGACAGCGAGTTCCCGTCGATGACGGTCTCGATCGACCTGGGGGGCCAGGGCGGCAGCGCCGGCAACGGCGGTAACGTGACCGTGGGCAACGGCTTCTCGATCATGACCGCCGGCCCGGGTGCGCATGGCGTGGTCGCGCAGAGCATCGGCGGCGGTGGCGGCAACGGCGGCGATTCCAGCAGCCTCATGGGCCAGATCCAGGGCTCCACCTTCACGTACAGCGTGTCGGCCGGCGGCTCGGGCGGATCGGGCGGCAGCACCGGCCAGGTCACCGTCAACAACAAAGGCCTGATCTGGACGATGGGCCAGGACAGCTATGCGGTGCTGGCGCAGAGCATCGCCGGCGGCGGCGGCAATGGCGGCGTGGGCAGCAGCGACACCAGTGCCTTCAGCAGCAGCGATTCCTCCAAATTCACGATCGCCATGGGCGGCGAAGGGGCTATCGGCGCCGATGCCAACCAGGTGACGGTCAACAACTACAGTGGCGTTCTGACGACGGGCGATGGGTCCGGGGCGATCTTCGCGCAGAGCATCGGCGGCGGCGGCGGCAATGGCGGCGGCGGCATCGCCTACGGCACCGGCGGCACGGTCAGCGTCGCCGTGGGCATTGGCGGCAAAGGCGGGTCCGGCGGCGCCGGCGGCAGCGTCAATGTCAACAACTATGCGAACGGCGCGATCGTGACCGTGGGCGCCGGCGCGGCCGGGATCTTCGCGCAGAGCGTCGGCGGCGCCGGCGGCACGGGCGGCCGCGGGGCCGTCAGCGGCGGGGTGAGCCCGGTGACGCTGATCCTGGACTACCTGAAGAGCGGGGAGCTCGCCGCGAACTACACGCAGTCGTACGGCAGCTCGGACACCTACGTGCAGGCGTGGAAGAACACCGCAGGTGCGCTGTTCGGCAAGGGGGTCCAGGGCCTGGTGAGCCTGGCCAAAGATTATCTGAACGCCAACAACGGCGGCACGTCGCCGGCGCAGGGCGACGGTGGCGGGAGCTTCACGCTCAACCTCACCGTCGGCGCGGTGCAGACGGGGGCCGGCGGCAGCGGCGGCACCGGCGGCAGCGTCACCGTCCTCAACGAGGGGCAGATTCTGACTCAGGGTCCGGCCTCCGCCGGCATCCAGGCGCAGAGCGTGGGCGGCGGCGGCGGCAGCGCCGGCAGCGTGCTCGTCGGCACCAGCGGCAGCTTCGTTCCCGAGAACATCGTCGCCAACGTCGTGATCGGCGGCGCCGGCGGTGCGGCCGGCGACGGCGGCGTGGTCTCCATCACGAACTACAACCAGGTCACCACACAGGGCGACCAGTCGCATGGTCTCGTTGCCCAGAGCGTGGGCGGCGGGGGTGGCCTGGCCGGCTACACCGGCTCGCCGGCGGCCGGTCGCAGCACCTACGGCTTCACGCTCGGCGGCGACGGCGGCGCCAGCGGCAACGGCGGCAGCTACGGCAGCGACGGCGTCCCCGGCGTGACGGTGGAGAACTTCGCCGCGACCGTAGGCACCGCCATCGTCAAGACCAGCGGTGACGATGCGGTGGGCATCGTCGCGCAGAACATCGGCGGCGGCGGCGGGCTGATGTCGTGGATGTACGCCGTCGCCGACGGCAACGGCGGGGTGGTCAGCACGAGCTCGCAGGCGAACCTGTCCACACCCGTGGTGCTGTCACTGTCGGCTCACACCGCACCGTCGGCCGCCGGCTGCAACTCGCAGTACCTCGTAGCGGCCTGCGGCAACGCCGGCGAGGCCTATGTCACGTCGGACACGATCGGCACCTCGGGGCGCAACTCCCATGGCGTGGTGGCGCAGAGCATCGGCGGCGGCGGCGGTGCCCTGTTCGGCGGCACGCTGACGGGCAACAACTTCTTCGCCAACTCTGCCACCTCGATGGGCAACGGCGGGCAGGTGCAGGTCAACATCCGCGGGCCGCTGACCACCACCGGCGACGGCGCGATCGGCGTGATCGCGCAGAGCATCGGCGGCGGGGGGCTCCTCGGCGGCGACTTCGCCTCGGCCAGCGCCTTCGCGGCGCGGCCGAGCAGCTTCCAGGGCGCGGCGACGCCGTCGTTCTTCCAAGGCGACGGCGGCGAGGTGGACGTCTACGTGGTGCAGGGCGGCAGCATCCGCACGTCCGGCGCGTTCGCGCACGGCATCTATGCGCAGAGCGTGGGCGGTGGCGGCGGCTTGATCGTCACCCAGGATCACGGCTGGATCGACGGCAGCGGCGGCGGCATCGGCAGCGCCGGCGTCATCGACATCCAGGTGGACGGCATCGTCACCACGGCCGGGAAAAGCGCGATCGGCGTGTACGTCAACTCCGACGGCTCCACCCAATCGTCGAACCCGGTCGGCATCACCGTCACCGGCGCGGTGGGCAGCGAGCAGTTCGACGCCATCGTGATCAACAGCAGCGCCACCGGCAACACCGTGACCAATAGCGGCACGATCTCGGGCGCCGTGGGCCAGGCCGCGGTGACGGTGGCCAACGGCAACAACGCCGCGGTGAACGTGACCAACAGCGCTGGCGGCAATCTCTACGGCAACGTGGTCCTGGGCGGCGGCACGCTGACGAACGCCGGCAACTGGTACCCCGATGGCGCGAACGTGGCCAATGTTCAGAGCACGGGCTATATCGGGGTGGCTCTGGGGCGCACGGTCCCCGCGTCCAACGGCCAGATGCCCACCGTGATCCTGTCGGGCAACCTGCAGCACAGCGGCGTCCTGCAGACCACCGTGGACTTCGCCAAGGGCCAGGCGAGCAAGCTGCTGGTCACCGGCACGGCGAACCTCACCGGCAGCCAGTTCTCGCTGATCCCGGCCTCCACCGGATCGCAGCCGGTGACGATCCTGCAGAGCACCGGCACGCTGACCCTGGGACAGAACACGGTCTACGACGGAGGCCAGCTCGGCCAGTTCAGCTACCAGCTCAGCACGCCGAACCCGAACGAGCTGCAGGTCACGCAGCAGTCGAAGATGGCGGCGGTGGCCAGCTCGGCCGGGTTGAGCCGCACGGAGCAGGCGGTGGCCGGGCATCTCGACGCCAACTTTGTCGCCGGCACACCGGGCCTGGGCAACACCCTGCTCGCCGTGGGCACCATCGACAATGTGCCGCAATTCCGCGCCGCGCTCGATAGCCTGGGCAACGAGGCGGCCAATGCGGTGGGCACGGCGCGCCTGGCCGCCAGCCTCGCGTTCGCCGCGCGCATGAACTACTGCCCGGACTTCGAAGGCAGCGGCACGTATCAGGTCGAGCGCGAGTGCGCCTGGGGCCGCATCATCGGCGACTGGATGGACCGGAACACCAACAACGACAGCATCGGCTACACCGTCGACAGCAAGATGCTGCAATTCGGCGGCCAGAAGCGGATCGCCCCGGGCTGGTTCCTCGGCGGCTCCATCGCCTACGACTGGAGCGACTTCGACGCGCAGACCGTGCCGGCGCAGGTCGACGGCAAGGGCGTGACGGTGGGCGCGATACTGAAGTACCAGGACGGGCCGTGGATGTACTCCGCTGGTGTGGACGCCGGCTACGGGTGGTACGACACGAGCCGTACCGTGGCACTGGAAGGTCCGGGCGTGACGGCGACGTCGTCGTTCAATGCCCAGCATGTCGGCCTGCATGGGCGGATCGCGTATCAACTTCCACAGCCGTCGTGGTACCTCAAGCCCTACCTCGACCTGCACGCGATCTACCAACGCACCGATGCCTTCACCGAGAGCGGCGCCGGTCCGCTCGACCTCGCCGTGAACGGCAGCAGCGCCACCCGCCTTGCGGCGTCCCCGATGCTCGAGCTCGGCGCCCGCCTCGACCTCGGCGCGCGGACGGTGCTAAAGCCGGTGCTCGGCATCGGCGGCAGCTTCTTCAACAAGAACGAATGGAACACGGACGTCCGCTTCGTGGGCGCGCCGTCGACCACCTTCGAGGTCAACTCCTCGCTGCCCAGCGCGCTGTTCAACGTGAATCTGGGCGTCACCCTCATGCGCGGCGACCACCTGCGTCTGTTGCTCGACTACAGCGGACAGTTCGGCGACGACTACCGCTCCAACGGCGGCTCGCTGAAACTGACCTACCAGTTCTGAAACGTTGTCCCCATCTCTTTACTCGAAAGGAAACGACCATGAAGATCCCCCGTCCCAATCTCGTCGCGCTGGCCGCCGCGGTGGCCGTGGCCGCCTGTGCGGTGTCAGCCCAGGTGCCCGTGCAGAACGTCGATCCCCAGCGCCACGGCAACTTGGCGGCGGCGCAGCAGCTGGTGGTGCAGGCCTTCCAGCGGCTGAGCGATGCGCAGTACGCCAACGACAATCAGCTGGGAGGGCATGTGGCCCGGGCCAAGGATCTGCTGCGCCAGGCCAACAACGAGATCAAGCTCGCCGCCGAAGCTGCCAATCGGCGCTGATCGTTTGCGGTGGGACGGGCCGCCCGCGGTGGAAGCCTAGCTGCGCGCGGCATACGCCGCCGCCACCAGCAACCCGCCGATGATGGCGACGTTCGATTGCCAAGTGGTGATCGCGTTCTGGCGGGGCGGTCCCGTCATGTTCCAGAAGTCGAGGAGCATGGCGGAGGCGAGGAGCGTGAATACCACGAGCCCGAGCGCGGCCTGGGTGGCGTACACGCCGACCATGAGCAGCATGCCGCATACGGCCTGGAACACGGAGCCGATCACCAAAATGGCGCGCGGGAACGGCAGGCGCCGGTCGGCGATCTGCTGCGCGACAGGACCGAAAGCGACATAGTGATGAACGGCACCGATCACGAAGAGACCGCCAAGGGCGACGCGTCCCACGATCCATGCCCATTCGATGGCGGCCATGGCGCGATTCTAGTGGTCCTTCCTGTGGCAGGGAAGCGAGGCGCGACCGCGGAGCAGCGCGCCTACGTATAGTGGCCGCCTCAAGAACCGCAGCGTCAACGAGAGGGAAGATGGACACGCGCACCGGCGGTGAGCTCATCCAGGACTTCATCGATACCTACGAAATCCCGTTCGTATTCGGCAATCCCGGCACCACAGAGACGACGTTCCTCGCGGCGGTGGCGGCGTCCAAGGCCGCCTACGTCCTCTGCCTGCACGAATCCAGTGCGGTAGGCATCGCCGCCGGGTATGCGCTCATCACGGGCAAGCCGTCGATCGTGAGCCTCCACACGTATCCGGGCCTCGCCAACGGCATCTTCAACATGCGCAACGCGCTGATGTCCGGCGTGCCGCTGCTCGTGATCAACGGGCAGCAGGACTCGCGCTTCCTGATCCACAACCCCGTCCTGGGGGCGCCCAACACGCAGCTCGCCGAGACGGCCACAAAGTACGCTTACGAGGTCACCCGCACCGACGACCTCGCCGTCGCCCTGCAGCGGTGCTATCTGCACGCGAAGCTCCAGCCCAGCGGGCCGGTGTTCCTGTCCATCCCCATGAACTTCATGCTCGAGACGACCGCGCACACGACGTTCAAGAAGACGCGCATCGTCGACGACGCGGTGCCGCGCGGGATCGGCGACATCGCGCGCGCCTTGCGCGCCGTGCCCGCAGGCAGGCTCGCCATCGTGGCCGACTATGCCGTGGGCGCGGCGCGCGACATCGACGGCGTGAGCCGCGTCTCCACCGCGCTCGCGGCGGACATCTATGCCGCCCCGTTCCATGTGCAAGGCACGGTCGATCCGCTACATCCCAATTTTCGGGGACAGCTACCGCCGACCACGAAGGAGATCAACGCGACACTCGCGCGCTATCACACGATGCTGCTAGTGGGCGAGAAAATCGACAGCTTCACCTACAACGGCCTATCGGCGGTGCCGAGCGATCTCCAGGTCATCCAGATCGCACCTGCCGCCAGCCAGCTCGGCTTCGACTTTCCTTGCGACATGGCGGTGCTCGGCGACATCGCCGCCACGTTGGAGGCCTTGGCCGCCGCCCTAGGGGCTCCCGCGGTGCCTCCCGGTTCGCGGACGGTCGACGAGGCGGCGCTCGACCAGCGCTATCCCGCCGCGGGCTCCCACGCGAGCGATGCGCTCATCCTGGCCGTGCTGCGACATCTCGACCGCCGCACCCACATCGTCACGGAAGGTTCGTCCGAAGACGCGATCGTGCAGGACATGGCCGTCCACCTGGGTTTCCGCAACGTCCACTTCTCGCCGCGCGGGGGCGGCCTGGGCTGGGCCATGCCGCTCGGCGTGGGGATCGGCCTTGCCACGGGCAAGCCCGCCGTGTGCTTCGTGGGGGATGGCGGCAGCTTGTTCTCGATCCACGCGTTGTGGACCGCCGCGAAGCACGCCGTCCCTTCGCTCTTCGTCTGCTTCGTCAATCACGAGTACCGCCTGCTGAAAGACCTGTGGTGCAACGCGATGGGTACGACCCTTCAGACCACGCATTTCGTGGGCATGGACTTCGCGGATCCGAACGTGGATGTGCAACGCATCGCCGAGGCCTTCGGGGCGCGCACGGAGAAGATCGCGGACGTGCAGGACGTGGCCGGCGTGCTCGATCGGGCGCTGGCACATGCAGGCCCGAGCTTTCTCATCATCGACCGCGAGCCGTGAGCGGGGGTACCCGGGGAGTCGCCTCGTAACTTTGCGAGGTCACACGCACGGCAGGACACGCTAGTCTTGCGGCGGGCATACTGGGCGGCCGCCGCCCCGGCGAGCCCATCCTCCGGCGGCCCCGAGCCTTGGTTGTTCCATCCCAACCCTCTACGCACAGGAACCTTCCGATGAAACTCGCCAAGACGATGTTGGCGCTGCTGGTGGCATCTCTCGTGGGCGCCTGTGCAACGCGGCCGGTGAATCCGCCGATCACGCAGACGGAACCGCACGCCGGCTATCGCTTCGAGACGCGACAGGCCGCCGGCAAGACCGCCAAGGACAATCTGGTGATCCTTGCGTTCTCCGGCGGCGGCACCCGCGCTGCCGCTTTCTCTTATGGCGTGCTTGAGTTTCTCCGACGCACCTACATCGTGGGGCCGGAGGGCGCCAGGTTCCGCCTGCTCGACTCCATCGATGTCATCACCGGGGTCTCCGGGGGGAGCTTCACCGCGCTGGCCTACGGCCTGTACGGGGAGAAGCTGTTCGACGACTACGAACAGCGATTCCTCAAGCGCAACGTGCAGGGCGAGCTCATCGCGCGGGCGCTCAGCCCCCAGTACTGGGGCGACCTGTCATCGGAAGGGTGGGGACGTTCCGAGCTTGCCTCGCAGTTCTATGACGAGATCCTGTTCAACGGCGCCACCTATGCCGACCTCAATCGCGGCAAGGGACCGATGATCCTCGCTTCGGCCACGGATATTTCCACCGGCGCCCGATTCGTCTTCAACCAGGGCACGTTCGACGTCATTTGCTCGGATCTGGGTGCCGTCCCGCTGTCTCGCGCCGCCGCCGCGTCGTCGGCGGTGCCCGTGGTGCTCTCGTCGATCACCATCAAGAACTACGGTGGCACCTGCAACGGAAAGTTCCCGGCGTGGACCAAGCTCTTCCTCGACACGAACAATCCGCCGCGCCCGGCGGCGCGCGCCATTCGCTCGCTCCAGGCCTTGCAAGATTACGGGAACAGCGAGCGCCGGCCGTATCTGCACCTGGTGGACGGCGGCGTTTCCGACAACGTCGGCATGCGGGGTGTGCTCGACGCGCTGGAGGTGCTGGAGGCGTTGCACGCAGCGGGCCAGCCAACGCCGCTCGACAGCGCCAAGCGCATCATCGTGCTCATCGTCAATTCGCTGTCGTCGCCCCCCACCAACTGGGACGAATCGTATTCCCCGCCGGGCACCATCGATATCCTGCTGAAGTCGGCGGGCACGCCGATCGACGCGTTCTCGTACGAGACGGTGGAGTCGCTCAAGGACACCGCCGCGCGGTGGGCCACCATGCGCATGATTCGCAATTCGCCCGCCGTTGCGGCAAACAAGGATCCGGCCGTGGCAGCGGCACTGCGCGTGCCGGATGCCGAGATCTATGCCATCGACGTGTCGTTTGCGCGGCTGAAGGACAAGAAAGAGCTGGATTACCTCAACCGCCAACCCACGAGCTTCGTGCTCGAGCCCGAAGCCGTCGATCGCTTGCGCGCCGCGGGAGGAGCGATCATCCTCGACTCGCCCGAGTTCAAGCGATTGCTGAAGGACCTGGGCGCGCGCCTCGCAGAGCCGCCGCCGGCGGCCAAGTGACGTCGCTGGTCGGCGGATCTGACGGGGGCCATGGCGGCGCCGGCCCGCGCTCACGCGGCGAGCGGCAGCCACGGCGACCATTGTCCGCGCGGTTGCGCAAGGCGATTGGCCACGATCTTGAACACCTCCGGATGCCACACGAGCCCGAGATGGCTGCTGGTGACTTCCACGTTCTCGGTGTGCTTGCAGGCGTCCCCCACGCAGGCCTGCCAGGCAACGACCCCGTCGGAGCGGCTGTAGATCGACGTCGTGGGCACGGGGGGCGGTTCCCGCAACGAGCGGGCAAGGTCGCGGCTGATCTTCGCGGGGCTTCCGCGGAGGAGCTCGTAGAGCCACGCCACGTTCGTGGAGTCGGTCACCCGCGCAAACGGGGATCCGAGCGTGATGACCTGGCGCACGCGGTCGGGCATGACCTTCGCGAGTTCGCGCGCGTAAATGCCGCCTAAGCTCCAGCCGATGAACGTGGCATCGGCATGGCGGCTCACCATCGACTCCAGTTCGGTGGCGAGCGGGGCGAGCCAGCCGTTGACCGGTCCCCTGGGCCCGGTGTTGCGCCCACGCCCCCAGTCGTAGGCGACGTAGCCCAGCTTCTGGCAGTACTTCGCGAGCGGGGTCATGTAGCGGCTGTCCGCACCCAGACCCGGGAACAGCACGACGGCATGGCCATCCCCGGGCGGCGTGGCCGACGGCGTGGACATGAACTGCAGGCGCGTGAACTCCAGGGCGGCACGCAACGGCTCGAGGCCCAGCATGCCGAGGTTGGGGCGGGTGATCCTGTTGGCGGTGGACATCGTCGGACGGCGTCGGGGGAAGGTCTCAGGATGCCTGCGCGCGACGCTCGCGATGCTCCGGCCCGCGCCGATTTCAGCGTAGGCGGATGGCTTACCTGCGGGCCGCGGGCTCGGCTTGGACAGCGCAAGGCACAGAAGAGGCCTGACAACGGGGGGGTGCGCCTGTCGAGCGCGGGTCCCCCGCGCCTCGCTACGAGCGACCCTTCTCCACGTCGGCGGCCGTTTTGGCGTCCTCGACATGCTGCGTCTCCTCCGGTGGCGGCAGCACTGCCTCGAAGCCCAACGCTTGTAGCCACAGTTCGCGGCACCAGCCCTTGGAGTGGTAGAGGTGTTCATCCTCCTGATCCTCCACCTCGTCGTAGGCCGCCTGCAAATGCTGCGCCACGTCACCCGTCAAGCGCTTGGCGCATTGCCCGATGAGATGCCAGTTGGCGTGGTCCTTGGTCTCCGCCAGGACGACGCAGTCGCACGCCACGAGCTGCGCCGCCTGGCGATCGCCCTCGGCAAGGGCGGCCCGCATTGCCGTGACGAGCGCCTTGCCGTTGCTCTGCACGATCCGGCATCCGGGCGTGGTCTCCTCCGGATCGAGACCGAGCGCGGCGCAGGTGGCGGTGAGCACGTCGACGTGCCGCAGCGTCTGGTCGAGGTACTTCTCCCACTCCGCGCGCAGATCATCGTTGATCGCGCACTCCAACGCGTTGAAGTAGATGAGCGCGCCGCCGCGCTCATGCTCGAGCGCTTGCAGCAGGAGCTCGCGCACAGGTTGTGGTACCGCCATCGGTTCGGGCATGGCGATCTCCTAGACCAGGGGCGGATCGGATTCGCGGGCGAAGGCGCGATGGGCCGCGATCGCCGTCACGAAAGCCTCGCCGCTCGCCGCTCCGGTGCCGTCGCCCAGCACGAGGCCGGGGTCGGGGGCGCCGTCGGGCAGGGAGGTCGGCAAGGCTGCCTTGGTGAGCACCGCGGAGCGCGTGCCACCCAGGAACATGATGGCCTTGCAGTGACGATAGGCGTCCTTCACGAACTCGATGGCGCCTCCGTGCGTGGCCAGCGCCGAACCCGCGGCGCCGCCGGGCACCACCACGGCGTCGAATGTCACCGACGGTCCCGTCTCGAGGGTGATCTCGACGGAGATGATGCCGCCGTCCCTCGTCGCGATGTCGCCCAACTGCGTGCCTACGTAGCGCGGGACCGCGCCCTGTCTCATGAGCTCGGCGTGGATCTGCGCGACCTCGGCCTCCACGCCCGGGGCGACGAGGATGGCTACCTTGCGCGTGGCGATACTGCCGTCGCCCGGGCGCGCCATCATCGACAAGGTGTCCGAGCTCTCGATCTCGGCATCCGGCACCACGTCGAGCGCGCGCGGAAGGGGGTCGGGCAGCCGCATCCCGAGGCCATCGGCCACGGCGCTCGCGAGCTCCTCCGCCACGTTGCGCAGCGTGGCGACCACGCGGCGACGCACGGCGGGCGTCTGCACCTTCGTCAACTCGAAACGGAACGCCTTGATGATGTGCAGCTTCTCCACGTCGGTCTGGCTGTTCCAGAACAGGGTGGCCTGGTTATAGTGCTCGGCGAATTTCTCCGGCTTGCCGCGGACCTTGTCCTCCTGAACGGGTTGCGGAAAGGACATGAAGCCCTTCGCGCCGGCCTGGAACGGGCAGCCGCCGCCGAGCGAGTTGGGCTCGTACGCCACGCGGCCACGCGGAATGCCCTGCCGGTGCATGCCGTCGCGCTGGTTGTTGTGGACCTGCGCGACCGATGCGTTGACCGGGATCTCGTGAAAGTTAGGGCCGCCCAAGCGCGAGATCTGCGTATCGACGTAGGAGTGGATGCGTCCCGCGAGGAGCGGATCGTTGGTGAAATCGAGGCCCGGCACGATGTGCGCGGTGCAGAAGGCCACCTGCTCAGTCTCGGCGAAGAAATTGTCGGGATTGCGGTTGAGCACGAGGCGACCCACGGGCTGCACGGGGACGAGCTCCTCCGGCACGATCTTGGTCGCATCGAGGACATCGAACGAGAAGCGCTCGCCCTCTTCCTCGGTGAAGACCTGCACGCCGAGCTCCCATTCCGGGTACGCGCCCGCCTCGATCGCTTCCCACAGGTCGCGCCGGTGGAAATCGGGATCCGCGCCGGAGATCTTGACGGCCTCGTCCCAGAGCAGGGCGTGAGTGCCGGCCACCGGGTTCCAATGGAACTTCACCAGCCGCGACTCGCCTTGCTCGTTCACAAAGCGGAAGGTGTGCACGCCGAAGCCCTGCATCATGCGGTAGCTGCGTGGGATGGCGCGGTCGGACATGATCCACATGAGCATGTGCGTGGATTCGGGCATGAGCGAGACGAAATCCCAGAACGTGTCGTGAGCCGACGCCGCCTGCGGCATGCCGTGATGCGGCTCGGGTTTCACTGCGTGCACGAGGTCCGGGAACTTCATCGCATCCTGGATGAAGAACACGGGAATGTTGTTACCCACGAGGTCCCAGTTGCCTTCGTCGGTGTAGAACTTCACGGCAAATCCGCGCACGTCGCGTGCCGTATCGGTCGAGCCGCGCTCGCCGGCCACGGTGGAGAAGCGCACGAACACGGGCGTGCGCTTGCCCGCCTCGGCGAACACGGAGGCGCGCGTGATCTCGGTGAGCGGGGCGTAGCACTCGAAGTAGCCATGCGCCCCCGATCCGCGGGCGTGCACGATCCGCTCCGGGATGCGCTCGTGATCGAAGTGCGTGATCTTCTCGCGGAGGATGAAGTCCTCGAGCAGCGCCGGGCCGCGGAAGCCGGCCTTGAGCGAGTTCTGGTTGTCGGCCACCGGCACGCCCTGGTTGGTCGTGAGCACCCGGTCTCCGGAATCCACGCGCACGCGATCGAGCGAGGCGTTGCCCGGATTGAAGCTCGCCTGCGGCTTGCCGCTGCCCACCTTGGGCGACGCGTGGGTCTCGGTCAGCGTGCTGCCGCTGACCAGCGGATGCGGTGGCTCGACGGACTGTCCCCTGGCGGGGTCGCGCGCCGCGTCGCCAAATTCGCTCGGCTTGGCCGCGTTGAACGGAAACTGCGCGGCCACCGCTTCGGTGCCCGCGTGCTTGGCCGTGGCTGCATCGGCGACGGCGGACACGCCCTGCGCGGGACCGCTCACGGTGCCCTTGCTGCTGGACGCCCCGGCGTCGCTGCCGTTGGGTCGGTCCGCCGCTCCGGCGCGTCCTGGCTTCCTGGATTTCGAGGTCGACTTCGTTGTGGCCATGTCGGATTCCTTCGTGATTCGGGAGTCGCCACCCGCAGGGCAGCGCTGTGGTTTGCGGTCGAGTCCGTGCCGGCAGGCGGCTACGGGACGAGGACGACCTTGCGGCGGCCCTCCTTCTTCTCGAAGATCTCGTAGCCCCGGGCAGCTTCGCCGCGGCCGGCGTGTTCAAGTACCGGGTCGAGGACGTGGTCGACTTGGACCTCGAACGCGCCGTGATAGGTGAGTGCTTTCATGGGATTCCCTCGGATCTCGGGCGGCGCGATGAAAGAGGATTGTGGCCGTGACGCGCCCTGTGGCATGTAGGCCGGTCTCCCGCGCCGTTGTCCGAAAGCGTCGGAAAGTGCAGGAAGGCCGGCGGTGCGCGCACCTTTGCTACCATTCGCCCCCCGAATTCGCCCGAAAGGGGCGCCGCCATGTCCCCTCGAACCATTCTTGTCGTGGACGATCATCAGGATTCGCTGCGGGCCCTCGCCGCACTGGTGGAGGCGCTCGGCCACCGTCCCCTCGTGGCCAGCAGCGGGCACGAGGCGCTCGGCTTGCTGGAGCGGGGACGCGTCGTCGGCGCCGTGCTCACCGACTTTCGTATGCCCGATATGGATGGCATCGATCTGTGCGAGAAGGCGCGGCAGGTGCAGCCCGATGTCCCCGTGATCCTGGTCACCGGCGATCCCACCGGGGCCGAAGATGTGCTTCGGCAGGGCGCGATCGCGCTCCTCAAGCCCGTCACGCCGGAGAGCCTGCAGCGCGTGCTGCAAGAGGCGCTCGCGTAAGCCGCACCGGCCGCCTCCGAGCGCCCCGCGTTCTTGACGTTTACGCGAGTGCGGTCAGGTAGTCGGCAAAGCCTCCGCTGAGCTTGCCCTGCCGCCTTGCGCTCGTCTGCACGCGCGGCCGCGCACTCCAGGCGATGCGCGCGTCCAGGCGCACCAGCGCCTGCACGAGGGCCACATCCTCGCGACACGCCAAGGGCGGGAAGCCGCCCGCCTTGCGATAAGCGTGACCGGTGAGCCCCAGGTTGGCCCCATGGATGTGCTGGTGACCGTCGCGGTCGCAGTAGAAGCGCTCGTAAGACCGGCGCAGTGCCTCCGATCCGGGCGGCCAGGCCACCGCCACCGACCCGCACACGACCTCCGCCTCGAGGGAGAGCTGGTCGGCGAGCCAATCCGTCGCTACCACCGAGTCGGCGTCGGTGAAGGCGAGCCAGCGTGCGTCCTCGCGCAGCAGGGCCTCGGCGCCCGTGGCCCGCGCCTTACCCACGTTGCGGCACATCACCGCGATCGTTTGCACGCCCGCGGCGTTGGCGATGCGGGCCGAGTGGTCGCTGCAGTCGTCCAGTACCACGACGATCCGTACCGCTTCGCCCTGCAGGCGCGGATTCGCCGCCGCCCGTTGCAGGGCGTGCAGGCACGCCCCCAGGGCGCGCTCCTCGTTGTGCGCAGGCACCACCACGCCGATCATGCGAGCCCTTCCCGTTGGGCGACGGAGCGCGGATCGGCGGTCCACACGTCGAGCAGGAAGTCCGGCTCGACGTGCCGTGTGAGTTGCGGCAGCGTGAGCGCGGCGGCGAGGCACGCGTGGACGGCGCCGCCGCCCTGCGGATAGTCGGGGACGCGATGGCGCCAATGGCACGCCACCACCACGCCATCCGCGGCGAGCGACGACAGCGTCCGCGCCGCGAGCCGCTGCAGCGCCTGCGCATCGAGGTAGTACGCCACCTCGCTCAGCACCACGAGGTCCTGCACGCCGTCGGGCCAATCGTCGGGAACGCGCCCGGTGCTCAACTCGACGTTGGCCTGGGCATGCGTCCGCTGCCGGGCGAGATCCACCGCGCGCGCCGAGCTGTCGCTGGCGATCACCCGGTCACAGCGTTGCGCGAGCTCGCTCGTCAACTCGCCGTTCGAGCAGCCAGGCTCAAAGGCGCACGCGAAGCGCTCACGCGGCAGGCTCGCAAGCAGGAGCGATCGCTTGCGCTTCTCGTACCACCGTGAGCGAAACGACCACGGATCGTCGCAACCCGCGTACAGCGCATCAAAATAGGTCGCGGGCAGGCTCACGCGAAGACGCTCTCGTAGTCGCGGTCAAAGCGCAGGAGCGTGCTCGTGGGCAGGATGGCCGGGCGGCCCGTCGTTTCGTCCGGCGCGAGCTGCGTCGCGTGTGCGCGTATGGCGAGTCGCTTCGCGTCGCGCGCGGCCGCGGTGCACGCGATGCGGGCCAGTCGCGACCACGGCACGCGCGTGTCTGCCGGCTGCGCCCAGTGCCACATCCACACCGGGAACTCGAAAAGCCGCGCCCCGTGCGCGGCGCACGCCCGCGCAACGGCACGCCCGGTGGCCTCGTGGTCCGGATGGCCATCGCCTCGCCACGTGGTGAATACCGCATCGCAGCCACGCAGGCGCGACGCCAGGAGCGACTCCAGGCGGTCTTCGTGGGCGGCCACTTCGCCGTCCGGAAGGCCCGCCTGGACGATCGCTCCGGGACTCCATCCCAACCGCGCCAGGCCGGCGTCGCGTTCGGCCAGACGCCGCAGGCCGAGCTCGGCGGGCGACCACTGCTGCGATGCCGGATGGCTTGCCTCACCGCGGGTGACGGACACGAGCAGGCTGTCCAATCCCCTGTTCGCGAGCATGCGCAAGGTGGCCCCCACGCCGAGGACCTCGTCGTCAGGATGTGGGGCCACCACGACCACGCGCGTGCAGCCTGTCACCAGGCCGGCGGCGTCCACTACTCGCGTGGGACGGGTCGCGGCGAGGATCTGTCGCCAGGCGGGCTCGGCCGTCCCCGCGCCGTGGATGAGGGGTCGCGCTACAGCGTCCATGTCCCCGGGGCATCCTGCTTGACCCTGACACCGATCGCGGCGAGGTCGTGTTCCGCATGACTTTGGCGCACGTAAACCGGCAGGTCGGCAGCCAGCCGGGCAAAGGTCGGATTGAGGCAATACGCCGATGCGCCGAGAAGGCGTCCGGCGTGATGGAGGACCGCTTGTGCAGCACTGTCCACCGCCGCCCGCGCGCGGAGCGCCGGCACGCGGGCGTCGGTGTCAGGGTTCCGGTCGGTCCAGGCCGCGACGGCGCGCAGCACGTCGCCCGCCTGCGCGAGTGCGACATCGATCGCTCCTAGGTGTGCAGCACGGATAGGATCGGCGTTGTCCGGCATGTAGCGGCGGGCGATCTCGCCCACCGCGACCGCCCCACCGAACCAGCACGCAGCCACCCCCATCGCCCCGTGCCAGAAGCCGGATCGCGACAAGTAGCGGCCGACGTCGCCGACGACGATACCGTGCGCCTGCGCCAGCTCGACATCCACGCTCTCGCTGTCGGCCATGCCCACGGCGGACCAGCGCCCGCGGCGCGGCGTGACGCCCGCCTGGTCGAGCGATATCGCCACCAGGAACGGCCCTGCGTCGCCGCGCCATGCGGTGACCAAGGCGTGGGTGAGCAACGGGGCGCCGGAGCACCAGTGCTTCACGCCATGCAGGCGCGCCGTACCGTCCGTCGCGATCGACAGCGCGACGCGCTCGCGCGCTTCCGCCGCCCACACGCCCCAGGTCGAGCTAGGCTCGTGCGGGAACGGCGCGTCGAGCTCTTCGTGAATGGCCAGCGCATCGGCGTGACCTTCGAAGAGACGCGCCAACGACAGGTCGCTTCCGGCGATCGCGGCCAGCAGACGGAAGCGCGTGAGCGTGTGGCCGCGTGCCGGGAACGGCACCAGGCCATCAAGGGCCACGCAAAGGGCGCGGAGCCGTTCGGCGACGGGCTGGCTCTCGCTCGCGGCCAGCGTTTCGCTCGCCGTGGCGAGCAGGCGCTCGGCGCGCGGGATGTCTGTCACGCGTGACGTCAGGGTCGCGGCACGGCGCGCCGCGTGCTCGCGCGGGGGGAGGACAGGCTCGCTTGCGTTGATGACGCTCATCACGGGACTCCGAAAAGCAGGCAGCGGCCCACGACACCTCCGGGCCACGTCCCCCGCAGGTTGACATCCTGATCGGAGGGGCGTCGGCTTTCTGTAGTCCGTCAACGCATGGGACGGTCAGAGGCGCGGACGACCGCACTTGCGATGTCCGCGCCTCCGGCGCAAAGGGTCCCGCGCGGGGGTCAGCCCTTCACGAAGGCGAGCAGGTCGGCATTGATCACGCTCGCATGCGTGGTGAGCATGCCGTGCGGAAATCCCGCATGGACCTTGAGCGTGCCGTTCTTGAGGAGCTTGATCGCCTTGTGGGCGGAAGCCACGATCGGCACGATCTGGTCATCATCACCGTGCAGCACCAGCGTGGGGACCGTGATGGCCTTCAGGTCTTCGGTCTGGTCGGTTTCGGAGAAGGCCTTGATTCCTTCGTAGTGCGCCTTGGCGCTTCCCATCATCCCCTGGCGCCACCAGTTGTCGATCACGCCTTGGGAAACCTTCGCGCCGGGGCGGTTGAAACCATAGAACGGACCGGCGGGCACATCGACGAAGAGCTGCGCCCGGTTGTCCGCCAATCCCTTGCGGAAGCCGTCGAACACTTCGATCGGAAGCCCCTCGGGGTTGGCCGGTGTCTTGACCATCAGCGGCGGCACCGCACTCACCAGGATCGCCTTGGCCACGCGGCCGGAGGGCTCGCCATGCCGTGCGACGTAGCGCGCCACCTCGCCTCCGCCGGTGGAGTGTCCAATGTGCACCGCGTTCTTGAGGTCGAGGTGCTCGACGACGGCGAAGGCATCGCTCGCGTAGTGGTCCATGTCGTGACCCTCGCTGACTTGCGTGGAACGCCCGTGCCCGCGGCGGTCGTGTGCGATCACGCGGTAGCCGTGGTGCAGGAAGAACAGCATCTGCGCGTCCCAGTCGTCGGCGGACAGCGGCCAGCCGTGATGGAACACGATCGGCTGTGCGCTCTTCGGGCCCCAGTCCTTGTAAAAGATGCGCGTGCCATCGTTGGTGACGACGATGTCGCTCATGTGGCTTCTCCTGTGCGTGGTGGGAGGTCGGTGGCAGGTGACGAGGGCGTCGCGCGCCCTCCGTCCAGAAGGGAAGTCTAGGGGCAAACCGTGACCTTCAGAAGACCCCGACGCCCGCCGCGTACCCGGTCCGCACCAATTCGGCGCGCCGGCACCTCCCAATGCCGACAGCGCAGGGCTACGTCTTCTTGCGCGGGATGCGGGCGCCGGCCTTGCGCGCCTCGGACAGGCCGATGGCGATCGCCTGCTTACGACTCGTGACCTTCTTCCCCGAGCCGCTGCGCAGGGTGCCGGCCTTGCGCTCGTGCATGACCTTCTCGACTTTCTGGCGGGCGATCTTCTTGCTCGACGAGGATTTCGCGGTCGATTTGCGCGCCGGGGACTTGCGTGCCGTCGACGCTTGCTTGGCCCCGGTGCTCTTCGTCGCGCGCTTGACTGCCTTGCGCGCGGTTGCCCTTCTGGGCGACTTCTTCGCGGTGGTCTTTCGCGAGGAGGTGCCGGGCCTCTTGGCGGTGGTTTTTGGCGAGGGTGTCTTGCGGGTAGCCATGGCGTTCTCCGATCGAAAATGACGGCCGTTGGTACGTGCGACCGCGGCGCACCGCACCGTCGCATCGAGGCAAGGTAAAGGGGTGCCCCTGCCATCGCGAGCGGACGAACGCCGGGAGGAGCGTAAGACGACGGCGACACGGGGAGTCGGCGCCTGCCCGCACCCGCGCGCAAGCCGTCCGCGCGAGCCCCTCGGCCGCCAAGCCGAGGGCCTTCGTCAAACCTGCGGAGGCTCGGAGCTGGGCTTTCCCAGCACGGCGCCTTCCACCTGCAACACGGCATTGCACGACTTGCAGTGGACGGACGAGGTCGTGGCTGCCGCCGCTAAGTACTTGTGAACCTGGCCGCACCGCTTGCAACGGCCGAGCAGCCACAGCACTCCCTTGCCATCGGTATGGAGACGAACAGACTGCATGAATTCCCCCTACCCGGCGAGGCCGGGCTCGGTGCTTCTGACTGACCCTGCGGCAGAGCCGCAGAACGCAATGTCGACGGGGGTTAGCGAGGTGGGGCGCGTCCCTGACGGCTTGTGCCGCAGGGACCGCGCAACGGCTTCTTCGCCCGGAAGGAGCGGCAGCCGTGAACGGGATGGCAACGTTTCATGGGGCGGCATCTTCGCATGGCATGCAAAAAACACCTTGCCCGGCCGTTCAAGCTGAGCTCGCACCAGCACGGACAGACGCGGGATCGTGCCACAGCCACTGCGCCTGGGTGGCGATCGGTCAGGCAAGCACTGACGCGCGTATGCGCCATCGGCCTATGTTTGCGGCGCGGCGTTGGGGGGATAGTGCGGTCCGAAGTCTGTTACTTCGATCAACGAGGAAGCCAAACATGCCAGCCACCCGTCAGCCCGATGCCGTTGCCCTGCTCAAGGCGGATCACCGCCTGGTCGAAGAGCTTTTCGACAAGTTCGAAGCTACCAACGGCAAGGTCACCAAAGCCAAGCTCGCGCAACAGATCTGCATGGAACTGACCGTGCACCAGATCATCGAGGAAGAAGTCTTCTATCCCGGGGTGAAGGAGTTCATCGACGAAGAGATCTACGGCGAAGCCTACGTCGAGCACGACGGCTCGAAGGTTCTGCTCGCGGAGATCCTCGAGGGATCGCCCGACGACGAGTTCTACGACGCCAAGGTCAAAGTCCTCTCCGAGATGATCAAGCACCACGTCAAGGAAGAAGAGCAGCGCGACGGCATGTTCGCGCAGGCGAAGCGCAACGGCGCCGATCTCGTGGCGCTCGGCCAGGAGATGTCCGCGCGCAAGCAGGAGCTCACCGCCACCTTCAAGCGCTCGGGCTTGCCGGCGCCGGAAACCAAGGTGATGAAGGGTGCCGAGGTGCGTCACGGGGAGCTCGTGGAAGCGTAGCCCGGTCGTTCGCAAGCGCCATTTTTGACGCCGGCCCCCGGGGACGGGGCCGGCGTTGTCGCGTTCTGACCGGCCGTTGGGCCAGGGGAGACCGCGAACCTCCTCCCTGCCTCCCGCCTGCCGTCCGCGATGACGTAACATCCTGTCGGAGAGTTCATCCCCGGCAGCATGCACACCATCACCCGCGCTCGCCTCGCAGACGCCCGGGCCATGCTCGACCTCCAGCGTCGCGCCTTCGCGGAAGAGGGGCGCCGCGTGGGCACGCTCGAGGACGGTCGGGCCATTCCCCCGCTCGCGGAGCCGCTCGACGCGATCGAGGAGCACATCCTGCAACACACGGCGCTGGTGGCGCGGCGCGGCGAGCACATCGTCGGCGCGGTCCGCGGGGTGCTCGCGGACAGGGTGTGCGTCATCCGTGCCTTGGTGGTCGACGCCGAGCACCGGGGGGCGGGGATCGGCTCGTCGCTGCTCGCGGCGCTCGAGGAGGCGGTGGCGGATGCCGAGCGCTTCGATCTCACCACCAACACGATCATGGAGGGCAACGTGCCGTTCTACGAAGGTCACGGGTATCGCGTGATCCGGATCGATCGTCACTCGGATCGGGTCGCGCTGGCGCAGATGAGCAAGCCCGCCGCGCGCCCGTCCGCCGCATCGTGAGCCGCAAGTCCATCCTCTGCATCCGGCACGGGGAATCGACGTTCAACGCCGCATGGCGCGTCACTCCCGTCGATCCGTTGCACTACGACGCACGGTTGAGCGAGGTCGGCCGCAGCCAGGTGGCGCAGGCCCGTGCCGCGGTGGCGCGCTATCCCGTTGAGGTCGTGCTTGCCTCGCCGCTCACGCGAGCGCTCCAAACGGCCCGCGGCCTTTTCGACGGACATCCCAACGCACCGCGCATCGAGGCGGTACCGCTGTTGCGGGAGCGGGTGGAGAACAGCTGCGACATCGGCCGGGCGCCTGCTGCCATCGCCGCCGAGTTTCCGTCGATCGACTTTTCCGGGCTCCACGACGCCTGGTGGCACCGGGACGGCGCTCCCGATGCTCGCGGCGTGTGCGTGGAGCCGGTGGACGTCGTGCAGCGGCGAGTTGCGCAGGTCAGGGAGCACGTGCTTGCGCGGCCGGAGGGTGTCATCGCCCTGGTAGGGCATGGCACCTTCTTCCTCTACCTGACAGGCAAGGTGATGGCCAACTGCGAGATCGCAGCCCTCGACTGATCGGCCGCGTGCCGCCGCGTCGCGCGCAAGGCGCGATAAGTAATACTTATACCCGGTCTAGGAGAACCCTATTTCCTCCTGCTGTCCTTTAGGGTCCATCCTTGCGATCCCGGCGATCCGCAATGGACGTCGAACGACAAGCATGACCGTCCCAGGAGGAAGTAGATGACGATCGTCGCACGCGCGCTGCGCGCTGCCTTGCTCATGGCCGTTCTGGCGACGGCGCCGAGCTTCGCGCAGGACTTTCCCAACCGCCCCATCCGTATCGTGGTGCCGTTCGCACCCGGCGGCTCCAACGACGTGGTGATGCGCATCCTCTCGCCCGCGCTCCAGGAGCAGCTGGGCCAGCCGGTGGTCATCGAGAACCGGCCTGGCGGCGGCTCCACCATCGGCATGGGGATCGTGGCCAAGGCGCCGGCCGACGGCTACACGCTCGGCGTGGCCAACATCTCGCTCGGCTCCAATCCGTTCGTGATGTCCAAGATGCCGTACGACGCGCAGAAGGAGTTCGTGTCCATCGGCCTCGTCGCGCTCGTGCCGCTGGTGGTGCTCGTCAATCCCACCGTACCGGCCCGCACGATCAAGGAGTTGATCGAGCTCGCGAAGTCGAAGCCCGGCTCGCTCAACTACGGCTCGGCGGGCAATGCCAGCGGCCCGCACCTGGCCACGGCGCTCTTCGACTACCAGACCGGCACGAAGATGACGCACATTCCCTACAAGAGCGGTGGGGAAGCCGTGGCGTCGTTGCTGGGCAACGTGACCGACGTGCTTTTCGCGACCATCGCCTCGTCGGTGCAACAGATCAATGCGGGCAGGGTGATCCCGCTCGGCGTCACCACGTCGAAGCGCGATCCGAGCCTGCCCAACGTGCCCACTGTTGCCGAAGCGGGCGTGGCGGGCTTCGAGGTGTCCGACTGGGTGGGCCTCGTGGCCCCGACCGGAACGCCCCCGGCCGTGATCGAGCGCTTGAACCAGGCCATGGTCAAGGCACTCGCCCAGCCCTCGGTGCGCGAGCAGCTTGTTAAGGTCGGCACGTTGCCGGTGGGCAGCACGCCGCAGGAGCTCGACGCCTTCATCAAGAAGGAAATGGACACGTGGTCGCGCGTGGTCAAGGCCGCGAACATCCGCGTCGACTAGGTCGCAGCCGGAGCCCGCCCCAATGATCCACACGATCGGCATGCTGATTCCCGCCACCAACACGGCGGTGGAGATCGACGTCAACCGCGTCCTGCCCAAGAACTACCAGGTTCACGTGGGCCGTTTGCGCGTGAGCTCGGTGGACGAGGCGGGCTGGCGCGAGCACGACGCCGACATCGACTATCAGGCGCAGCTGCTCGGCACGCTGAAGCCCGCGGCGATGATCCTGCTGCAGACCGCGGCGAGCTTCTATGGCGAGGAGGGCTACGACGCCGCGGTGACCAAGCGCATCGCGGCGATCTCCGGCGCGCCGACCTACACCACTGCGTTCGCCATCGGCCGCGCGTTGAAGGCCATGGGCGCGCAGCGCGTGGCGATGCTATCGCCCTACAACGCCGACCTCGTCAATCGCGGGCGGCGCTTCTGGGAGCGGCACTTCGGGCTCGAGTTCCTCGCGGTGGATTCGTTCAACATCACCGACCCCATGGCCATCACCAAGCTGGGCCCCGAGCCTGCCGCCGAGGCGATCGGACGCCTGACCAAGCTTGGCCCGGACGCGATCATCATGGCCGGGGGCGCCTATCACGTGATGAATTCCATCGACGACTGGGAGCGCCGCTTCGGCGTGCCGGTCATTGCCACCAATCAGGCGGCGATCTGGGCGGCCGTGCAGGCGGTGAACGGGCCCGAGCGCATCGAAGGCTACGGCCGCCTGCTCGCGACGATGCCCAAGGGGTAGGCGTGGACAACATTCGCAAGACGCGGCGCCTCGGTCTCCTGCTGCCATCGTCGAATTCCACGCAGGAGCCGGAGTTCGCGCAGGTATTGCCGCCGGATGTCTCATTGCACTGCGCGCGGCTCACGCTCAACAACGTCGATGGCGATTCGACGGTGCGCATGGTGGAGGAGCTCGAGCACGAGAGCCGCAAGCTCGCCGATGCCGACGTGGGCGTGATCCTGCTCGCGGCCACTGCCCCGACCTCGCGCAAGGGACTGGGCTACGACCGCGAGGTCCAGCGGCGCATCGAGGCGGCCACGGGCAAGCCTGCCACCACGGCGTCCACCGCCATGCTCGAGGCGTTCCGCACGCTCGGCGTGAAGCGCATCGCACTCGCCGCGCCCTGGAGCGAAGACGTCAATCGCGGCGTGGCCGCGTTCATCGAGGCCAACGGGGTCGAGGTGTTGCACCAGTCCGCCCGCGGGGTGGTGCGCAACAACGAAATCGGCGTGCTCGATCCGCAGACCGCCTACGAGTCGGCCCGAGCGGTGGACCGCCCGGACGCCGACGCCGTGTTCCTCGCCTGCGGCAACTGGTGGGCGATGAGCGTCGTCGACCGTCTCGAGCGCGAGCTTGGCAAGCCCGTCCTCAGCACGAACATGGTGAGCATGTGGGGCGCGCTGCGCGCGCTCGGCCAGCGCGAACCCATCGTCGGCTACGGATCGCTGCTCGACCGACACATGCAAGCACCCTCGGAGGATGCGTGAAAAGACGTACGCTGCTCTGCAGCGCCCTGGTCGCGATGGCCGCCCACGCCGGCTTCGCCATGGCGCAGGCCCAGCCTTACCCCAACAAGCCTGTGCGACTACTCGTGGGCTTCGCGCCTGGCGGCGGCACCGACGTCACGTCGCGCCTGTTCGCCACCAAGATCGGCGAGAAGCTCGGCCAGCCGATGGTGGTGGAGAACCGCGCCGGCGCGGCCGGATCGATCGCAGCGGACCTGATCGCCAAGTCCGACCCGGACGGCTACCGCCTGCTCATGATGGCGAGCGCCACCTTCATCCACGGCGTGCTGTCGAGCAAGGTGCCCTACAACGTGACGCGCGACTTCACGCCGATCACGTTCCTCACGCAGGCACCGCTGGTGCTCGTGGTGAGCTCGGACAACAAGGCCAAGAACCTCAAAGAACTGATCGAATGGGCGCGGGCCAAGCCCGACGGCATCACCTATGCCTCCGACGGGGTCGGCGCCACGTCGCATCTCGCCGGCGAGCTCTTCCAGTCGATGACGAAGCTGAAGCTCATCCACGCGCCGTTCAAGGGCAACGCGGAGGCGCTGCCGGCCCTGATCAGCGGCCAGATCGACGTGGGCTTTCCTAGCATGGCAACGGTGATGCCCATGCTGCAGGCGGGCAAGCTCCGCGCCATCGCCGTCACGAGCGCGCAGCGTTCGACGCTGCTGCCGGACGTGCCGTCGCTCGACGAGCTGGGCCTGCGCGGCTTCGACATCTCCGCCTGGTACGGCGTGGTGGGGCCGCCCGGGTTGCCCAAGCCGATCGTCGACAAGCTGAACACCGTGATCACCGAGGTCGCGAGCGCGCCCGAGATGAAGGAGCTGGTGGGCAAGCAGGGGCTCGAGATGCAGATCCGCGGCCCCGAGCAGTTCGCGGCCTATGCGAAGTCGCAGGAGGCGCTGTACTCGAAGGTGGGCAAGGAATCGAACATCAAGATGGATTGAGGCAGGCGCCCTGGCCCGACCTCACGCCAGGCGCACCGACAGCTCGCCCAGCGCGCCGTAGGTCGCCCGCACTTCGTCGCCCGGCACCACCGGGATGGGCGTCACGCACGTCCCGGTGATCACGACCTGGCCGGCCTCCATCGGAAGGCCGAGCAGGCGCAGCTCGTTGACGATCCACGTGAGCGCGATGCGCGGGTCGCCGAGGGCGTTGGCCCCGCGGCCCTCGTGCCGGGTTTTGCCCACGACGTCGGCTGCCACCGCGTGCGCGGCGAGGTCGAGCGCCCGCCACGCGGGGCTTGCGGCTTCCCCGAGCACGAAGCGGTGCGCGCAGGCATTGTCCGCGATCAGTTGGGGCGCACCCACGGCACAGAAGTCCTCGTAGCGCGAATCGGGCAGCTCGAGCGCGGGATGCAGCGAGGCCACTGCGGCCATGACCTCGTCCACCGCA
>CALFEY010000315.1 GCA_937958295.1 uncultured Pseudomonadota bacterium
CGGCGCGCGACCGCGGCCAGGATGCCGCCATACGCGAGAGCCTGGATCTCGCGCGCCACTGCGATGCCCTGGGCTATCACCGCTACTGGGTCTCGGAGCATCACAACAGCGACAGCATCGTGGGCACCGCGCCGGAGGTACTCATCGCCGCCATCGCCGCCACTACTTCTCGCATCCGCGTGGGCAGCGCCGGCGTGATGCTGCCGCACTACGCGGCGTTGAAGGTCGCCGAGCAGTTCCGCGTGCTCGAAGCGATCGCCCCCGGGCGCATCGATCTTGGCCTCGGCCGCGCGCCGGGCTCCGACCGCCTCACCGCGTATGCGCTCAATCCGCACGCCAACGCGGCCGACGAGTTTCCGCAGCAGGTGCGCGATCTTCTCTGCTGGCTTGGCGGCACGCCGCTGGCCGAAGGACATCCGTTCCGCGCCATCCGCGCGCATCCGATGGGGCCCACGCAGCCCGACGTATGGATCCTCGGCAGCTCCGACTATGGCGCGCAGCTCGCCGCGCACTTCGGCCTGCCGTATGCCTACGCGTATTTCTTCAGCGACGGCCGGGGCGCGGCGGAAGCGCTCGACCTGTACCGCCGACTGTACCGACCGAGCGAGGCCCATCCCTCGCCGCAAGCCAGCATCTGCGTGTGGGCGCTGGCCGCCGACACCGAGGCGGAGGCCCGCCGCCTCCTGCACACCCGCGAGCATTGGCGTGTGGGTTTCGAGCAGGGGTTGCGGCACGCCCTGCTGCCTCCCGACGAGGCGGGCGCGCAGCGCTACACGGCGGCCGAGCAGCAGATCATCGACCGCCTGCGCGCAAAGGCGATCGTGGGCACCGGGGCGCAGGTAGGCGCACGCTTGCGCGAGATCGCGGCCGAGCTCGACCTCGACGAGATGGCGGTGGTGACGTGGACCTACGATGCCGCGCCGCGCCACCGCTCCTACGAGCTCCTCGCCGCGGAGTTCGGCCTGCGCGGAGGTTGAAGATGCCGGCCGCGGTGAACGCTCAAGGCTCCACTTCCGTCGCCGCTTCGCGCGCAGCGTGCACGAGCGCGGCGTCGGGGCCGCGCGGAAACGCGTAGAGGCCCAGCACGAACACCAGCGCGAGAAGCACGATCGCCAGTGACAGCGCCACGCGGATGCCGTTGACGAAGTCGTGCTCGGCCGCGGCGCGAATCGCCGTTGCCCGCGCCGCGTCCGGATGCTGGATGGGCTTGGCAGGCGCGATCTCCGCCACGTGCACGCGCGGCGTGGCGTCGGCGATGATGGTCCGCGCGACGGCCGCGCGCTCCGTAGGGGAGGGCACCACCGGCGCGAGGGCATGATCGAGCGTGCCCACGAGCCACGCCGACAGGATCGAGCCCATCACCGCGAAGCCCAGCGTGGAGCCGATCGCGCGCTGTGCGCTCATGATGCCCGAGGCCATGCCGGCGCGCTGCGGCTCCACGCTCGTCATGGCCAGCGTGGTGATCGGCGTGAGGCAGAGGGCGAAGCCGAAGCCCGTGGTCGCGAGGGCCAGCGCCACGATCGCCGGATGTCCGGCCATGCCGAGCATGAGCGTACACAGGCCGCCGATCATCACGACCAGACCCGCGCGCACCGGCGGCACGGTGCCGTAGCGGCCCACGAGCCGTCCCGCGAGGGGCGCTCCCACCAGCATCGCCGCGCTGAACGGCAGCAGCAGAAGGCCCGTCTGCACCGGCGTAAACCCGCGCACGTTCTGCAGGTATTGCGTGGTCATGAGCAGCATGCCGTAGAGGGTGAAGAGCACGATGCACACCGTCGCGATGGCCACCGAGTATTCGCCGTCGCGGAAGAGGGACAGGTCCATCATGGGATCGCGCGCGCGTCGCTCGACGTGGATGAAGGCCACCAGGGCAGCGACCGCCACCGCGAAGCAGGCAAGAAGACCCGGCGAGGTCCACCCCGCGTGTGGTCCCTCGATCACGGCATAGGCGAAGGCCCCCACGCCCAACATGAAGAGCGCCTGGCCGGGCAGGTCGAGCGTGCGCGGGCGCTCGTCGCGCGACTCGGTCACGTACAGCAACGTGAGCACGATCACGAGCAGGCCCACCGGGCCATTGACCCAAAAGATCGCGCGCCAGCCCACCGCCTCGACGAGGAACCCGCCGAGGGTCGGTCCGATGGCATTGGACACTCCGGCGATCGCGGCCCAGATGCCGATCGCGCGTGCCTTCTGCTTGGGATCGGGAAAGGCCGCGCTGACGAGCGCGAGCGAGGTGACGTTGACCGTGGCCGCCGCCGCGCCCTGGATGCCGCGCGACACGTTGAGCGCGTCCAGGGACGGCGCAAAGCCGCAGGCGATGGAGGCGAGCGTGAACACGACCACCCCCCACACGTACACCTTGCGCCGGCCGTGCAGGTCCGCGAGGGTGGCCGACGTCATGATGAACACCGCCATGCCGAGGCTGTAGGCTGCAACGACCCACTGCAGGCCGGCTTCGCCCACCTTGAAATCCGCCTGGATGGCGGGCAGCCCCACGTTCACGATCAGGGCGTCGAGGAAGATCATGAACAGGCCGAGGCCCGTGGCAGCGAGGGTGCGTCGTTGGTCAGGCGTCATCGAAGGTGGCATGCGAAGGATCCCGTCCGCAGGTCGGACGGGCGATTATTCGGGTGGATTTTCAGGGGTTATTGGCATAATCTTGCGCATTTTCCGCGGCCGCCCGGGCCGGGTATTTCACCATGGAGCGGGGCCTTCCCGTGCGCGCATTCGTCGTTTTTTCGTGCCTTGCCGTGACGCTCGCCGGCGGAAGCGCCTTCGCGCAAGGCTTCAAGTTCTCCAATCCCGACCCCTCGCGCGAGGCCGATCGTGCGGCCCAGGCGGCCCGCGAGGACCGTATCGCCTACGAACTGTCCACGCCCTGCCGCAACGATCTCAAGGGCAAGAAGATCATGGTGATCATCGGCGAGCGGCAATCCGACGGGTTCGTGCTCGCCGAGCAGAAGAACTACGGCCCCCACTTTCAGGCCATCAACGCGCGCCTGCGTTCGTTGGGACTGCGCACCTACACGCCCGAGGAGATCCGCGCGCAGATCAAGCAGGCCGAGATCGACGCCTATTTCAAGAACGATCCCGATGCCGCGCTCTCGGCGGCCAAGCGGCTTGGCGCAAGCTTCATCCTGCGCGGCCTCATCACCTCCGATGCGCGGATGAACAACCTCATCGCCGTCAACCAGGTCACGGTGTCGATGGGCTTTACCCTCACGCAGAGCAACGGCAAGATCGTGTCCGACGTCGGCGCCGATGCCGCGTCCTATGCCGGCAGCAACGTCGCCCAGATGGCGCTCACGCTCGTCAACGAGCAGGCCGACGAAGTGGTGGCGCGCCTATACGGCGACTATTGCCGCAATGCCGGCTTCCCGCCGGCGCCGGCGAAGAAGAAGTGACGCTGCCTTGCCCTCACGTCGCACGCTGCAACGAATTTCGACCGTAGGAGATACCTTCATGCCCGCACCCAAGCCCCCGTTCGCGCGCCGCTTCGCCGTCGCCGCCCTTGCCGTGGCGCTCGCCGCCTCCGCGTCGCTCGCCCTTGCGCAGCCCAAGTTCCAGAGCGCTTCGCCCACGGCGGGCGGCACCACGTCGCAGCAGGCCAACCAGAATGCCGACAAGACGCTCTACCAGTCGGTGGACTACACCAACAAGAACAAGCCGGGACCGCAGGTGATCGTGATTCCGGGCGAGATCAAGAGCAGCAACGCCACGTTCCTGCAGAAGTTCACGGCCAACAATATCGCCGACTTCGGCGAGCTCGAGCTGTCCAACGCCAACTTCAAGGTGCTAGAGCGCAGCAACCTGGGCCCGGTGATGCGCGAATTCGAGCTCGCCTATAACCTGGGCGATCCGCAGGCAGCGCGCAAGTACCTCGGCATGGGTAAGGTCAAGACCACCAAGTACATCGTGAAGTTCGACATCCTCAAGACCGAGCAGGTGGCCTCCGCACAGAAGAGCTTCGACGGCGGCACGCTGGGCCAGATGGCCGGCCTCCTGGGTGCGTTCTCCGGCTCGCGCGGCGGCGCCGCGGCTGGCGCCGTGGGGGGCACGGCCATCGGCTCGGTGCACAGCGGTGAGGCCACGAGCGTGTGGGTGATCGGCATGCGCTACAAGATCATCGATGCCGAAACCACCGAGCAGCTCGCGCAGGGCTACACCGAAGAGAAGATGGAAGTGGGCGCTACGTCGAGCGGCGCGCTCGGTGCGCGCGAGTCGCAGCAGGGCGGCGCCGGCCTCGACACGATGGTGCAGCGGCTGGTGCAGAAGTCGGTGTGGGAGATCGACAACAAGTACAAGTAAGGCGTCCCCGCGTGCGGCGTGACCTCGCGGGGCCGGCGCGACCGGCCCCGTTTCATTGGAAAGAGTAGAAGCACCGATGCCGGATATCAGCAAGCTGGGCAAGTACGAGATCCGCGGCGAGCTTGGCCGCGGCGCGATGGGCGTGGTGTACGAAGCCTACGATCCCGCAATCGAGCGCGCGATCGCGCTCAAGACCATCCGCCGCGAGGCGTTGGCCGGGCCGCATGCCACCGAGATTCTCGCCCGCTTTCGCCGGGAGGCCCAGGCCGCGGGCAAGCTCACGCATCCCAACATCGTCGCCGTCTACGATTTCGGCGAGGACGGCGGTGTGTCGTATATCGCGATGGAGCTCGTGCGCGGACGCGAGCTCAAGAGCTACTTCGAAGAGAACCAGCGCTTCGCCCTCGCGGATATCGTGCGCATCGTCACCGAGATCCTTGCCGCGCTCGGCTATTCGCACAAGCTCGGCGTGGTGCATCGCGACATCAAGCCGGCCAACGTCTTCATCCAGCCCGACGGCGTGGCCAAGGTTGCTGACTTCGGCATCGCCCACGTGGAAGCCTCCGAGCTCACCCAGGTGGGCACGGTGCTCGGCACGCCGGCGTACATGTCGCCCGAGCAGATCCTCGGCATTCCCGTGGACGGTCGCTCCGACCTCTTCTCCGTTGGCGTGATGCTCTACCAGTTCCTGACCGGCGAGCGCCCCTTCACCGGCAATGCGACCATCACCATGCGCAAGGTTCTCGAAGAGGATCCGCTGCCGCCATCACGCTTCAACACCCAGATCCCCGGCGCGCTCGACGGCGTGGTACGTCGCGCGCTCGCCAAGAAGGCCGACGAGCGCTTCGCCACGGCCGACGAGTTCGCCGCTGCCTTGCGCAGCGCGGCAGCCGCGGGACCGGCGACGGTGGGGCCTGGTGCCGGAGACACCACGCGCCTGCCCGGCAGCACCGCCGCAACCGGGGCCTCCACGCGTCCCGCCTCGCTCGTGGGCACGCCTCCTGGCGGCACCGCACCCGCCAAGTCGCAGAAGGCCGCCATCGCGGTCGTCGGCGCCGTCGTGGCCATTGCCGTGGGAGCTTCGCTGTGGCTCGCGCGAGGAGCCCGCGATGGCGCGGCAGCTCCTGCGCAGGTCGCTGCATCGGCTACGCCCGCGGCGCAGGGAGGCGCCT
>CALFEY010000316.1 GCA_937958295.1 uncultured Pseudomonadota bacterium
CGAGCGCGCGCGCGAAGGCCGGCGCATGCGCCTTGGCGTGGGCCACCTGCCGCCGCAACTGGGCAAGCTGCTCGCGCTCGCGCAGCGCGGGGTCGCGCGTCTCGAGGGTATCGAAGTGGGAAGTCATTTCGGGGTGACCGCTCCGGTGATCGCGGCGCGCTCGCGCTGCGTGAGCTTCGCGAACACCAGCGCGTGGGAGGTGGTGACGAGCTCGCACGCCGTGGTGTCGGTGAGCGCGCGGGCGTCTTCCACCTGCACCCAGTGCGCGCGGGCAAGATAAGGTGCGGGGATGATGCCGGGGACGTCGGTGAGCTCGAGAAAGCGCGGCGGCTCGCACTTGAACGACAAGGTGGCGCCCTTCCCCTCCATGAGGAGGAACACCGCGAACATCTTGCCACCCACGCAATGGCACTCGTCGGCGCCCCACTTGATGTCGCGGGTCGCGCCCGGCAGGCGCGAGCAGAACTTGCGCAGGGTGTCGAAGTTCACGCGGGAACCGCCGATCGCGGCGCCTTTCAGGACAGCCAGCGCTTGCGCCGCCGATAGTGCTTGACGTCGCGGAAGCTGCGGCGGCCGCCGGAGGAGAGGCCCAGGTAGAACTCCTTCACGTCTTCGTTGGCGGCGAGCGCCTTGGCCTCGCCGTCCATCACCACGCGGCCGTTCTCGAGGATATAGCCGTAGTCGGCGTAGCGCAGCGCGACCATCGTGTTCTGCTCAGCGAGCAGGAACGACACGCGCTCCTTGGAGTTCAGGTCGCGCACGATCTCGAAGATCTCCTCGACGATCTGCGGCGCAAGACCCATCGACGGCTCGTCGAGCAGGATCATGGCCGGCTTGGCCATCAGCGCGCGGCCCACGGCCGTCATTTGCTGCTCGCCGCCCGACGTGTAGCCCGCGAGGCTCGTGCGCCGCTGCTTCAGCCGGGGAAAATAGTGGTAGACCTTTTCCAGCGCCTGCGCGATCTCGCCGCGCGACACGTTGCGCGTGAAGGCGCCGGTGAGGAGGTTCTCCTCCACCGTGAGATGCGCGAAGCAGTGCCGGCCTTCCATCACCTGGCACACGCCCATGCGCACGAGCGCGTTGGTGGTGAGCTTGTCCACCCGCGTGCCCTTGTACTCGATCGTACCCTTGGTCACGTCGCCGCGCTCGGCAGCGAGCAGGTTGCTGATGGCCTTGAGCGTGGTGCTCTTGCCCGCGCCATTGGCGCCGAGCAAGGCGACGATGCGACCTTCCGGGACCTCGAGCGATACGCCCTTCAGCACCAGGATCACGTGGTCGTAGATCACCTCGATGTTGTTCACCGAAAGGTACTTCATGGCGGGCGCCGAAGCGGAGACGGGAGCGGCTTGCATGATCGTCGGGGTCGGTAACGCCGGCCTCCCCCACGCGTGCGGGAGAGGCCGACGGGCGTGGCGGCTAGCTTTCCTTGCTGCAATCGCGCGCGGTGATCTTCTTCTCCGCGGCGTACTTGGCGGCGCTCTCGTCCACCATCTTGCGCACCATCTCCTTATCGCCGGACATGAACGGCGTGAGCGGCTTGAACCCCTTGCCGTCCCATTGCTGGAAGCGGACCATGCCCGAGCCCTCGTGATCCACGCAGCTCGTCTTGATGGGCGGGAACATGCCGCCGGCGCCGAGCTCCTTGATGCGGGCCTCGGTCAGGTTGAGGTTTTCGAGTCCCCAGCGCACCTGCTCGGGCGTCATGACCTTGCCCTTGCCGTACTTCTCCTGCGCCTTGCGGATGGCCTCCACGATGATGATCCCGTAGGTCACGCCGCGCGTGTGGTAGATCGAGCCCTGGCGCGAGGAGTCCTCAAGGTTGCCCTTGCCGGAGGCGTAGAGCTTCTTCGAGATGTCCTGCATCACTGGGAAGTTCGTGCCCGGGGCGGAGAACGCCGCCGTGACGTAGCCCTTCGCCGCATCGCCGGCGGGAATCACGTCTTCCTCGGAGCCGGCCCACCACACGCCGAGCACCTTGTCACGCGGGAAGCCCACCTTGGCGGCGGCCTTGAGCGCCGTGGGATTCATCACCCCCCAGCCCCACAGGATGACGTAGTCGGGACGCGCCTGGCGGATCTGCAGCCACTGCGATTCCTGCGTGTTGCCAGGATGCGCGACGGGAATCTTGATGAGCTCGAAGCCGTACTTGGCAGCGAGCGCGTCGAAGACCGGGAGCGGCTCCTTGCCGAAGGCGGAGTCGTGGTAGAGGTCCACGACCTTCTTGCCCTTCAGCTTGTCCATCCCGCCGGCCTGCTGGCCCAGGTAGCTGATCATCGCCGCAGCCTGGCTCCAGTAGCTCGTGCCGATCGGATAGACCCACGGGAACACGCGCCCGTCCGCGGCATTGGCGCTGCCGTAGCCGAAGGTGGTCATGGGGATCTTGTCCGTGCCCACGCGGTCGAGCAGGCCATAGGCAATGCCCGTGGACAGCGGCTCGACGGTGGTGGCCCCGCCCTTCACCTTCTTGAGGCGCTCGTAGCATTCCACGCCGCGCGAGGCGTTGTACTCCGTCTCGCACTCTTCGTAGGCGATCTTCACGCCATTGATGCCGCCCGTGGCGTTGATGAGGTTGAAGTAGTCGATCGCACCACCGAAGTAGCCTGAGCCGCCGGCGGCGTAGGGACCCACCCGATAGGACAGGATCGGGATGAACTGCTCGCTCTGCGCCACGGCGGTCGCCGCAACACCGAGCATGGTGAGGCCCAGCAGGGCCGATTTCATTGCCTTCATGTTGCTCCTCCTTCGCGAATCTCTCCTGAACGGAGATGGATGAATGACGAACGCGGTCGCATTGTGGTCGCTGCCGCAGGCGCTGTCGACGGCGCGGCGTTGCGCACTGCAGCAGCCCGGGCCGCGCCTCGCGTGCCGAGCGTCGCCCGCCCGCCACAAGGGACGAGCGCCCGGAGACGACCCGGCGTCGCCCTCAGTAAGGAAATGGCCATAGCCGCAGCTTCTCCTTGCCGATCTGCCACAGACGGGCCAGCCCGTGCGGCTCGACGATGAGGAAGAAGATGATGAGCCCGCCGAAGACCATCAGCTCGAGATTCGAGGTGATGCTCCTGGATACGGACAAGTGGACGGTGTTCTCGAGGAAGCTCACGAGGAGGCTCAGGAGAATGGGCAGCAGGGCGATGAACGCGCTGCCGAGGAACGAGCCCAGGATCGTGCCCACCCCTCCGATGATGATCATGAACAGGATGCGGAACGACAGGTCGAGGTTGTAGGCCTCCGGCTCCACCGTGCCGAGGTAGAGGTAGGCGTACAGCGCGCCCGCCACGCCGGCGTAGAACGAGCTGATCGCGAAGGCGAGGAGCTTGGTGGGCATGAGGCGGATACCGATCACCTCGGCCGCGACGTCCATGTCGCGCACCGCCATCCAGGCGCGACCCGTGTTGCTGCGCGCGAGGTTCTTCGCCGCGAGCGCCATCACCGCCACGATGGACAGCACAAGGAGGTACTTCGATGCCGGCGTTGTGAATGCGTAGCCCAGGATCTCGACCCGCTGCGCGGTGATCACGCCGGACGAGCTGTAGTTCGAGAACCAGCCCACCTTCGACAGGCACCACAGGATGAAGAACTGCGCGGCAAGCGTGGCCACCGCGAGGTAGAAGCCGCGGATGCGCAAGCTCGGCAGGCCGAACACGATGCCCACCAGCGCCGCCATCACGCCGCCGCCCACGAACGCCAGCAGCACCGGCATGTGCGGCACGCGCAGCATGAAGTTGTAAGCGGCAAACGCGCCGACGGCCATGAACGCGGCGGTGCCGAGCGAGAGTTGCCCGCAGTAGCCCGTGAGGATGTTGAGGCCGATAGCTGCGAGCGCCAGGATGAGGAACGGGATGAGGATCGCCGAGAAGACATACGGCGTGGCCACGAACGGCACCACGACGAACGCCGCCACGAGGATGATCGCGATCCCGATCCGGTCCTGGCGGATCGGAAAGATGGCGGCGTCCTTTTCGTAGGACGTCTTGAACTGGCCGGCTTCGCGGTAGAACATCGGAGGGAGGTCGCCTGGAGCTTTAGGGGGTGGGGGCCGACGTCAGATGCGGCGGATGATCTTCTCGCCGAACAGCCCTTCCGGCCGCACGAGCAGGAACAGGAGCGCAAGCACATAGGGGAACCATCCCTCGATGCCACCGCCCACGTAGGGCCCGAGGTAGACCTCGGCCACCTTCTCGGTGGCACCAATGATGAGGCCGCCCACGATCGCGCCGGGGATCGACTCGAAGCCACCGAGGATCAGCACCGGCAGCGCCTTCAGCGCCACGAAGGTCAGCGCGAACTGCACGCCGTTGCGGGCGCCCCAGAGCAATCCCGCCACCAGCGCGACGAAACCCGCCACGCCCCACACGATGCCCCAGATCTGCTGCAGGGGGATGCCCACCGCGAGCGCTGCCTGGTGATCGTCGGCCACCGCGCGCAACGCCCGCCCGATGCGCGTGCGACTGAAGAAGAGCGCCAGCGCCGTCACGAGCAGGGCCGCCACCCCGGCCGCCGCGAGGTCGAACTTGGAAATGTTCATGCCCCACTGGTCCGAGAGCCATTGCAACGGCTCGTCCTGCAGGCCGAGGTCGAGCGCGCGCACGTTCGCACCCCACATCATCTGGGCCAGGCCCTCCACGAAGAACGTGAGGCCGATGGTGGCCATGAAGAGCGTGATCTGCGGCTGGTTCACGAGCGGGCGCAGCACGATGCGCTCGGTGGCGAGGCCGAGCAGCACCATCACCACCAGTGTGGCGGGAATGGCGAGCCACCAGGGCAGCCCGAGCTCGAGCAGCCCCACGTAGGTGAGCGCGGCGAAGAAGACCATCGCCCCCTGCGCGAAATTGAACACGCCCGACGCCTTGTAGATCAGCACGAAACCGAGCGCCACGAGCGAGTACATGACGCCCGAGAGCAGGCCGCCGATCAGGACTTCGAGAAAGAAGGACATGGGCTTCGCAGTGGGAGTTCGAAGGTCGGGCGTGTCAGTGAGCGACGCCGAGGTAGGCGTCGATCACCGCCTTGCTCGCGCGCACTTCG
>CALFEY010000317.1 GCA_937958295.1 uncultured Pseudomonadota bacterium
CATCATCATGACCGACGCCGACGTCGACGGCTCGCACATCCGCACGCTGCTGCTCACGTTCTTCTACCGGCACATGCCGGAGCTCGTGGAGCGTGGCCATATCTACATCGCGCAACCGCCGTTGTACAAGGCCAAGCAGGGCCGGGAAGAGGTCTACCTCAAGGACGAGCACGCGCTCCAGCAATACCTCCTGCGTGCCGCTTTGAAGAATGCGGAGTTCGTGCCCGGCAGCGACCGGCCGCCGCTTACCGCTGAGGCCTTCGCCGACGTCGCGCGCAAGTACCAGCTCGCGCAGGCGGTCAGCGACCGCCTCTCCCGCGTGATCGACGCCGCGGCCCTTCATGCGATGCTCAACGGCGCCGGCGTGGATCTCGCCACCGAGGCGGCGGCCACGCAGAGCGCGCAGGAGCTGCAGCAGGCCATCGACAATCCGAGCATCACCGTCGAGGCCCGCTACGACACCACCACCGAGTCGCGCCGCCTCGTGATCAAGCGCATGCATCACGGCACGCCGCATCTCACCGGCATCGATACCGACTTCGTGGCGAGCGAGGACGCGCAGGTGATCCGCGATGCCGCCGCCGTGGTGCGGGGTATCGTGCATCCTGGCGCGGTGATCAAGCGCGGCGAGAAGCAACTCGCGGTGCGCACGTTCAAGGAAGCACTCGACTGGTTGCTACAGCAGGCGCGTGACGCGACCTCGGTGCAGCGTTATAAGGGCCTGGGCGAGATGAATCCCGAGCAGCTCTGGGAGACCACCATGGATCCCAAGATCCGCACGCTGCTCAAGGTGCAGATCGAGGATGCCATCGCCTCCGACGAAATCTTCACCACCCTCATGGGCGAGCACGTGGAGCCGCGGCGCGCGTTCATCGAGACGAACGCGCTCGGAGTGCGCAACCTGGATGTTTAAGGTATCTGCCGGGTGCTGTAGGGAGGCTTGGGGGCGTACTCGGCCAGCAACTGCACGGTCTGCGCATACCGGGCGTCTCGCAGCATCCCCACGGATCGCGAGCTGCGAATCACTCACCACGGGGTCCATCGTCTTGGCGACGTGATGAACTGTCGCGCCCATCAAGGCGGCGAACATGTGCTGCGGCCCGACAAAATCCAGCGCGGTCATGTCGTTCGGGACAGCATTGCAGGCGTTGACTCTCGGGTGGCCCCCGCGCGCGGCATCGTGCTAACCTAGCCGCAATGTAGAGCCGACCGGGTCGTGCGCCCGCGAGGAGACCTGCCGGTCGGAGTCATTCAATTATCGGCCGGCACATTCGACACCCATATTCTGTTCATGCGTTTTACCGCTTCTCGTCAGCGTCGCATTGCGTGGGTCAGCCTGTTCCTGCTGGCTGTCGGGCTGCTCGCTCCCATTGCGGCCCAACGTCTCGCGGCCGCGCACGGAAGCACGCTGTGGGCTGAGGTATGCGGGCCGACGGGCATCAAGCTCGTAGCACTCGACCGGGAAGGTGCCCCCGAGCAGGGGAAGGATCATTCGGGAGTTCACTGCCCGTTTTGCCGGCTTCCCCTCGACCAGGCGGCAGTACTTCCCCCCATCATCGGTCTCGCTCCGTTAGCTGAGGGAGACGCTACTCCCGTCTTCAACGGTGTCGAGAGTTTCACCTATAGGCGTCCTGCTTGGACGTTCGCGCGCTCCCGCGCACCCCCGCACTCTTCCTGAACCACGACGAAGTGAAGCTGTTTCGTAGCGTGGATCGCTACGACGTTCGCTGACGCCGCTCGATCGGCGCGGCGATCCCGTCGCCTTCAGGAGATGTTCATGCCTTCGTTCTGCGTTGCCGCCCTGCGGTGGCTCGCGTGCGTCAATGCGCTCGCGATCATTGCACTGTTTGCCTGGCTTTCAGCACAGCCCTGGACCGACGCCGCGTCCGATGGCCCGGCACCCGTGGCGAGTCGCCTTACCCAGTCCTCCCGCGAGGCCGCGCCATGAACCGCTGGTACTCGGCCCGCGGTGCGCGGCGCGGACTGCGCTTGGCTGCCGCCGCGATGGCTCTGTGGGTCGCGTGGGCAATCGGATACGTTCAGTCGTCCCGCGAACCAGCCGCGGCCGCACCCGTGCATGCCATCACGGTCGATGCCTTCGAGCGAGGCAGGACATGAGCCGCCTGGCGAGCGGTCGAATGGTGCCAAAGGTCAGTCGAGCTCGCATCCGGCTCATGGGTGGGCTCGGCGCCGTTGCGCTCGCTGGCAGCTTGGGCCTCGCGGCTTGCGGGCGGCGCCCCGGCTTCAAGAGCATCGATCTGACCGGTTCGAAGTGGGGCCGGGATTTCAGTCTCAGCGCGCCTGACGGCGGGTTACGGACTCTGGCCGACTTCAAAGACAAGGTCGTGCTGTTGTTCTTTGGCTTCACGTACTGCCCCGACGTGTGCCCGACCGCACTCGCGCGCGCGGTGGAGGTTCGCAAGCAGCTCGGCGCGGCCGCAGACCGCGTCCAGGTGATCTTCGTCACCATCGACCCCGAACGCGATTCGGCGGAACTGCTGAAGGCGTACACGCAGGCGTTCGACCCGAGTTTCCTGGGACTGCGTGGCAGCGCCGAGCAAACGAAACGCGCTGCCAGCGAATTCAAGGTGGTGTACGAGAAAGTCGTGACGGGTGCGTCGTACACGATGAATCACTCCACCACCACCTACGTCTTCGACACCCGTGGACGCCTTCGGCTCGCCGTGCAACATGCGCAACCCGCGGCCGACATCGTCTCCGATCTGCGCATCTTGCTCGGGGAGGATCGATGACGACGTTTCGCGGCCCCTCCCGGGTGATCGCCGTCGCGGCCTTGGCGCGCGCCCATCCGCGCGTCGCGCGCGCGTCAACCGTGCTGACGCCATGAAGCCCCCGGCCGTTTCGCGTCGACGCTTCTGCCTTGCCGGCGCGATCTGCAGCCTGCCCGCGCTTGCCACGCCAAACGTGCCGGGGCAGCGGCCCATCTTCGTGCTCAATTCGCTGGATGCGGATGTGAGCGTGATCGACGCCACCTCGTACACCGAGCTACGGCGCGTGCCGGTCGGCAAAGAGCCGCACCACCTCTACTTGGCACCTGACGAGCGCTCGCTGCTCGTGGCCAACGCGTTGGGGGACTCCATCACGTTCATTGATCCGCGTACCGCGCAGGTGCAGCGACACATCACGGGCATCGTCGATCCCTACCAACTGCGCTTCTCGCCGGACATGCGCTGGTTTGTCACGCTAGCCAATCGACTCAACCACGTGGATCTGTACGCCTGGGAGCCGGGCGAAGACGCGCGCCCACTAAAGCTCGTCCGGCGCATATCCACGGGCAGGACACCGAGCCATCAATGGATCGACAGCAGAAGCCGCACCGTTTACGCGTCGATGCAGGACAGCAACGAGCTCGTTGCCATCGACCTCGACAAGCAAGAGATTCGCTGGCGCACACCCACGGGCAAGTTATCGGCGGATGTCTACCTTGCCAACGACGAAGCGACGGTGCTCGTGGCGCTTACTGGAGATCGATTCGTCGAGGCTTACGATGTTTCATCCGCGAAGCCGAGGCTCATGCAGCGCATCGAGACCGGCGAAGGCGCGCACGCATTTCGTGGCATGGGCGACCGGCGCCACGTACTCGTGAGCAACCGAGCGGCCAACAGCATCAGCGTGATCGACACGGTATCGCGCGCGGTGGTCTCGCAGCTTCCGGGGCCGGGCGGCCCCGATTGCATGGACCTACGCGCCGATGGGCGCACGCTGCTCGTGACCTCACGCTGGATACGACGGCTCACCCTGATCGACGTTCCCTCTCGCCGCATCGTCGGCCAGGTGCGCGTCGGCAAATCTCCCCACGGTGTGTTCACACTCGATCATGTGGCGATGCGCTAAGGCGATCGGCATGGTGCTGGCGGTGCTCGCTTTCGCGGTCGAGGCGAGCCCATGTGCACGCCCGGTGTATCTGACCTTCGATACGGGGCACATGGGGATCGCGCCGCTGGTGGCGGAGATACTCGCGCGCCAGCACGTACAGGCCACGTTCTTTCTCGCGAACGAGGGCACGGAAGACGGAGGCACCAGCCTCGATGAGCACTGGGCTCCGTGGTGGCGCGCCCGGCTCGTGGAGGGTCACGCCTTCGCCAGCCACACCTACGACCATGTCTACTGGCGCGCGGATCGGCCCGATGGGAGTTTTACGGTCCGCCCGAGCGCGGGCCCAGATGCGGGCAAAACGTTCGCCATGACCCCGGCCGGTTACTGCGCAGAGCTGGATCGCAGCGGGGAGCGTTTCCGGGCCATGACGGGCCAGAGGATGCCGCTATTGTTTCGTGCGCCAGGCGGAAAGACCTCGCCAGCACTCCTGACGGCTGCCCAAGCGTGTGGCTATGAGCATGTGCCATGGAGCCCGTCGGGCTTCCTCGGCGACGAGTTGCCGAGCGAGCGTTGGAGCAACGAGGTGCTGCTTGCGCGCGCGCTGCGAGACATCAAGCCCGGGGATATCCTGCTCGCGCACCTCGGTATCTGGTCACGCCGCGATCCTTGGGCGCCCGCTGCGCTGGAGCCATTGATCATCGGGCTGAAGGCTCGGGGACTGTGCTTTGCAACCTTGCGCGAGCACCCTCGCTATCGCGCGGCATTCGCGGCCGGAGGTGCGGCGCGATGAACGCGGTATCCCCCTTCGCTGCGCTGATCGACCAGGTGGCGGACTGGCAGGACACGTTCTTCCTGCGCGTGGTGGAGCCGTCGATGCAGGCGCTCGGCCTGGCCTCGTACGCGGAGGATGCCTACGGCGCGGTGTACTGGCTGGCTGCGGGTCTGGGTGTCCTGTTCGTCACCGCGCTCGTGCTGGCTCCAGCCGAGCGCTGGCGACCTGCTGAACCCTTGCCGGGCGATGAGGCGGGTCGCCGCGAGCGGCGAGCCGCCATACGTACCGACGTTGTCTACACACTGGTCGACCGGCTCGGCTTCGTTCGCGTCCTCATGTTCTTCGCGATCGACCCCGTGCTCGCGTGGGCGCGCCCCTTGCTGTGGGCAGAGCATGCGCCCTGGCATCTCGACCAGTCGATCGCGTCGTGGTGGCCTGGCGTGACGGATGCGCCGCTCGTGGGGTTCCTTGCCTACCTGCTGCTTTTGGACTTCGCGGGTTACCTCGTTCACCGCGCGCAGCATCGTTTCGCCTGGTGGTGGGCGCTGCATGCGGTCCATCACAGTCAACGTCACATGACCGTATGGACCGATAGTCGCAACCACCTCCTCGACACGCTTGTGGTCGACGCGGTCTTCGCAACGCTTGCTCAGCTTGTCGGCGTCCCCCCCGGCCAGTTCATTGCACTGGTCATGCTCACCAAGCTCGCCGAGTCGCTCGCGCATGCCAACCTCGACCTCTCGTTCGGTCGCTGGATGGGGAAGGTGTTCGTCAGCCCACGGTTCCATCGTGTGCACCACGCGATGGGGGGTGCTCGCGGTGGTCGAGAGGACCACGACGCCGACAACTGCAACTACGGCGTGCTCTTTCCGATGTGGGACTTCGCGTGCAGGACCGCACGCTTCGATCTGTCTCCCGGGCCGACCGGTATTGCCGACCAGCGGGAAGCCGCTGGTGGCCGAGATTATGGGCGCGGCTTTTGGGCGCAGCAGGTCCTCGCGATACGCCGGATGGTGAACGCCAGTACGTAGGACTCGTTGCGCCGAGTCCACGACGACCCGCCGTTGCGGTACCGCCCCGAATCGTTCCGCTGCAACCTGTAGATGCTTTTCATTTCACTGAACGGAGTCAGTATGTGGATAGGCTGCATCGTCGTGTCTTAGAGAATGGTTTGCCGTTCTCCTTTCGGGTGAACAAGGTTCGCCTCTATCCGATGGTGCAGCGTTCCTGCGCGGGCAGACCATGCTGATCTCGGACTGGACGGCACTGTTCTCGCTGCTCGGCATCGGTTATGGCGGCAACGGCACGACCGCCTTCCTGCTGCCGACCTTGCCGGTGGGCGGCGACGGCATCACGCCTTCGATGGTGATCGACGGGCTCTTTCCGCCACGCAGCTAGGGACCGCGGGCGAGCGCGGGCGCAGGCGCAGCTTCAGCGCTGCGCCGGGCCAGGTAGCAGCAGCTCCCCGTTGCGCACGGGCAGGAAGCTGCCGTCGTCCACGCCCACTTCCTCCGCCAGTTGCGTATTGAGCTTCTCGTTCATCGCCATCACGAGCTCGCGCGCGGCGCCCGCTGCCGCCAGATTGCGCGTCTCGGCCGGATCGGCCACGAGATCGTACAGCTCGAGGTCGTTGCGTGCCACGAGCTCCTCGTAGGTCGACGGCGTGTTGAAGCCGAGCGGGGCGAAGTACCGGCTGAAGCGATAGCGGCCGTCGAACACGCTGCGCACGCCGCAGCGCAGGCTGAAGTCGGGTGCGTTCTGCTGCATCCATGCCACCTTCTGGGCGCCGGTGATGCCGGGAGTGCGCATGGCCTGCTCCAGGCGCGCGAACCACGCAGGATCCTGATAGAGCAGCATGTTGTAGTTGAATAGTGCGGCGGGACGCAGCGCATCCACGCGGGCCTGCCGCGGTGCGTGCAGCAGCGGTGAGAAGTCGCGGCCGGGCAGGCCCTCTCGTGCCGTCTGCAAGTCGCCTGCCGTCCTGCCGGTCAGCGCGAGCAATGTCGGCGCGAGGTCGATCTCGGAGGTCAGCGCCTGGCAACGCTGTCCGCGTGGATAGGCGGGGTGCACGATCATGAGCGGGAGGTGCGTCTGCTCGCGGTAGGCGCAGGTGCCCTTGCCGCGCATCTGGTGCGCGCCGCCCAGCTCGCCATGGTCGGCGGTGAACACGATGATCGTCTTCTCCGCCATGGCCGATGCACGCAGCGCATCGAGCACGGCCACCACCTGCCGATCGCAATCGCGAATGCAGTTGAAGTAGTAGTCCTGCAGCAGGCGCCAGCGCCGGTCTTCGTCGGGCCATGCTCCCACGAGCTGGTCCTGCACCGCCTGGTAGAGCTGGTGCGCGGCCGGGCGGCCGGCGCCGGTGAACGGCTGGTGACGCGTGGCCGGAAGCGGCACGTTCCAGCGCGCCTGGTAGAGGTCGCTCGACGGCGGGTGGGCGATCGGCTCGACGGTGGACTTGCCCTGGACCGTCTCGCCCGGCAGATCCGAATCGACGTACATCACGTCGTGCGGATTGACGAGGTTGATCGCGAGGAACCACGGCGTGCCCTTCGCGGCGAGCGCGCTGCCTTCGTTGCGTAGCCAGCGCGTGGCGAGCGCCGCGGTGGTGGCGTCGTAGCTGTAGCCGCCGAGCGTGGTGTCGACGATGTCGCCGAAGCCCAGGAAGTCCTGGAATCCGTACGATTCGATGATCTTGCGATACGTCGCCATCGGGGCGTCGACGGGCGTGGTGACCGTATCCATGTTGTGGCTCAAGTGCCACTTGCCCTGATACGCGGCGTGATAGCCGAGTTGCGCGAGGCGCGTTCCGATTGTCTTCACGCTCGTCGACATGTTCGCCTGCCACGGCGCATTCACGTTGTCGAACAGGCCGGTCTTCTGGATGTGCTGGCCGGTGTACAGCGTGGAACGCGCGGGCGAGCAGGCGCACGAGGCCGCCTGGTGATTGACGAAGGTGATGCCGTTCTTCGCAAGCCACTCGCGGCCGGGCACCGGAAACGGCCAGCGGTCGAAGAAGTGCTCCTGGTCGACGAGGATGAAGAGGATGTTGTAGCCGGGGGGCGGGCTCGAAGGCGGCGGTCCGGCACGCGACGGTGTCGCGCGCGCCTCCACCGACGGCGCCGCCGGGGCGAGCGCGGGCATCAGCCGTGCACCCAACAGCGCGGCTCCCGAGCCGATGAACTCGCGCCGACCCGAATCGGGCGCCGGCTCGTCGTGCGCCTCCACGGCCTCTCTTCCTGCGTGCTTTGGCGTGGCGTGGCTCACTTCGCGTCGCCCGCCGGCGGCACGGTCTTGAGCGCCAACGACCACATGAAGTCGACCTTCAACATTCGCGCGAAGTACGGATCGCCCGGCGATCGATAACCATCGTTGTAGACGTGCCCTTGGCTTGCGGCATTCGGGTTCTGCGGATCGAACGCCGGGAACCCAGCCCGGCGGTGGCAGTTCTGGCAGTTCGCACGGGTGCCCGCCATGGGATCCGCGGCAAACGTCTTGCCGTCCATGGTGTATGGCTTCGTGGCACCGAGGTCGGTCTCGAGATACGGATTGAAGCAGATCGGCAGCGCGCCGTCCGGACCTTTCGGCGACACCGTGCTGTAGGCGGTACACATCTGATAGTTGTCGAACGGCGCGCGCACGAACGCCGGTCGATCGTGGCCGAAGGGCGCGGCATTGGGCGTGGGCATCCACCAGAACGATTGGAACGTCCAGTCGTCCATCTCCTTGGTCGTCATATGCATCGCGAGCAGCACGATGTAGTCGCCGAGCTCGGGCGTCTGCCCGGCGTTGGTGATGAAACGCTCCTGCTCGCCCGCGGCGGACGACATCATGCTCATGTAGGCCCGGGCATCGGCGATGTCCTGCGGGCGGGTGAGCTTGTGCGAATAGAAGCGCCGCAACGAAACCACCGGCACGGCCTTCCGGTTGGGCTTGGCGAGCGTGCCGTTGATGTTGACCGTCTGCAGCGAGCCCTCTTCGTAGCGGCCCGCAGGATCGATCGCCACGCCGTTCGTCCACGTGGTGTGCATGGGCGGGAGGCCGTCGGGCGGGGGCGGATACGCCGGGTCCCAGATGGGCAGTGCGGTCAGCCCGCGTTCGCTTTGGGGGCTCGCGGGATTCTTCACGAGCCAGAACACGAGCTTCAATGCGGCGGCGTTGTTGGGAAACGGATTCACGCTGCGCTCGACCGTGGCGGTGCCCTGCGCGTCGAAGCGTGCGTTGAGGCCGGCGAGCGTGGGCGTGAGGTAGTAGGCGTTGTCCCAGATGAAGTTCGCCGCAGGACGATTGAGCTTCACGAACGACATGAGCCCCGCCGGCGCGCCGCCGCGGCTCGACGTCGCGAGGACCGATTGCGTGGGCACTCGAAACGGATGCTGGAGCGTGCGCCGCACGACGCCCGCGCGACCTTGCGCGTTGTAAACCTCGTCCGTCGAGTACCAGGTTTCGAAGATGGGCAGGCGCTGGCCGTCGACCACGGAGGTAGAGGGCGCCGTCAGCGCAGCCCACAGCTCCCATGCATGGCGGCGCACGCGCACCTGGTCATCCGTGAGCACGGCCGCGAGCAGCGTGGACTCCGCCACTGGAAAACCATAGCGGGGCGACAGATCCTGGTAGGCGTATCGGTCGGGCGGCGCTGCGGTTGCCGCAATACAGGTGCAGAGCGCGAGCGCGGCAAGGAGTACCCGGCGGGCCTGTGTCATGGGGTCGGACATGCGGAGCGCGTCGGATCGTTGCGCGTGAGTCGCGTCCCTGCAGGTTAGCAGCTTCCCCTCGCGCTAAGCCACTCCCGCGGGATCGCGAAGCGGATGCGGCCACCGCGCGCCGGTGCCATAATTGTCGCCACTTGCGGTGGGATGCCTTTGACGTAACACCACTGCGCGATCTGCGGCCTACAAAGGACACCAACATGGGCGTAGTTTCGAAAGCGGGTGGCCGGGTGCTCGTACCCGCGCTGGCGATCGTGGGGCTCGTGCTGCCGGCTTCTGCGGCCGCGCCGGAAAGCGTGACGATTCCCCTCAAGGTCGTGACGATTGCCGGAGTGGGGGTCAAGGTCGGGATCGAGGTGAGCTTGGGGGGTGGCCCCCCCAAGCTCTACACGTTCGACACCGGGTCGTCGGGCATGTACGCGGCGTATAACGCGGCGTGGTGGCCCGCGCTCACCCAGCTGCCCGGGCCCACGATCCCGCAGTCGTACGGCAGCGGCCTTCAGCTCACCGCCAATCCGGTGTCCACCGTGGTGAGCATCCAGACGGATCAGGGGCCGATCACCTATACCGCCGAGGTGGGCCAGATCACCGCGGCGTCCGGCACAGGCGACGGCGAGCAGTGGCTCGCCAACGTCGCGGCGGGGAAGGCGCCTTTGTACGGCACGTTCTTCGGCGACTTCGGCTCCGGGCTCACCAAGCCCGCCGAGGGTCTGTTCGCGGTGTTGCCGCAGTTGCCCGGCAATCTGTCGAGCGGGTTCTCCGTGCAGCTCGGCTGCGGCGGGGGTAGCAGCGAGTCCAAGGTCATCGTGGGCTTGACCCCGGCGATCCGGTCACGCGTGACCTCCTGGGTCAAGATGGAGGCCGCGCCAAACTCGCCGCCGTTCCCGGGCAGCAATCGGCCGACGTTCAAGCAGGCGGTGTTGAACGGCCACTTCTCGCTGACCCGCGGCAGCGATACGTTCGACTTCACCGTGCCGGCCATCCTCGATACGGGCGGCGGCACCACCAACATTCACCAGAATGCGAAGGATCTCGTCGTCCCCGACGCGTTTCTCGACAAGCCCGGTGTGCCGAGCCGCGTCGCCAGCGGCGTGCAGTTTCGTGTCGCGGCACCGGGTACGACCCCGAGCAACGGGTTCGACCTGTCGTTCGCCGCGGGTACCACGCCTACGATCGACCTCGTGGAGACGTCGGAAAAGGGTGGCATGGCCGAGGTCAACCTCGCGCTGATCCCCTTCTTCCGCTACGACGTCGTGTTCGACGTCGCGAACGGGAACGTGGGGTTCGCGCCGTGCAGCCAGGCCACCGTCGCTCCGTCGTCGACGCAGCCGATCCCCACGCTCTCGTCCTGGGCGATGGCGCTGCTGGCCGCGGGCATGGCGCTCTTCGGTGCGCTCGCGTTCGGCAGGCGTGGGAGAGGCTAGGCACGCGGCGTGCGGCTGAAGTTCCCAACGCACGCAGGGGCGGCCACGACCGCCATCAGGCGCCATGGAAATCCGTAGCGTCCTGCCTTCGGAGATCGAAGCTGCGCGGCGGCTTTTGATCGCGAGCGGCTGGGAGCATCGCGTCTCGAACGCCGACCAGTTCGCAGCGTTGCTATCGCGCTCGCAGGTCGCGCTAGTCGCGGTCGAGAATGGAGAAGTCATCGGCTTCCTCCGTGCCCTGAGCGATGGCGTCACCAACGGCTATCTGTCGATGCTGGTCGTGTCGCAGGCCCATCGACGCAGGGGCGTCGGGCGTGCGCTGGTCAAGGCTGCGATGGGTGACAACGAACGGATGACGTGGGTGCTGCGTGCGGGTCGCGACGGCGTCGCGGCGTTCTACGAGAAGCTGGGCTTCGTGAGGTCGGAGGTGGCGATGGAGCGGCCGCGTGCCCCGAGCGCTTGATGCCTGAAATCGTCCTGGAGCTCGTCGGGCCGCATACACCCTCCGAAGACCTGGCGCTCGCGGGAAGGCCCTCGGGATGAGAGCCCCCGTTGAGCTCGTGCCTTACCGGGCGGAGTGGCCCGCGCGCTTCGCCGAGGAAGCCGCGCTTCTTTGCACCGCTTTGTCGACATGGCTTGTCGCGGCGCCGGAGCACATCGGCAGCACGGCGGTGCCTGGGCTGGCCGCGAAGCCCGTCATCGACATCATGGCACCGGTCCTCACGCTTGCGGCATCGCGTCCAGCGATCCAGGCCGCGCAACGACTGGGCTACTGCTACGCGCCTTACAAGGCGCATGAGATGCACTGGCTCTGCAAGCCGTCGCCGGACCTGCGCACCCATCATCTCCATCTCGTGGAACATGGAGGCGACCTGTGGCGCGAGCGTCTCGCCTTTCGCGACGCGCTTCGGGAGAGGGCGGAGCTCATGGAGGAATACGGGGTCCTGAAGCACGAGCTCGCGGCCTTGCACCCGTTTGATCGCGAGGCTTACACCGAGGGCAAGTCCACGTTCGTTCGTCGCGCCATCGACGCGCACTTGGGGACGGGCCGCGGGTCGTAGGTCGGTCAAGTTCTCATACGTGCAAGCCGCCGTGCCCGGCGCGCGCCTCTTCCCGCTCCCCGGCGGACAACACCGCAAGCCGCTCGTGGAAAGGTGGTTCGACGGCCGTGCCCGCGCTGCGTTGCGCGACCTCGTCCGCGCTGCCTACGCGGACATGAAGGGTCGTGTCGCAGGTGCGTAGCTCAATCGCAGGGTTGGTCTATGCTGGCAACCTGGAGGGGACGGCGCCGCGCAATTCCTTCCAGGTCTGGCCGCTCAATCTGGCACGAGGCACCTTCGATGGTCCCCCTGAACGACTTGCTCCTCTTCGCAGGCACTGCACTGGTGATGGTCCTGACGCCGGGACCCAACATGATCTACCTCATCTCGCGTTCGATCTGCCAGGGTCGAAAGGCAGGCGTGATCTCCCTCCTCGGCGTGATCACGGGATTCTTGGTCCACATGTTCGCCGCGGCGATCGGCCTCACCGCCCTGTTCCTGGCGGTACCGCTGGCCTACGAGGCGGTCAAGTGGGCGGGTGCCTTGTACCTGCTCTATCTTGCATGGCAAGCCGTCAAGCCGGGCGCGCGATCGCCGTTCGAAGCCCGGCATCTGCCCCACGACCCGTCGCGGAAGTTGTTCCTGATGGGATTCCTCACGAACGTGCTCAATCCCAAGATCGCGATCTTCTACCTGTCGATCTTTCCGCAATTCGTGTCGCCCGAGCATGGCTCGATGTTCGTGCAAAGCATCGTGCTGGGCGGCACCCAGATTGCGGTGAGCTTCACGGTGAACCTCGTCATCGCGCTGTCGGCGGCGACGTTGGCCGCGTGGTTCCTGCGCAACCCGCGGTGGATGGCCCTGCAACGGTACGTCATGGGCTTCGTGCTGGCGTCGCTTGCCGTTCGCATTGCTCTCGAGGAGCGCAGGACCGCCTGAGCTGCGGGAACGGCGCAACCGCCGTCCCGACGGCGGACTATTCCACGCCGGCGGCCGCGAACCGCTGTTTGCTCGGCGGCGTCGCGAAGTACGCCGCGAGCGCCTTGGCCGCGGCGGAGCCCACGCCCTGTGGCGTGAGGCTCGCCACATAGGACGTGTAGTTCTGTACGTCGGCGGGTAGCGGGCCCACGAACCGCACGCCCTTGTCCTTGTAAAGCAGGATCTCGGTGATCGCGGCGAAGGCGATGTCGCCTCCCTTGCCGTTCCTCACGTGGTCGAGCACCGAGGCGCCGTCCGCGTAGCGGAGGGTCTTGCCCTCGACGGCGGTCCACAGGTCGAGCTTGCGCAAGAGCCCTTCGAAATAAAGCCCGGTGGAGGCGCGGTTGAAGACAATCCCGCCGGCGCTCAACACCGATTGCTTGAGCGCGTCGGTGGTGCCGATGGCGGGCAGCGGTGCGCCTTCGCGGACCGCGACGCCGAGTCCCACCCGGCCCACGCTCGGGCCGCCCGCGATGACCTTCCCGGACCTCACCAAGGCGTCGATGATCGAAGGCGGTGCGATCACCACGTCGAACACATCGCCGCCTTCCACCCGCTTCTGAATCTGGGGCGCCGTGTTGAAGGTGATGCGCACCTGATGGCCGCTCTGCTTCTCGAAGGCGTCGGTGGCCGCCCGCAGGCCGGGCTCGATGGCACCGCCGCTCAGGACGGTGATCTCGGCGGCCGTGCTCGACAGCGCGACGGCGAACGCTGCCGGGCCGAGGAGCGCGGCCATCCGCGTCGTCGGCGCCTCGTGCGCCCTTCGCGTGCCCGGGCCGGCGTGGGGCAGGCATCGATGCGGCCGGGCGCGCCGGGGGAGCCACGTGAGCATGGGCATGGGCAGTTCCTGAAGAATACGGCGGGAGGTGCAAATGGCGCGGATGGCCGGTCCGCATAGCCCGGCGCTGCACCCGCCTGATCGAGCGGCATCAAACCGCGCTACGCGCGAACGTGTCAAGGCGCGGGGACTTCCGATCGCCCCTCGTTGCGCGCCGCTCGCCGCTTTCGGGGCGGCACCCCGCTGTACGGCCGCTTGAAGGCCCGCACGAACGACGTGCCGCTGCCGTCCATGTCACCTGCATGTCACCTGCCAGCGCTTCGTCGGCGCAGCGGCGGACGGCATACTCGGACCCAACCTATGCGTCCGAGGCGTTTGCGGTGACGGTTCAATATCTGGTTCGGACGTGTGCCATCGCCCACGCCCTGCGCGCGCCATCGCGGATTGCCGCGAGCGCGCTCTTGCTGCTTGCCATCGCAACGGGAGCCCAGGCAGAGCCGCTCCGCCTTGTTGATCGGAACCACAACACGGGAACCATTCTGCTGGGCCTCGACAAGAAGCCCTCTCCCGTCCAGAGGGCATTGCTGCAGTACCTCTTTTCGTTCATCGAACACTCGGCGCTGCCCACCGTCACAGGCGGTACGACTGCGTACTCGCTACCGGACTACGGTGCCCTCAGCTTTGCCGCGGGCGGTGACGAGGGTGGCTACTGCGCCGGAACGTCGGGCGTGGCCCTCGACCCCTCCGGCCAGTTCGCCTACATGAGCGGCGGGTTCGGATCGCCTGGACGTTTGTGTGGCTTCGTGATCGACCCGGTGACCCAGGCGCTGACACCGATGACACTCGCCGGCGCGACGCCCCCCGCCGTGCCCAGCAATCCCCACGCCGTTGCGATCGACCCCTCCGGTCGCTTCATGTACGTCGCTGCCGACATCGTCAACGGAAGCGTGGCGGCCTTTGCCATCGATCGAGCAAGCGGCGAGCCCTCACCCCTGCCGGGTTCGCCGTTCGCCACTGGCGGCACGTTGCCCACGCCGATCGTGATCGACCGCGGCGGGCGCTTCCTGTACGTGGGTCAGAGTGTGGGCAGCTTCGATGGATCCATCGCTGTCTTCGCGATCGATGCCGCCACCGGTGCGCTGTCGCACATCCCCGGGTCGCCGTTCGCCAACGTGGTCAATGGCGGTCGCATGGCGGCGCTCGCACTTTCGCCGGACGGTCGTTTCCTCTTCACCGGGGGATCAGCGCTCGCGACGTACTCGCTTGACCCGACGACGGGCGCGCCGACACGCATGACCTCGCGAGCCGGCTACTACTACGGGCTCGCGGTGGACCCGACGGGTCGGTTCCTCTTCGGAGTCAACGACAGCGACGGCCTCCTGCACGGATATGCCATCGCTGCCAACGGTGCGCTTGCGCCGGCGGGGACGCCGCAGCCGATTGGTGCGGTCACGCGCGCGATAAGCGCCATCAAGGTCGTGGCCGATCTAGTGTACGTCGGCAACTCCGCCACCGGCGGTCTTTACGGATTCCGCATCGACCCCGCATCGGGTGCCCTCACGCCCGTGGCTGGGTCACCGCTGGCGGGAGATCCGGTACCGAGCGTGCTGGCCGGCAGCGCATACCTTCCGCCTTCCAGCCGGTTCGACGCGGGCGCGAACGTCGTGGCTTCGATAGGCGCGTTCGGCGGACGTCCGCCGTACGCCTGGTCGATCGTCGCTGGCGCCTTGCCACCGGGCACCGCGCTCGATGCCACGACGGGGATCTTCTCCGGCAGGTTCGATGTCCCCGGGACGTATGCCTTCACCGTGCAGGTGACGGACGGTCTCGGTGCAACGGTATCAGGCCAGAGATCCGTGGCGGTCACGGGCAGCGGCCCCACGGTCAGCGTCCTTGCGACGGTCGTGGCCAATCCTTACGGGCCCATGGTCGTCCAGGGTGCCACGATGTCCGGCACCAGCATCGCGTCGTTCGCAAAAGCGCCGGTCATCAGGCTCGGCACTACGCCCGGCGCCAACGGCTCGTTCGCGCAGATCGACTTCGCGGGCCTCAGTCTCGCCTCGGACGTCGTGCTCTCGGTCCAGGCCGGCGCGCCGAACCAGACGATATGGCTGCGCGACACGGGCCCATCGCCGAGCGCGATCGCCGGACGCGTGCGCGCGATCGGTGGCAATGGCGCCAACGCGCCCAAGCTCTATCTCGAAAGCGCGCAAGGCGTCAGGATCGATGCGGCCGGCGCGGTG
>CALFEY010000318.1 GCA_937958295.1 uncultured Pseudomonadota bacterium
ACCGAGGGCGGGATCATGATGCCGAGCGTGCCCCCCGCCGCCAGGGTGCCGGTGGCGAGCGCCCCCGAGTAGCCATAGCGGCGGAGCTCGGGCAGCGCCACCTGGCCCATGGTGGCCGCCGTGGCGAGCGAGCTGCCGCAGATGGCGCCGAAACCCGCGCACGCGCCCACCGACGCCATGGCGATGCCGCCCTTGCGATGCCCGAGGAACGCGCTCACGCAGCGGAAGAGCGCCCGCGAGAGTCCTCCGTGCGTGGCGAACTGGCCCATGAGCAGGAAGAGCGGGATCACCACGAGGTCGTAGTTGGAAAGCCGCGCGTAGGCGAGGTTCTTAAGCGAATTGAGGAGCGCGTTGGGGTTGCCGGTGAGGTAGAGGTAGCCGGCGGCGCCCACGGTGAACATCGCGATGCCGATCGGCACGCGCACCACCATCAGCGCCAGCATCACGCCGAAGATGAGGAAGCCGACCGTGGTGCCGCTCATGCGGCGGACGCCTTGCCGTGCGCGACGGTGCGCACGTGGCGAGCGAAGGTGTACAGGCCCGCGGCCGCGAGCAACGCGAAGCCCGGCACCATGAGGCCCTGCGCGATCCATACCGGCCACCCGAGGATGGCCGAGGTCTCGCCCACCTCCTTGATCGACAGCGCCCCCACGGCCGTGCGCCAGGCGATCACGCCGCCGAAGAGCGCCACGAGCAGCGAGCCGAACGCGTCCATGACGGCAACCTTGCGCGGGGCGAGGCGCTGCGTGAAGAAGTCGACCTTCACGTCGCCGTTGATGAGGTGGCAGTAGGCGAAGAAGTACGACGACGCGAACGCAGCGCACATTTGCAGCATCTCCACGTCGCCGGGCACCGGCCAGGCGAAGAGCTTGCGGCCGGTGATCGACACGATGGACATCATCACGATCCCCACGAAGACCAGGCCGCCGGCGATCGCCCCGAGCTTGGTCACCGCGAGCAGCATGCGTCCGCCCGGACCGAAGTCCGGCGTGGCCCCCGCGAGGCTTGGCTCCTGCATGCTCGTTCCGCCCCCTTGTTCGTGCGCTATTCGCACATCCGGCGGAGGTCCTCGGGAATGGGCACCGCAACGATGCGCGTGGGATCGTCGGGATGCTTGCGTGCGAAGATCCTCACCTCGCGGCCCTCCACCAGCACGTCCGCGCCGCGCCGAATGATATGCGACAACACGAAGCTCTTGCCGCGCCACTCGTCGATCGTGGTGTCCACGGCGATGACGTCGCCGTAGCTCGCCGGCCGCACGAAGCGTGCCGAGGCATCCACGAGAGGGGTGCCGAGGATGCCCGTGCGGGCTTCGAGCTGCCGCCAGGGGGGCAAGCCCATGGCGCGGAAGTAGTGCAACGCCGAGGCGTCCATCCAGCGGAAGAAATTCGGATAGAAGACGATTCCGGCGGGATCGCAATCCCCGAACTCGACCGTGAACGTGGCGGTATGACGACGGCTCATGATTCCAGGCTCTCGTGGCGGCTCCGGCCGGGGGCGGCCGAACCCGCCGGGGCAACCCTCAAGCCTTCGGCCGCTTGTCCACCACCCGCTTGGCCTTGCCCAGCGAGCGCTCGATGCCGCCGGGCGGCAGCACCTGCACCTCTGCGGTGACACCGATGAGGCTCTTCACGAGATGCGCAAGGCGCGCCGCCGCGGCGTCGCCATCGGCGCTGCTCGCCGCCGGCGCGCGCTCCACGAGGACGGTCATCTCGTCGAGGGCACGCGGACGCGTGATCTCGATCTGGTAGTGCGCGCTCAGCGCGGCGTCCTTGAGGATGAGCTCCTCCACCTGGGTGGGGAACACGTTCACGCCGCGGATGATCATCATGTCGTCGCTGCGGCCGGTGATCTTCTCGATCCGACGCATCGACCGCGCCGTGGGCGGCAGCAAGCGAGTGAGGTCGCGCGTGCGGTAGCGGATGATGGGCAGCGCTTCCTTGGTAAGCGACGTGAAGACGAGCTCGCCCTGCGCGCCCTCGGGCAGCACTTCGCCCGTCGCAGGATCGATCACCTCGGGGTAGAAGTGGTCCTCCCACACCGTGAGGCCGTCCTTCGTCTCGATGCACTCCTGCGCCACGCCCGGCCCGATCACCTCGGAGAGCCCGTAGATGTCGATGGCATCCATGCCCAGCCTCGTCTCGAGCGTCTCGCGCATGGTGGGCGTCCACGGCTCGGCGCCGAAGATGCCGATCTGCAGCGAGGACTCCCGCGGATCGAGGCCCTGCCGCTCCATCTCCTCGGCGATCGCGAGCATGTACGACGGGGTCACCATGATGATCGAGGGCTTGAAGTCGGCAATGAGCTGGACCTGCCGCTCCGTCATGCCGCCCGACATCGGGATGACCGTGCAACCGAGCTTCTCGGCGCCGTAGTGCGCGCCGAGCCCGCCGGTGAACAGGCCATAGCCGTAGGCCACGTGCAGGATGTCGCCGGCGCGGCCACCGGCCGCGCGGATCGAGCGCGCCATCACCGTGGCCCAGGTCTCGATGTCGTTGCGCGTGTAGCCCACGACGGTGGGCTTGCCCGTGGTGCCCGACGACGCGTGGATGCGCACCACCTCCTCGCGCGGCACCGCGAACATGCCGAAGGGATAGTTGTCTCGCAGGTCGGCCTTGACGGTGAACGGGAACTGCGCGAGGTCGGCCAGGCTGACGAGGTCGCGCGGGTGCACGCCCTTCGCATCGAACGCACGGCGGTAATGCGGCACCTTGTCGTAGGCGCGGACGAGGGTGTCCTTGACACGCGCGAGCTGCAGGGCCGAGAGCTCGTCGCGACTCGCCCGCTCGATCGGCTCGAGCTCGTCCGGGCGTGGCGTGCGTGCGGTCATGGCGAAGATCCTTCCAGGACATGGCCCTTGATGCGCGTGCTCTTGCCGCGGAAGTGCGCGATGACGACGTCTGCCTGGTTGCGCACTTCCACGTCGTAGACGCCGTTGCGGCCGACCTGCGCGCGCTCGCGGGCAACGGCGGTGAGTACGTCACCCAGCTGCGCCGGGGCCAGGAACTCGATCGAGCAGCCGTTGGCCACCGTGGTGAGGTTGCCACTGTTGCAGGCGAACGCAAAAGCACTGTCGGCAAGCGTGAAGATGAATCCGCCGTGGCAGATCGCGTGGCCGTTCAGCATGTCCGCACGCACGGTCATGGTCATGGCGGCCTCGCCCGGCGCGACGCTGGCCACGCGCATGCCGAGCCCGCTCGAGGCCGAGTCGCGCGCGAACATCGCCTCGGCCACGGCGCGCGCGAGCGCGTGAGGCTCGGTCGGGACGGCGGCCGCGCTCATCGCTGCGCTCCCCGGTCGCCGGGCGGCCGGCGCAGCGCGGACGTCGGCCTCACGCCGTCCCTGCGAGCGGCTGCCCGGCGGCGAGCCGGCGGGCGATGAGCGGCGAGAGGCGATAGCGCGGATCGCCATAGTGCTCGCGCAGATGGCGCAGCACCGTCGCCACGTGTGCCACGCCGATGGCATCGGCCCAGGCGAGCGGGCCACAGGGGTAGTTCACGCCATTGCGCATCGCGAGGTCCACGTCCACGGCCGTGGCGATGCCCTGCGTGACTGCGTCTGCGGCCTCGTTGGCGAGCATGGCCACGGTACGCATGACCGCGAGCCCGGCCACATCGTCCAGGCGCGAGACGACAATGCCCGCCGCCTGCAAGGTGCCGGCGGCCGCGGCCCAGCCGGCGTCGCTGCAGGTATCCGCGCGGGCTGCGGCAAGCCGGGCACAGGAGGCGTAGTCGAAGGCGAGGTCGAGCACCACGCAATCGCGGCGCCCGGTGGCCGCAGCCACGGCGGTGGCGGTGCGGCCATCGCTCGGCAGCAGCAGGGTATCGTCGACCAGGAGGCAGGCCGCGCCGACGTCGGCGGCCGGCGGCACCCGCGTGACCGCGACTGCCGCGCGCTCGAGTCGGGCCGCGAGCGCCGATGCCGCGCCGCCTTCTCCCGCCAGGCGCACGCTGCGCGGCGCCGGATGCGGGCCTTCGCCATGCGGCGCGGGCTTGACGGCACCCGGGGCGTAGTCGTAGTAGCCGCGCCCGCTCTTGCGGCCCAGGAAGCCGGCCGCGACGAGCTCGGCCTGCAGCACCGACGGTGCGTAGCGCGGATCCTGGAAGTAGGCTTCCCACACGCTGCGGGTGACGGTGTAGTTGATGTCCAGACCGATGAGGTCCATGAGCTCGAAGGGGCCCATGCGAAAGCCGCCGGCCTCGCGCAGGACCGCATCGAGCGTCGCGCAGCTCGCCGCCCGCTCCGTGGCAAGGCGCAGCGCCTCGCCGTAGAACGGCCGCGCGCAGCGATTGACGATGAAGCCCGGCGTGGACGTGGCGTGCACCGGGACCTTGCCCCAGGCCTTTGCGGTGTCGTAGATCGTGGCCGCCACGGGCGGCGCCGTGGCGAGCCCGCTCACCACTTCCACCAGCGGGAGGATGGGCGCCGGATTGAAAAAATGCATGCCCACGAAGCGCCCGGGATGCTTCATTCCCGCCGCGATGGCCGTGATGGGCAGAGACGAGGTGTTGCTGGCGAGGATCGCCTCGGATGCGACCACCACCTCAAGTTCGCGGAAGAGGCGGCGCTTGATGTCGATGTCCTCGACGATGGCCTCCACCACCAGCACGGCGCTGACCATGTCGCCTAACGCGTGCACGGGCACGAGACGTTCGATGGCCGCCTCGGCACGGTCGGCTTCGACCTTGCCCTTGGCCACCCGCTTGCGCAGGCCATCGGCGATGACCGCCCTGGCGGTGTCCGCCGCGCCCATGCGATTGTCGAAAAGATGCACGCGATGCCCGGCGAGCGCGGCCACTTCCGCGATCCCCGCGCCCATCGCGCCCACGCCGATGATCCCGACCTCGGATCCCTTCGCCAGAGCCGCCATGCCTGCCTCGCTCCTAATGGCCGGTGAAGTTCGGCGGACGCTTGGCCATGAACGCGGCCACGCCCTCGCGATAGTCGGCGGAGAAGCCGCACTCCCGCTGCAGGTCGCGCTCGAGGTCGAGCGCGGCCTCGAGCGTGGGAGGGGCCGCGTACAGCGCGCGCTTGATCGCGGCAAGGCCCTTGGTGGGCCCCTTGGCGAGCTGCGCCGCGAGCGCCTCGCTCGTGGCCGCGAGTTCGGGGTCGTCGACGCACTTGTAGATCAAGCCCCACTGCACCGCTTCTTCGGCGGTGAGCTTGTCGCCGAGCAGCGCCAGCGCCATCGCACGCGCCGTGCCCACGAGCCGCGGCAGGAAGTAGGTGCCGCCGGAATCCGGGACGAGGCCGATGCGGCAGAACGCCTGCACGAAGCTCGCGCCCTTCGCGGCGATCACGATGTCGCAGGCGAGCGCGATGTTCGCGCCCGCGCCGGCCGCCACGCCGTTGACCGCGCAGATAACCGGCATGGGCAGCGAGCGCAGGCCGAGCACGAGCGGCTTGTAGTTGCGCTCGATCGACTCGCCCAAGTCCACCGGGGCCGCATCGGGCGCGACCGCGCGATCCGACAGGTCCTGCCCGGCGCAGAAGCCACGCCCGGCGCCGGTCAGCAGGAGCACGCGTGCGCCCTCGGCGGCCGTGCGCGCGAGCGCCTCGCGGAGCTCGGCATGCATCGAGGCGGTGAAGCTGTTGAGGCGATCCGGCCGGTTAAGCGTGATGCGCGCGATGCCGTCGGCGTTGCTGTACAGGATGGTTTGGGAGCTCATGTCAGATGTGCATCCGGTGCTGCACGACGCGGAAGCGATTGGCGACGTAGGCGGCATCGGACAGTGCGGCGTTGGCGGCGGGATTGGCGCCGGTGCCGTGGTAATCGGAGAAGGCGGCGCTCTGGTTCACGAACACGCCTCCGGTGAGATTGATGGACAGCGCCACGCCGGCGTCCTCGGCCACGTCGACCGCGCGCGCGATCACGTCGTCGCGCGTGGAGTAGACGGACAGCGTGAGCGCGCCGTGTCCGCGCACCGCGTCATGGGCGATGGCGAGGCTCTCGGCGGTCCCGTCGGTGGCGATCACGAAGGCAATCGGGCCGAACCATTCGTTGAGGTACGTCGCACGATCCGCCGTATCGAGCTTCACGATGAGGGGCGAGCGCACGGTGGCATTGGGGAAGGCCGGATGGGCGATCGCCTCAGTGTCGAGCACCACCTCGCCGAGCGAGCGGGCCGCTTCCAGGCGACGCAGCACGCCGTCGTTTTGGACCGCGCCCAGCACCTCCACGGCCCGGGCGGGATCGCCCAGGAGCTTGCGCACGCCCTCGGCGATCGCCGCGGCCACCGCGTCGAAGGACAGATGCCCTTCGGCGGTGTCAATGCCGTCGCGCGGCACATAGATGTTCTGCGGCGCCGTGCACATCTGCCCCGTATAGAGCGCGAGCGAGAAGGCGAGGTTGCGGGCCACGGCCTTCATGTCGGCCGCGCTGTCGAGGATGACCTGGTTCACGCCGGCCTTCTCGGTATAGACCTGCGCTTGCCGCGCGTGCTCCTCCAGCCAGCGGCCGTTGGCCGTGCTGCCGGTGAAGTCGATGATGCGCACCTCGGGGCGCAGCGCGAGCTCCTGCGCCACCGGGCTGCCCGCCGCGTGCGCGAAGAGCGTGACCACGTTCGGATCGAGGCCGGCTTCCGCCAGGACCTCGCGCGCGATCTTCACCGTGAGGGCCAACGGCAGGATGGCGCCGGGATGCGGCTTGACCACCACCGCGTTGCCGGTGGCAAGGCTCGCGAAGAGACCGGGATAGCTGTTCCACGTGGGGAAGGTGCAACAGCCGATCACGAGGCCGATGCCGCGCGGAACCACCCGATAGTGCTTCTCCATGCGGATCGGCTCGTTCTTGCCCTGCGGCTTCTCCCACTGGGACGACGCCGGGATGCGCGACAGCTCGTCCCACGCATACGCCACGGCCTCGAGGCCGCGGTCCTGCGCGTGCGGCCCGCCCGCCTGGAAGGCCATCATGAAGGCCTGTCCCGAGGTGTGCATCACGGCGTGCGCGATCTCGAAGCTCGCCTTGTTGAGGCGCACGAGGATTTCCAGGCACACGCCGGCCCAGGTTTGCGGGTCGGCCTTGCGCCACTGGTCGTGGGCGCGACCCACGGCTGCGAACAAGCCATCCATGTCGGGCTGCGGATAGCTCACGCCGAGGTCGATGCCGAACGGGGACCGCTCGCCGCCGACCTCGCCCGTGGTGGCCGGCTGCGTGAGCGGAAAGCGCTTGCCGAGCAGCGCATCGAAAGCCGCCTTGCCGGCCTCCGCCGCGCCCTCGCCGTAGGCCTTGGGGCTGGGGGACTCCGGGAAGGCGCTCCAGTAGCTGCGCTCGTGGATGGCCTGCACCGCGCGCTCGAGCAGCGCACGATGGCGTTCGAATAGGGGATGCGGCACGGCGTGGTGACTCCTCGGGGCGGCGGTGCCCGATCAGGCCCGCCGTGGATCGTCATATTACCGGCAATGCGCGGGCGTCAGCCGGTGCCGGTATCGTCGAAGGTGACCGCCACGGCGGCGGTCACTGGATAGCTCTGGCAGGCGAGGACGAAGCCGCGCGCCACTTCGTAGTCCTCGAGCGCGAAATTCGCGTCCATGTCGACCTCGCCCTCGGTCAGGCGGCAGCGGCAGGTAGAGCACACGCCCCCTTTGCAGGAATAGGGCAGCTCGATGCCGTGGCGCAGGCCCGCCTCGAGGAGGTTCTCCTTGCCCCTTTCGAGCGTGTAGGTGCGGGTGCTGCCATCGAGCGTCACGGTGACCGTGCACTGCTCGTGCCCGGCCTCCGGCAGGTGTTGCGGTACGTGCACGTGCCGGGGAATGCTGGAGGCGAAGCGCTCGACCTTGATCCGGCCGGCCGGAAAGCCGCGTCCCTCGAGTGCCGCGATCACCGCTTCCATCATCCCCTCGGGGCCGCAGATGAACGCGGCCTCGATGTCGGCGAGGGGCACCCAGCGGTCGAGCAGCGCCTCGGCCCGCGGGCGGTCGATGCGGCCATGCAGGAGCTCGATGTCCTGCGCCTCGCGCGAGAGCACGTGCACGAGGTTGAGCCGTCCCATGTAGCGGTCCTTGAGCGCCGCGAGCGCCTCCTTGAACATGACGGTGCCCGAGGCGCGATTGCCGTAGATCAGCGTGAAGCGGCTGCGCGGCTCGGCGGCGAGCGTCGTCTTCACGAGCGACAGCAGCGGCGTTATCCCGCTGCCCGCGGCAAAGCCGAGGTAGTGGCGGGCGGACTGCGCGTCGAGCGGGACGTTGAAGTGCCCCATCGGCGGCATGACGTCGATCACGTCGCCGGCTTTGAGCGCGTCGTTGGCCCAGGTCGAGAACGCCCCGCCGGGACTGCGCTTGACCGCGATGCGCAGCGTATCGTCCTGCACGGCAGAGCAGATCGAATACGAGCGGCGGACATCGGTGTTGCCGATGATCGCCCGCAGCGTGAGGTGCTGCCCCTGCACGTAGCGGAACGTGTCGCGCAGCGCGGGGGGCACGGCGAAGGTGATGGCCACGGCGTCGCGTGTCTCGCGCTCCACGCGCGCGACGGGCAGCGGATGGAATTTGCTCACGGGTCGGGGCTCTTGGCCGTGCTAGTGCGGCTTGAAGTAGTCGAAGGGCTCGCGGCAGGCATCGCAGCGGTACTGCGCCTTGCAGGCCGTGGACCCGAACTGCGACAGCAGCGAGGTGCGCGGCGAGGCGCAGCGCGGACAGGGCACCACCACGCCCGCGCGCCGCAGCGGGCTCACCCCCCGAACGTCGATGCGAGCCGCGCCCGCGTGCGGCGGTGCGATGCCAAAGGCGGCGAGCTTGCGCTTGCCCTCCGGTGCCATCCAGTCGGTGGTCCACGCCGGCGCGAGCCGCGTGACGAGCTCGACCTCCCGCACGCCGAGGGCTTGCAGGCGCTCGCGGATCATGGTCCCGATGAGCTCGGTGGCGGGGCAGCCGGAGTACGTAGGCGTGACGGCAACGCGTACCCCACGCGGACTCACGCTCACCTCG
>CALFEY010000319.1 GCA_937958295.1 uncultured Pseudomonadota bacterium
CCTGTGCGCCGCGCTACCCGCGCCGGCGCGGGCAGCGCTCGTTCGCGCGCCCGCCTTCGTGCCGCATCCCAATATCGCCGCGCACGCTCGCGGGCTCGGCTTGCAGACGATCGTCACCGGCCCGGGCGACGCCGGACTCGTGGCCGGGTTGCTAGAATGGTTCACGCGACATCCCGTCGCTCCCCTGGCCTGATCCTTCCGCCATGCCCCAACCCGACATCCTCGTCACCGCGGCGCTGCCGCCCTTCCTGTCCGAGCCACTCAAGGCCGACTACCACTGCCACGACTACTACGCGTCAAGCCACAAGCCGGGGCTGCTTGCGGCGGAGGGCGGGCGCATCCGCGCCCTCGTGCAGGGCGGACACAGCGCCACCACGCCGGAGCTTCTCGAGGCGTTGCCCAAGCTCGAGCTCATCTCGGTATTCGGCGTGGGCTACGACGGCGTGCCGGTGGACTACTGCCGCAAGCGCGGAATCAAGGTCACCAACACGCCCGACGTGCTCACCGACGACGTCGCCGACGTCGCGCTCGGTCTCATCCTCATGACCGGGCGCGGATTCGTGCGTCTCAATCGCTTCCTGCACGCGGGCAAGTGGCCGCAGCAGGGGCCTGAGCTCACCACCAAGCTCGGCGGCCAGAAGGTCGGCATCCTGGGGCTCGGGCGCATCGGCAAGGCCATCGCGCAACGCGTGCAGGCGCTCGGCATGGAAGTGTCGTACACCGGGCGCAACAAGCAGGACGTGCCATACCGCTACGTGCCCGACCTCGCGACGCTCGCGGCCGAGTCGGACTTCCTCGTGGTGGCGAGCCCGGGCGGCGCGGCCACGAAGAACCTCGTCGACGCGCGCGTGCTCGCCGCGCTCGGCAAGAAGGGCACGCTCATCAACATCGCGCGCGGGTCCGTGGTGGACGAGACGGCGCTCATTGCCGCCTTGCAGTCCGGCACGCTGAAGGGCGCGGGCCTCGACGTGTTCGTCGACGAGCCCAATGTGCCCGCGCCGCTCATGGCCCTCGACAACGTGGTGCTGCTCCCGCACGTGGGCAGCGCCACCGCGCAGACGCGCAAGGCGATGGGCGACCTGTGCAAGGCCAACCTCGACGCCTGGTTCAGCACCGGCAAGGTCCTGACGCTCATCCCCGAGCTGTCCTAGCGGGACGGCCTCACTCCGGCTCCATGCGCTTGGGCTCCCCGGAGCGCTGGAACAGCACCGCCACGAGCGAGGCCAGCACCAGGCCTAAGGCCACGAACTCGGCCACGCCGGGGCGCTCGCCGAGCACGATCATGCCGGCGATCACGCCCACCACGGGCACGGGCAACGACGTGAGCGACGAAATCGCCACCGGCAGCGTGCGCGCGAGGCGGAACCAGGCCCAGTGCGCCACGGTTCCCGCGAGAAAGATGTTGTAGAGGATCGCGAACCACGCGCCGGCCGACAGATGCAGGAGATACGACGCCGGGTGGGTCTCGAAGAAGGGCGCGGCGATCGCGAGCGGCGCCCAGCCGATGAGCATCATCCACCCCGAGAGCGTGTTCTGCGCGATGGGCGGCTTCCACTTGCGCAGCAGCACCGTCCCCACCGCCCACAGCATCGCCGCGAACAGGATGAGAAGCGCCCCCACGGGCGTGGAGCGCACGTGCCGGATATCCTCGCCCAACAGCACGATCATCCCCGACATGCCGAGCAGGAGCCCCACGATCTTGCGGCGGTTCAATGGCTCGTGCAGCACGCTCATCGCGATGAGCGTGGCCCAGATGGGCATGGTGTAGGCGAGGATCGCGCTGCGCCCCGCCGGCAGTTGCTGCACGCCGAAGAGCACCACGGCGTTCCAGCCGGCGATGTTGAAGAACGAGAGCACCACCACGCGCCACCACCATCCGCTGGGAACGCCGATCGGGTCGCCACTCGCGCGCGCCACGAGCAGCATGCCGACGGCGGCGAACGGCAGCGTGAACGCGCGGAACGTGAGCGGCGCGATCTCCGACACGCCGATCTTGAGGATCGGCCAGTTGATCCCCCACACGAGCGCGAGTATCGCGATCGGCACGAACGCGTGCGCGAGCGGATGCCGCGAGGCCATCAGCGGTCGCGGGGCGGCAGGGCTTCGCCGTACTTCGATTGGTGGAGGGCGCGAGCCTGCGTGACCCAGGCGTCGCGGCGGATGCGGCCGGGGAACTCGGCCAGACGCGCATCGTATTCGACGATGTCGCGCTCGCTCCAGCGGGCGATCTGGCGATAGGTGGTGATGCCGAGCTGCTGCAGCATGCGCTCGAGCACGGGGCCGATGCCCACGATGAGCTTGAGGTCGTCGGGCGAGCTCGGGCCGTCGAGCAGGGGCGGCGGCGCGTTGTTCTCCAGATCGATCACGAGGGTGCGATAGCGCGCGGTCTCGGCGCGCGCCGCGGCAAGCTGCGCGAAGAGCTGCCGGCGCTCCTCCGCGAGGCCGGCGAGTCCGGCCCGGTCCGCCGCGGCGTCGGCCAGGGCGCGGCGCAGGTCGGCGTTCTCGGCGACGAGGCTGCGCACGATGCGCGTGCGCTCCTCGTCCTGGCCGGCCGCGACTGCTGACGGAGCGCCTCCGCCGGCGGGTGCGGCGGCGGGCAACGGCGCCGCGGGCGAGGGCG
>CALFEY010000320.1 GCA_937958295.1 uncultured Pseudomonadota bacterium
CGCCTCGTCGCCGAGCTCCGCGGACGACGCACCGACCTGCCCGCGGGGGCGGTGGTATCGGTCCACGTGCCGGCCACCGCGGTGCATCGGCTCGCCGATCCGTCGTGAGCGCACTCGGCACGACGGGCGCCGCGGCGCCCGTCGCCCGCGACGCCGACCGCCTCGTCGTGGCGGTGGCCTTCGTGACCGTCACACTGCTGCTCGGCGCGTTCGTGTTGGTGCCGCTCGGGGCGATCCTCGCGCAGAGCCTCCACACGCCCGAAGGCCTGGGCTTCGGCAACTACACGCGCTACTTCGGCAGCCCCAAGTTCGGCCGCATCCTCGGCAACACCTTGACTGTGGCCGCCACGACCACGGCGATCACGGTGGTGCTGGCTTATGGCTTCGCGTTCGCGATGCGGCGCACGTGCATGCGCGGCAAGGCGGTGTTCGGCGCGGTCATGCTGCTGCCGCTGCTCGCGCCGTCGCTCGTGCAGGCGCTGGGCCTCCTCTTCCTGTTCGGACGCAACGGCATCGTCAACCGCACGCTCGATCTCGGCCTCGATCCCTACGGCTTCTGGGGCATCGTGATCGCCGACGTCTTCTACAGCCTGCCGCATGCGTACCTCATCCTGAGCGCCGCGCTGGCGGCAGCAGACGCCCGCCTATACGAGGCGGCGCGCACCCTCGGGGCGAGCCGCGCGCGCATGTTCCGCACGATCACGCTACCGTCCACCCGCTACGGTCTGTTGTCGGCCTCCTTCGTGGTGTTCACCATCGTAATCACCGACTTCGGCAATCCCATGGTGATCGGCGGCGACTACGGCGTGCTCGCCACCGAGATCTACAACCAAGTGTCGGGCCAGGCCAACCTTGCCATGGGCGCCGTGATCGGCGTGGTCTTGCTCGCGCCCGCCGCGGTGGCGGTGATCGCCGAGCGCTGGATCGTCGGTGCCTCGCAGGCCACCATCACCGCGCAGGCGCGGCCGCTCGACCTCCATCCCGAGCCCCTGCGCGATCGGCTCGCACTCGCCTACTGCAGCGCGGTCGGCGGTGCGCTGGTGCTGGTGATTGCCGTGGTGGTGGTAGCGAGCTTCGTCACGCTGTGGCCCTACAACATGCACATGAGCCTGCGCCACTATCGCTTCGAGGTGCAGCAGGGCATCGCGCCGCTGTGGACGAGCATCGGGATGTCGCTCGCCGCCGCGGCCATCGGCGTGGTGGTGACGGTGGCCGCGGCCTGCACTGCGCGCCGCGTGCCGCCCACGCTCGCGCGCGGCCTCTACTTTCTCTCCATCCTGCCCGCAGCGATTCCCGGCATGGTGCTGGGCTTGGGCTACGTGCTCATCTTCAATGCGCCGGGCAATCCCCTGGAGGTGCTCTACGGCACCGTCACCATCCTTGCGCTATGCACGGTGTATCACTACCACGCGCAGGGCTACCTCGTGGCCGCCACAGGGTTGGGTCAGGTGAGCAAGGTGTTCGACGAGGCCGCCACGTCCCTCGGGGCGGGCGTGCTGCGCACGTTGCGCACGGTGACATTGCCGATGGTCGCGCCGGCCATCGCGAGCATCGGCGTGTTCTTCTTCATGCGCAGCATGGTCACGCTGTCGGCGCTCGTGTTCATCGTCACGCCCGCTACCCAGGTGGCCGCGGTGTCCGTGTTGCTCCTCGACGACTCGGGCAACCAGAACCAGGCCGCGGCCTACTCGGTATGCATCATGGCCGTGGTGCTCGCGGCGCTCGCGACCTATCACCTTCTGCTCCGCGTCGCGCGGCGCGTGCAGCGGCGCGCCGCGGTCGCCTGACGCCCGGGACTCGTTGCGCTAGGCGCGCACGTGATCGTCGGCGCGTCGGCGCACCTGCAGCGGCTCCTCGTCGTCGTCTTCCTCGTCGTCGTCCGCGTCTTCCCAGTCGCCGTCGTCAGGCTCGCCGATGGGGATCTCGTCGTCGTCGGGACCGCGCCCCCAGGTGGGGGCGCGCGCAGCGCATGCAGCACTCACGGCAGCGGCGGAATGCGCAGCACCTGACCCGGGTAGATCTTGTCCGGGTGCGTGAGCATGGGCTTGTTGGCGTCGAAGATCACCATGTACTTGTTAGGATCGCCGTAGTGCGCCTTGGAGATCTTGGACAGGTTGTCGCCCGACACCACGGTGTAGAACTTGGCCTCCGGCGCGCTCTTGTCCACCGACATCATGTTGTTCACCGCCACCACGCCCGCGACGTTGCCCGCGCACAGGGCGGCCTTTTCCTTCGTCGCCTGGTCTGCGGCGACACCGAACACCGATGCCGTGGCAGCGGCGCCGTCGAAGGTCACGGTGAGGCCCGTCACGGACAGGTTCTGCGTCTTGATGTACTCCAAAATGGCGTCGGCAGCCGCATCGTTGGCCGCCTTGACCTTCGCTTCGTTGGAGGGATCGGCCTTGACCTCGGTCATCGCCGCCTGCGCCTGGCCGCGGCCGAAGAGCTTCTCGCCGGCTTCCTTCACGAAACTGAGTAGAGACATGGGGTGACTCCTTGTTGGAATGGTCGCCGGCGCCCGCACGGGCGCCGGGTCGAAAGAGGTTACACCAGCGGCCGCTCCCGCAACGCTAACGCCCGCGCGTGCTTTTGGAGTAGGCTACGAGCCGTGAACACCTTCACCAAATCACTCGCCCGCGCCACGCTGGTGCTAGGCCTCGTAGCGCTCATGGGCGGCTGCTTGCCCATCGGCGCCCGCGTGTCCAACATGTACACGCAGGCTCCCACCGCCGCACCCGCCGCACGATAGCGCAGCGAGTCGGTCGGCGTGGCGAGCCCCTGGCAACCGCCGGACCGACGCATCTACTGGGGCGAGCACATCCCCACGCCGATGCCGGTGCCTTCGGGCACCCAGCCGTCGGCGATCATCTGGTTGCGCACCGCTTCGCTCGTGGTGAAGCGATGGTTCGGCGCCCCGCCCTGGCCATTGTTGTAAAGCCGGTACACGGGCAGGTTGGCATCCGGACACGTGCCCGCGCCGTCGGGCAGGTAGGTGTAAAAGACGTCGCCTTCGAAGACCCACGAGGCGTTCTCGAGCACCGGCTCGCAGCCGAGGCCGCGCGGTGCGTAGAAGTGCGAGCTCTTGTCACCGAACGCCGTGGAGAAGAAGCGGCACACCGCCACGCGGCCGTCCGCCGCCGCCGGATACACGCTGAACGACTCCCCGGTGCGCTGCCATCCCTTGAACACGCCCGAGTCGAGCTTGGCGATCTCGTCGGCGCTTGCGGTGATGAAGTAGTGCGCGAGGCCCGGGTTGTAGTACTCGACGGCACGCGCCGTGGATGGCGGCGGCGGCGCGCGCTCGGGGATGAAGCGTCCACCCCCTGAGGCGAGCGTGAAGCCCGGCACTTGCGCGCCGGCGGCGTTCAGCACCGTGAAGGCGACGACCTTGCCGGAGTCCACCCGCACCAGCGCCGTGCCGCTGTTGGCCGGCATGCTGTTGGTGGTGAGGAGCGTGAGCGTGGGCTCGATCGTGATGGCGCGGGCGGGATCGAGCGTGGCCGGAAGCGGCACCACGACGTCGAACTCCACCTGCTCGGGACCGGGCTGGTTCACCACCTGGCGCGAGTTGCTGCCGATCGCGGCCCATTGCGGCGTGGAGGCATCCACCTGCAGCGTGAGGTCGATCGTGGCCGTGCCGGCGATCTCGGCCGCCAGGCCGGCGTAGACAATGAGCTTGCCGCCCGCGAACGCCGCGCCAGCCGGCGGCACCAGTTGCCAGGTGGGATTGGCCACCACCGTGGCCCGGCCCGTGGCCGGAAAATTGCCCAGGAGCTGGACAGCGCTGCGCACCTCGCCGGTGGTGAGCACGTAGGCGGACACGATCGCGCCCACGCCGTTCACCGTCTTCGATTCCGACACGCCAAACGACGAGCCCGACTTGCTGATCGAGACGTTGGGCTGGCCGTTCACGGTGGTTTCGATCTGCGCCTGCCCTGCGTAAGCGGCCGACGGCAGCGCCAGGGTGACAATCGCTGCGAGTGCCGCCAGGGGTTTTGTGGTCATCATCCATTTCTCCGTTCGAATTCACGCATCCAGTTCACGAGGGCCTGCACGCCCTCGATGGGCATTGCATTGTAGATCGACGCCCGCATGCCCCCGACCAGCCGATGGCCCTTGAGCTGCACCATGCCGCGCTCGCGGGCGCCCTCCAGGAACGGCGCATCGAGCGCCTTGTCGGGCAAGTGGAAGGGGACGTTCATGCGGGAGCGATCCTGCCGCCGCACGGGGGTGGTGTAGAAGCCTGAGCTGTCGAGGTAGTCGTAGAGCAGCGCGGCCTTGGCGATGTTGCGCTTCTCGATGGCAGCCACACCGCCTTGCGCGGCGATCCACTCGAATACCAGGCCGGCGATATAGATCGCGTAGGTGGGCGGGGTATTCACCATGGAATCGGCCGCAGCCTGCTCCTTCCAGTGGAAGGCCGAAGGCGTGATGGGCAGCGCGCGGTCAAGCAGGTCGCGGCGCACGATCACGAGCGTGAGGCCGGCGGGACCGATGTTCTTCTGCGCGCCGCCGTAGATCACGCCGTAGCGTGCCACGTCCACGGGACGCGAGAGGATATGCGACGACATGTCGGCCACGAGCGGGACCTCGCCGACGTCGGGCGTCCAGTGATATTCCACGCCGCCGATGGTCTCGTTGGTGCACACGTGCACGAAGGCCGCGCCCGGGGTGAGCTGCCACGTCGCGCGTTCCGGGATCGAGGCAAAGCCGTCCGCCTCCGACGAAGCAGCCACGTGCACGCGGCCGTACTTGGCCGCTTCGCCGATCGAGCGCCTCGACCAAGCGCCCGTGATCACGTAATCGGCCACGGGCCCGCCGCCGAAGAGGTTCATGGGCACGATCGCGTTCTCGCCGATGGCCCCGCCCTGCAGGAACAGCACCGCGTAGTCGGCGGGGATGTCCAGCAGGGTGCGCAGGTCGGCTTCCGCCTTGTCGGCAATGGAGATGAACTCCTTGCCGCGATGGCTCATCTCCATCACGCCCATGCCGGTGCCGTGCCAGTCGAGCATCTCGCCAGCGGCCTGGCGCAGCACCGATTCGGGCAACGCGGCGGGACCGGCACTGAAGTTGAAGACTCGGCTCACGGCACTTCCTGTGGCGCGCTACGGGCGCGGGAGCGGCATTATCCCGCGTGCGAGTTCGCGCCGCCGCGCCGCCTAAATCGACGCGGGCGGCACGGGGACCTGAACTTGCCGCCGGCCCTCGGGTAGCGTCACGCCGAGGAAGCGCGATACGCGAATGGGCACGTCCATGCGCTGGTGCTTGCCCACCGCTTCGGTGACCTGCCGGTCCGCCACCGTCATGCGCGAGCGCAAGCGCACGTACTCGGCCCACGAGTCGAGGATGTAGCGCTCCACAAACAGCCCTTCCTCGGCCAGGTCGCGGAACACGCGCCAGCTCGTCGCACCGTTGCGCCGCCGCACGGGGCCTACCAGGCGGATCGCGTGCAGGAAGGCGTCGCGGTGCTCCTCGTTCACGCGGTACTCGATCTGGATCAACACGGGGCCGTCGTCAGGCTGCGGCTCGTGGTCCATCTCCAGGGCGGGGAGCTGGTCGCCGGGGAGCACGTCCTTGTCGCCGCCAAGGCGGACGCGCACGTTGCGCAGGATTCCGAGCAGCACGAGGAAAAGCACCGCGGATCCCAGGAGCGCGATGCGGATGCCCTGCCAGGAGGCGAGCACACCCCACACGATGCTGCCCACGGCAAGGCTCGTCTGCACGGTCACGAAGGTCATCGCCACGGCGCGCGCCCGCACCCATGCCGGCGCCGCGCTCTGCGTGCCCGCCGACAGGCTGGCGAATACCCCGACCCACGAGGCCCCGGCCCCGAATGCGGCCAGCACCGCGAGGACGGTCCACGACGTGGAGGCCATGAGGGTCGTGGCAATGATCCACAGCAGCGACGACGCCAGCACGATGCGATGCAGGGAGTGCTTGCGCAGCAGCGAGGGAATGGCGAGCGCGGACGTGACCGCCCCCGCCCCGAAGCTGCCGAAGAGGAGCCCGAAGCCGCCGGCGCCGAGGCCCAGCTGGTCGCGCGCGATCACCGGCAACAGCGCCCACATCGAGGCGGCGCACAGCGAAAAGATGAGGTTGCGCAGCAGGATCGCGCGCATCGGCCCCGAATGGCGCGCGAAGCGGATCCCGCTGCCGATGCCGGCCACCAGGGTTTCCGGAATGCCCGGCAGCACCGGCGGCTGGCGCTGCCAGCCGCGCACCACGAAGATCATGCCGATGAAGAGGAGCGAGCTCGCCAGGAATGCGCTGCCCGCGCCGATGGAGGCCATGAGCAGGCCGGCCATCGCGGGGCCGATGGCGCGCGACACGTTCATCGCCACCGCCCCGAGCGCCACGGCCTTGGGCACCTCCGGCCGCTGGACGAGCTCGTTGATGCTCGCCTGCTGCGCGGGCATGTAGAACGTAAACGCGACGCCGATCACGAACGTGAGGAACAGGAGCGCCCACGGCGCCATCACGTCCAGGAGCGTGGCGAGCGCGAGCACCGCGGTGCCGCCCAGGAAGAGGAGCTGGGTGGACAGGATCACCCAGCGCCGCTCCACGATGTCGGACAGCGCGCCTGCCACGAGACCGAAGATGATGGCGGGGGCGGTGCTGGCGGTCTGCACGAGCGCCACCATGAGCGCCGATGGCGTCATGGTGGCCATGAGCCACGCGGCCATCGTGGCCTGCATCGTGTAGCCCATCGCCACGGCAATGGACGCGAAGTAGAACCGCCGGAAGTCGAGGTGGCGAAGGGGGGACGACGCCAGGAACTCGTTGAGCGTGGTCACGACGGTGGCGTACACCCCCGTAGTTTAGCGTCTCCACCGCGAAGACCCCGGGGATTGAACGGAGGGCGCCCACTAAAATCTATCGAATCAACGCTCTCCATCAAATCGTGTGATGGGACGCCGGCACGCCCGCGCGGGTCCGCCAGCCGGGTCCGCCCGCAGGTCAGGGCGAGCGCAGTGCCGTTCCCATGTCCGGCAGGCGGTGGGCGATCCCCTTGTGGCAATCGATGCAGGTGCGCTCGCCCGTGAGGAGGAAGCGCGAGTGCATGTCCGCCGCCCGCGGGCTCTGCCGGGTGAGGTCCATGTAGTCGGACCCGTGGCAATTGCGGCACTCGAGCGAATTGTTGGCCTTCATCCGCGCCCATTCGTGCCGAGCGAGCTCGAGACGGTGATCGAGGAATTTCTCCCGGGTGTCGATGGTGCCGAACACCTTGCCCCAGACCTCCTTGGAGGCCTGCATCTTGCGGGCGACCTTGTCCGTCCAGTTGTGCGGCACGTGGCAATCGGGGCAGACGGCGCGCACCCCGCTGCGATTGGTGTAGTGGATGGTGCTGCGCAGCTCGACGAACACGTTGTCGCGCATCTCGTGGCACCCGGTGCAAAAGGCCTCGGTGTTGGTGAGCTCCATGCCGGTATTGAAGGCGCCCCAGAAAATCACGCCGGCCACGAAGCCGCCGATCACGAGAAAGCCGAGACTGAAATAGCGGCTGGGCCGCGAGATGGTGGCCCAGTACCGGCGGGCGAGGTCGAGTAGCGAGCGCATGGCGGGGACCGTCGCGCCGCGCTCTAGGGGTGGGACGCCGGCTTGGCGGCGGTTCGGGCGGGCGGTGGCGCGCGCTTCAGCACCTCGTCCACATCGAGAAAGGCATTGCCCACGAGGGGCTTGGCGTCCACCTGCGTGACGTGGCACTGCTCGCAGAAGTAGCGCCGGGGCGAGATCTCCGCCAGGAAGTTGCCGTCGCGATCCATGTAATGGCTGACGCTCACCGCCACCGCCTGCGTGACCGGCGCGCGGCCGCGACTGTGACAGCCGAGGCAGGCATTGACGTTGAGGTCGACCTGGTAGTTGTCGATCTTGTGCGGGATCGTGGGCGGCTGCATCGAATACGCTCGCTCGCGGCGCACGTCCTTGTTCTCGGGATTGCCAAGCGGCGGCGGTCGCGACTCGTCGGCCACGGGGGTGCGCCCGCGCAGGGCATCGACGGTGCCCGACTGCGCGAGCACCGGGGCGGACGCCAGGCCGGCGACCACGAGCAACGCGGCGATGATGCGCATCAGGCGTCCCCCACTTTCTCGATGCGACAGGCGCACTTCTTGAAGTCGGTCTGGAACGACAGCGGATCGGTGGCGTCGAGCGTGACCTTGTTGATGAGCTGCGAGGCATCGAACCACGGCACGAACACGAGCCCGCGCGGCGGACGGTTGCGGCCGCGCGTTTCCACGCGCGAGCGCATCTCGCCGCGGCGCGACACAAGCTTCACTTCGCTTCCCCGGCGCACCCCCAGGGCCTTCGCGTCGTCGGGATGCAGGTACACCACGGCATTGGGGAAGGCGCGATAGAGCTCCGGCACGCGGCGCGTCATCGAGCCGGAGTGCCAGTGCTCGAGCACCCGCCCGGTGGACAGCCAGAACGGGTAGTCCTTGTCCGGCGACTCCGCCGCGGGCTCGTAGGGCAGCGCCCAGATCACGGCACGGCCATCGGGATTGCCGTAGAACTGGAAGCCGGTGCCGGCCTTCACGTAGGGATCGCTCCCCTCGCGATAGCGCCAGCGCGTCTCCTTGCCGTCCACCACGGGCCAGCGCAGCCCGCGGGCTTCGTGGTACATGTCGAAAGGCGCGAGGTCGTGGCCGTGACCGCGGCCGAAGGCCGCGTACTCCTCGAACAGGCCCTTCTGCAGGTAGAAGCCGAAGGCCTTGCCTTCCGCGTTGGCGTATTCGGGATCGGCCTGCGCCAGCGGGAACTTGTCGACGTTGCCGTTGCGGTAGAGCACGTCATAGAGCGTCTTGCCGCGCACCGCCGGCATCTTGGCGATGAGCTCCTCCGGCCACACCTCCTCGATCTTGAAGCGCTTGGAGAACTCTACGAGCTGCCACAGGTCCGAGCGCGACTCGCCGGGGGCATCCACGAGCTGGTGCCAGAACTGCGTGCGCCGCTCGGCGTTGCCGTACGCCCCTTCCTTCTCGACCCACATCGCCGACGGCAGCACGAGGTCGGCCATGAGCGTGGTGACGGTCGGATAGGCATCCGACACCACGATGAAGTTGGCAGGATTGCGGTAGCCGGGCAGCCCCTCCTGCATGAGGTTGGCGCCCGCCTGGATGTTGTTGTTGACCTGCACCCAGTAGGCATTGAGCTTGCCATCCTTGAGCATCCGGTTCTGCAGCACGGCGTGGAAGCCCGGCTTGTCGGGGATCGTGCCCTCGGGCAGCTTCCAGATGCGCTCGGCCTCCGCGCGATGCTTGGGATTGGTCACGACCATGTCGGCGGGCAGGCGATGCGAGAACGTGCCCACCTCACGCGCGGTGCCGCATGCCGAGGGCTGTCCGGTGAGCGAGAACGGGCTGTTGCCGGGGGTGGAGATCTTGCCGGTGAGGAGGTGGAGGTTGTAGACCAGGTTGTTGCACCACACGCCGCGCGTGTGCTGGTTGAAGCCCATGGTCCAGAAGGACATGACCTTGACCTTGGGATCGGCGTAGATCTCCACGAGCTTGTCGAGCTGGGCCTTGCCCACGCCGGAGATCTTGGTCGTGTACTCCGCGTCGTATTTCGACACGTACTTCGCGAACTCGTCGAACGTCATCGCCTTGCCACCGCCGGCGTCGGCGGCGTTCTTCGCGCTCTTCTGCCGCGGATCCTCCGGACGCAGGCCATAACCGATATCGTCGTTGCCGAGCTTGAAATTCACGTGCTTGCCGACGAAGTCCTTGTTCACGCGCCCCGACTTGATGATCGCGTTGGCGATGTAATTGAGGATCGCGAGATCCGACTGCGGCTTGAAGATGATGGGGACGTCCGCGAGCTCGAAGCTGCGGTGCTCGAAGACGGAGAGCACCGCCACGCGCGTGCCGGGCGCGGACAAGCGACGATCGGTGACGCGCGTCCACAGGATCGGGTGCATCTCGGCCATGTTCGAGCCCCAGAGGACGAAGGCATCGGCCTGTTCGATGTCGTCGTAGCAGCCCATGGGCTCGTCGGCACCGAAGGTACGCATGAAGCCCACGACCGCCGAAGCCATGCAATGGCGCGCATTCGGGTCGAGGTTGTTGCTGCGGAAGCCGGCCTTCATGAGCTTCAACGCGGCGTAGCCTTCGAACACGGTCCACTGGCCGGACCCGAACATGCCCACCGCCGTGGGTCCCTTCTCCTTCAGCACGCGCTTCCACTGCACGGCCATCTCGTCGAAGGCGCGGTCCCACGACACCGGCGCGAACTCGCCGTTCTTGTCGTATTTGCCGTCCTTCATGCGCAGGAGCGGCGTGGTGAGGCGGTCCTCGCCGTACATGATCTTGGAAAGGAAGTAACCCTTCACGCAGTTCAGGCCACGGTTCACCTCGCTGTTGATATCCCCGTGGGTGGCCACCACCCGGCCGTCCTTGACCGCCACGTTCACCCCGCAGCCGGTGCCACAGAAGCGGCACGGCGCCTTCGACCACTTCATGCGCGTGAGCGAGGCATCCTGGACGATGCCCTGCGCTCCGCCCGGCAGCGGAACGCCTGCCACGGCCGCCGCGGCCGCGGCGGCTGATTGCCTAACGAAGTCCCGGCGCGTGA
>CALFEY010000321.1 GCA_937958295.1 uncultured Pseudomonadota bacterium
ATTTCTCGTCCTTCGACGTGCCGGCCTGCCGTGCCTGCGGCGGCATCGTCAAGCCCGATGTCGTGTTCTTCGGCGAGAGCGTGCCGCGCGACCGCGTGGCCGCCGCTTTCGACGCGCTGCGCGCCGCCGACGCGGTGCTCGTGGCGGGCTCGTCGCTCATGGTGTACTCGGGCTTCCGCTTCGTGCAGGCCGCGGCGGAGGCCGGTCAGCCGATCGCGGCCGTGAACCTGGGCCGCACGCGCGCGGATGCGTTCTTCGCGCTGAAGCTGGAAGCGCCGGTGGGCGATACGCTCGCGGCGGTGGCCGCCCGCGATCACGACATCGCGGCAACCGCGCCATGATCGTCCATCTCGTCGACGGCACCTACGAGCTCTTCCGCCACTTCTACGGCCTGCGCCGCTTCACCAAGGGCGAAGACCGGCCCTACGGCGGGCTCACGGGCGTGCTGCAGACGGTGGTGCAGATGCTGGAGCAGGGGGCCACGCATCTTGGCATCGCCACCGACCACGTGATCGAGTCGTTCCGTAACGACCTGTGGGCGGGCTACAAGACCGGCGCAGGCATCGAGCCTGCGCTGTGGAAGCAGTTTCATCCGTTGGAGGACGCGCTACGCGCGATGGGCGTGGTGACCTGGCCCATGGTCGAGCTCGAGGCCGACGACGCCCTCGCGTCGGCGGCACGGCTCGCCGCCGCCGACCAGCGCGTGGACAAGGTGGCGATCTGGACGGTGGACAAGGACCTGGCGCAGTGCGTGCGCGGCGATCGCGTGGTGCAGGCCAACCGACGCTCGCAGGCCATCGTCGACGAGGCCGGCGTCATCGCCAAGTTCGGCGTGCCGCCCGCGGCGATCCCGGACTACCTCGCGCTCGTGGGGGATAGCGCCGACGGTTATCCGGGCATCGCGGGCATCGGTGCGAAGTCGGCGGCGCGCATGCTCGCGAAATACGGCAGTCTCGCCGCGATGCCGCCCGAGGTGCTGGGCGAGCGCCGCGAGCAGGCGCTGCTCTTCCGCAGGCTCGCCACGCTCATCGACGACGCGCCGCTGTTCGACGACGTGGAATCGTTGCGCTGGACGGGCACCACGCCTGCCTTCGCAAATTGGGTAAAGCGCATCGATGCCCCGGGCCTGCTCGCCCGCTGCCGCAAGCTCGAGGCGGCCCTCGGCCCGTAGCGCACGGCGCGCGGTCAGTTGCCCTCGAAGCGCGGCTTCTCCTTCGCCACGAAGGCGTGGTAGGCGCGCTCGAAGTCGTTCGTCTGCATGCAGATGGCCTGCGCCTGGGCCTCGGCTTCGATGCATTCGCCCAGGCCCGCGCTCCATTCCTGCCACAGCATCGTCTTGGTCATCGCATGGCCAAAGGCCGGTCCGTCGGCGAGCGAGCGCGCCATCGCGTTGGCTTCCGCCAACAGCGTCTCCGGCGCCACCAGCCGGTTGTAGAAGCCGAAGCGCTCGCCTTCCTCGCCGCCCACCACCCGGCCGGTGTAGAGCAGATCGGCGGCGCGCGACAGCCCGATGAGCCGCGGCAGGAGCGTGCAGGCCCCCATGTCCGCGCCGGCGAGCCCCACGCGCACGAAGAGGAAGGCGAGCTTGGTGCGCGGGGTGCCGAAGCGCAGGTCGGAAGCGCAGGCGATCATCGCGCCCGCGCCGGTGCACACCCCGTCGATGGCGGCCACGATCGGCTGCGGGCACGCGCGCATGGCCTTCACGAGGTCGCCCGTCATGCGAGTGAAGCGAAGCAGGCCGCTCATGTCCATGGCCACCAGCGGGCCGATGATCTCGTGCACGTCGCCGCCCGAGCAGAAGTTGCCGCCCGCACCGGTGAACACCACGGCCTTCACGTCGCTCGCATGGGCCATGTCGCGGAAAAGGTCGCGCAGCTCGGCGTAGGAGTCGAAGGTGAGCGGGTTCTTGCGGTCGGGGCGATCGAGCGTGATGGTCGCCACGCGGTCGTGCACGGCATAGCCGAAGGTACGGGCGCGATAGCCCGCGAGCGCGATCTCGTTCATGGCGAAGGTCCTGTCCTGGAGTGGGCAGCGGCGCCGGGCTTCGTGGCGATCACGATGTCCTGTCCGCTGGTGAAGCGCGCCCGGCCGCACCACGCGCCGGGATGCAATGTGACGTCGGTGAGCCCGGCGCGGGCATACATCGCCTCGATACCTGCCTGGGGATACGCGATCGCGGCCGCGGGCACCGCACGGTCCATCACGAGGCAGTCGCCGTAGGCGTGCGCGAAGGGAATCGCCGCGCGATCCTCGAGCAGCAGCGCGTCCGCTTCCGCATTGCGCACGAACCAGGTAACGAGGCAGCGACCGCCGGGCGCGAGCACGCGGCCGATCTGCGCGACGTAGTTGCAGGCCTCCGCGGGGAGGAGGTGCGTGAAGAGCGAGGTGGCCACCACGACGTCGAAGGACGCCTCCGGATACGGGAAGCGGAACGTGGCGGCGGAGCCGGCGTGGCCACGGCGGTAAGCGCCGTTACCGAGGTCGGCAAGCGTGAAGCGAAAGTGCGGATGGCGCGGCGCGATCGCGCGCTCGCACCAGCGGATCGCCCGCGGCACGATGTCGAAGCCCTCGTAGCGGCCTTCGGACGAGAGCACGTCCAGCAGCGGAATGGCGAGGCGGCCCACGCCGCAGCCGGCATCGAGCACCCGCGATCGCGGCGTGAGCCCGGCCAGCGCCTGCAGGTGGCCGCTGAACTCGCGGCCGATGGCGGCGAAGTCGCCGTCGCCCACGAAGCGTAGTCGACGCGGCGGCACGAGCGGCGGCCGCCGCCGCGCCAGCGTGTCCCACACGTCGAGGAGAAGGTCGCGCGTGCCCGACAGCTTGCGGTGGGCGATCTCGCGTAGCGGCATTGGCGTGACGACGGTAAACGATGCGCTGCAAGCATAGCGCAGGGTATCCCCGCGCGGCCTGCGCCGACGAATTCGGGGACAATGCGGCACATGCCGCCCGCCGTACGCTCCGCCTCAGGCCTCGCCGCCGCGATCGTCCTCGCCGGTCTCGCGTCCATCGCCCTGCGCCAGGACTCGAGCTGGGACCTGATGAAT
>CALFEY010000322.1 GCA_937958295.1 uncultured Pseudomonadota bacterium
CGCGCCGCGGCTCGACGTGGATGTCCGAGGCCCGCTGCTCGAACGCGTATTGCCACAGCCAGTCGACGATGTGGACGATGTGCTGGTCGTTGGCATCGAGGTGGCCGTGTGCCCCGAGCTCCACGAGCTGCTCGAAGTTGCTGACCGTGAGCGATCCCTTGCTCTTCTCCTGCGCGCGCTTCATCGAGCGCGCGAGGTTGAAGAACTCGCTGATGTAGCGCTTGATCTCCGCCGGGTTGGCGAAGACGAACCTCACCTCCCGCTTGATCATCTCCCCGAGGTCGTCGGCCCATGCCCGCACGAACGGCTCGGCCGTGGCCACCGTGACCGTGAGCCGGTCCACCGCCACGGGCAGGATGCGGAAGCGCTCGGCGTAGGCGTTGGACATCGTCTGCGTGACGGCGCCCAGGTCGATCTTGAGCGGATCGATGTGGTAGTAGGGCACCTTCAGCTTGCCGGCGAGCCACTCGACCAGGGACTCGAGCGTAAGCACCTTGTGTGGCGGCTTGGCCGACTTGAGCTTCTGTGCGGCAATGAGCTCGAGCGGGTGGTCGTACTGCCGGGTGCGCGAGCGAGACAGGTGCTCGGCGTCGGCGCTGCTCACGAGCCCATCCGCGGCCATGAGCTTCAGGATGTCGTCGAGCTGCAGTCTCTTGTCGGCGGGCCGCTGGACCCGGGTGACGCCATGGCCCCCGGACGGCGGCGGGCTCGGCGAGGCGGGGGGACGCCCGCCCGGCGGAGGCTTGAGGCTGGTGGGGTTCGAGGCCATAGCGGCAATGCTACTCCCGGGGCGCCGCGTGAAGGAAGCGCGCGCCGAGGAGCGGCAGGGCCCGAACGCCCCGGCTTCAGGCGGCGCGCGACGCGTTCGCGGGCGGGGCCACGGCTGGCACCTGGAACACCTCGCGCAGGTAGGCGACGTAGGAGGGGTCGTAATCCATCGTCTTGGACGGCTCGTCGCTGATCTTTGCCACCGGCTGCCCATTGCAGCGGGTCATCTTGATCACGATCTGCAGCGGCTCGTAGCCTAAATCGTTGGTCAGGTTGGTGCCGATGCCGAAGGACGTCTGGGCGCGTCCCTTGAAGTACTCGTAGAGGCGGATCGCGAGCGGCACGTTGAGGCCGTCGGAGAACACCATCGTCTTGGTGCGCGGGTCGATGCGCATGCGCTGGTAGTGCTCGATGAGCTTGTCGCCCCACTCGAAGGGCTCGCCGGAGTCGTGCCGCACGCCATCGAAGAGCTTGCAGAAGAAGAGGTCGAAGTCGCGCAGGAACGCATTGAGGCCCACGACGTCGGAGAGCGCGATGCCGAGGTCACCGCGGTACTCGCGCGCCCACATGTTGAAGGCGAAGGACTGCGAGTCGCGCAGCCGCGGCCCCACGGCCTGGCACGCCTGGAGGTATTCGTGCGCCATGGTGCCGAGGGGAGTGAGCCCCTGCTCCATCGCGAAGCGCACGTTGCTCGTCCCCACGAAATGCTGGGGCATGTCGCGCTTGAGCGTCTGCAGCACCTCCTCGTGCCACACGCGGGAGAACCGCCGCCGGGTGCCGTAGTCGGCGATCCTAAAGTCCGCCGACTCGACCGCGTTGGCCTGGGCGATCTTGGCCGCGAGCCGGCGGCGGCCTTCGGCGAGATCGGGCTGCGGCACGTTGTTGCGGTAGTACACCTCCGACACGATGGCGAGCACCGGCACCTCGAAGAGGATCGTGTGCAGCCATGGCCCTTTGATGGTGATGTCGATCTCGCGCGGCGAGTCTTCGCGCACGACCACCCTGATGAAGCGCTCGTCGAGATGGAAGAGCCCAAGAAGGTCGACAAAATCACTCTTGAAGAACCGCCACCGCCGCAGGTAATCGAGCTCCTGGCGCGTGAAGCGCAGCTCGCACAGCGCGCGGATCTCCCGCTCGATCTCCGCGACATAAGGCGTAAGGTCGAGGTTCGCGTTGCGGCACTTGAACCGGTACTCGACCTGCGCCTCGGCGAAATGATGCTGCACCACCTGCATCATCGTGAACTTGTACAGGTCGGTGTCGAGGAGCGACGGGATGATCACGGCGTGTGCGCTGGCAACGGTTGGAGGGCGAAGCCTAAAATGTTACCGCGATTCCTGACCGGCCAAGCGGCTTTCACTCGCGCGCCGTGCTGCCGTCGGGCACCACGCGGATGCGCCATGCCAGCACGATCGCCATCAGCGTGGCCGCCACCGAGCACCAGCCGGCCAGGTCGAAGCCGTGCAGCGTGCCGTCGGCGGCGCGCGCTACCAGGAGCCCCGCAACGAGCGACGCACCGCCCGCGCCGAGCTGCTGGATCGCGCCGTTGAAGCTCATGAAGCTGCCCCGCAGCGGCGGCGCCACGCTGCCCGTCACGAGCGCCATCGCCGGGCCGAATCGCCCCGGAACGAAGATGAAGAAGATCACGCTCACCACCAGGGCCATGGCCAGCGGCAGCGGCGGCAGGTGCGTCATCACCACGATGGGCACCAGCGAGGCGAACGCGAGGACGGTGAAGACGCGCTTCTTGCCGTAGCGGTCGGCGAGCCAGCCGATGAGGGGCGCGGTGAAGAGCGTGGCGAGGCCGCCGGCGAAGTAGATATAGGGAAGGTCCGTCTCGGTGACCCCCACGTTGGCCACGTTGTAGGCCGCGATGAAGGGAATCACGAGGAACACGCTCGACAGCAGCACGATCATGAAGCCGAATGCGCGCAAGTGGTTGGGCACCCCGAAGATCGCGCGCAGCTGCGCCACCGGCTGTCGGCGCTCGCCGCCCAGATGCGCGTCGAGCGCGGGCACGGTGCGCCATGCCACCGCCCACGCCACCACGCTGGCGCCGGCCAGGATGAGGAACGGCATCCGCCACGAGAAGTGCGCGGCAAACCACAGGCCGAGCGGCACGCCGAGCACGGCCGCGAGGGAGAACGCCGCCGAGACGAACGCCGTGGCCCGCGCCCGCCGGGCGAAGGGAATCACGTCGGCAATGATCGTGAACACGAGCGCGCCGATCACGCCGCCGAAGATCCCGGCCACGATGCGCGCGGCGAGCAGCAGATGGAACGAGGGCGCGACGCCGCACAGCGCCGTGGCCACGATGAACCCGGTATAGACCGTCAGCAGCGCCCGGCGCCGGCCGAAGCGGTCGATGAAGAACGCGGCCACGAAGCCGCTCGCCGCCGCGGCGAAGGTGTAGGCCGACACCAGGAGCCCGAAGTGCTGGGGATCGAGCGTGAAGATCCGCATGAGCTGGGGCGCCAGCGGCATGAGGATCATGAAGTCGAGGATGTTCGTGAACTGCATCCCGGCGAGGGTGAGCAGCAGCACGATCTCGCGCGGTTGCGAAGGGGACACCGGCGCGGGCGCCGCGACGGTCGCTGATGACGGCATGGAAGCTTTGGAAGGAGAAGCGGGACTCGCAAATGACTGCGAGTCATTTGAAGTATAGCAACTGGCGGCGGGGGCGCCGGGTTGTGCCGCACGGGTTTACCTCGGAACCCGCGCGTGGACATTGGTTGCAAGCGCGAAGCGCGCTTATGATGCGACCACTTTCCGCTCCGCCCGCTTCCGAATGCTGATCAGCTGCGTCGCTTACCAGAATGGCCGCAAGCTCGCCGACCTTCCCGTCGAGGACATCAGCGAGTACGTGAGCCGGCCCGACTGCTTCGTGTGGGTGGCGCTGTTCGAGCCGTCGCGCGAGGAGCTCGACGAGATGGCGAGCGAGTTCGGCCTGCACGAGCTCGCCGTGGAGGACGCGCGGCATGGCCACCAGCGGCCCAAGATCGAGGAATACGGCGACTCGCTGTTCGCGGTGCTGCACACGCTCGAGCGGGAGAAGGCGGACGACGGCCGCGACGAGCTCGTCACGGGCGAGGTGGACGTCTTCGTAGGCCCCAACTACGTGCTGACCGTGCGCCATCGCACGCACGTGGGCTTCGCGGCCGTGCGCGCCCGCACCGAGCGCGAGCCGGAGCTCCTCAAGAACGGCTCCGGCTATGTGTTCTACGCCGTGATGGACAACGTGGTCGACCGCTACTTCCCGGTGCTCGACGCGCTGGAGACGGAGCTCGAAGCCATCGAAGCGCAGATCTTCGAGCGCAATGCCGCGCGCAGCAACATCCAGGCCCTGTACGGCCTCAAGCAGAAACTCATGACCCTCAAGCACGCGGTCGATCCGCTCATGGAGGCCACGGGACGCCTGTACGGCGGCCGCGTGCCGCAGATCTGCTCGGGCATGAACGAGTACTTCCGCGATGTGTACGACCACCTGCACCGCATCCATTCGTCGATCGAGGGCATCCGCGAAATGCTCACCACCGCGATCCAGGTCAACCTCGGCATGATCTCGCTGTCGGAGAGCGAGGTGACCAAGAAGCTCGCGGCGTGGGCCGCCATCATCGGCGTCCCCACGATGGTGGCGGGCATCTACGGCATGAACTTCGAGCACATGCCGGAGCTCAAGTGGAC
>CALFEY010000323.1 GCA_937958295.1 uncultured Pseudomonadota bacterium
CGCTGCCAGGCCCAGGATCTGGTGCAACGCGGACATCGCACGCGGATCCGAGAGGAGCTTGGCGCGCTCCGCGTTGGTGAGAGCGTGCGGGCCGTCCCTGGCGGCCTTTTCCACGAGACGCGCCCGCAGCGCGCGCTCGGGCTCGGGCAGGCTCGAGCGGGCCACGCTCATGCCCGTCACCAGTGCATTAAGCACCGGATCGCGGACCGCCTCGGCGAAGCCCGGCGGTTCGGGCGTCTCGCGCACGTAGCGCGCGGTGGCTTCGATCTCCGGCGGCGGGCTCGCCTCCTCCGGGATGAGGAAGAGGCGGCGCGCCCGCAGCCACTGCCCGAGCGACGTGCGGCTCGTGTACACGGACAGCGGAATCGAGGCGATCAGTGCGAAAACCACGGGCGCGATCCACCACAGAAACGCAGGATTGAGGAGGTACACGCCCACGGCCCATGCCACGCCGAAGGCGGTGTGCAGGCCATGCCGGCGGATCGCCTCGCCCCAGCCGGTCTGCGAGTCCTCCCGCGGGGGCGAGTTCCATTGCACCGACCAGCCCATGAGCGCCATCACCACGAAGCGCGAGTGGAAGAGCATGCGGATCGGTGCAAGCAGCGCCGCCACCACGATCTCGAGCGCCACGCTGCCGATGAGCCGCGCCTCGCCGCCGTAACCCGGCAGGCGCCTGCTCCGGACGAGAAATATCGACAGGATCTTAGGCAGGAAGAGCAGCGTGACGGTGCCCGTGACGAGACCGAGCGCCCAGTCCGGCCGCCATTCCGGCCATACCGGGAAGAGCTGGTAGGGCATCGTGAAGTACTCGGGCAGCACGAGCGTGTGTACTGCGAGCTGGGCGGTGGACAGCGCCAGGAAGGCGAACCACAGCGGCGCGGACAGATAGGCCATGACACCGGTCATGAACACCACGCGGTGCGCCGGATGCAGCCCCTTGGTGAGCATCAGCCGCGCATTCATGAGATTGCCCTGGCACCAGCGGCGGTCGCGCTTGAGCTCGTCCAGGAGATTGGGCGGCATCTCCTCGTAGCTGCCGGGCAGGTCGTAGCAGATCCACACGCCCCAGCCCGCGCGCCGCATGAGCGCGGCCTCCACGAAGTCGTGCGAGAGGATCTCGCCGGAGAGCGCGCCCCTGCCCGGCAGGCGCTCGAGCTGGCAGTAGCGCATGAAGGGTGCCACGCGGATGATCGCGTTGTGGCCCCAGTAGTGCGACTCGCCGAGCTGCCAGTAGTGCAGGCCGGCGGTGAAGAGCGGGCCGTACATGCGGGTGGCGAATTGCTGCATGCGGGCGTACATCGTCTCGCGGCCGGTGGCACGCGGGGCGGTCTGGATGATGCCGGCGTCGGGATTGGCCTCGGCGAGGCGCACGAGGGTGGCAAGACAGGTGCCGTTCATCACGCTGTCGGCGTCGAGGATCACCATATAGCGGTAGCGGCGTCCCCAGCGGCGGCAGAAATCGGCAATGTTGCCGCTCTTGCGCTTGATGCGATGACGGCGCCAGCGGTAGAAGATGCGGCCGAAGCCGTCCACCTTGTGACACAGGTCGTTCCAGGCCGCCACTTCTGCCACGCGATTGTCCGCGTCGGAGGTATCGGACAGCACGAAGAAATCGAAGTGCGCAAGGTCGCCCGTGCGCGCCAGCGACTCGTAGGTCGCGCGCAACCCGGCGAAGACCCGCGGCACGTGCTCGTTGCAGATCGGCATTACGATGGCGGTGCGCGCCTCCGCGCCGATGGGGGCATCCTTGGCTGCCGTGCGGGAGATGGCGAAGCGGTCGCGTCCCGTGGCGAGCAACGCGAAACCGGCGAGTGCCGTGAAGAAGCCGAGCGCGACCCAGGTGAAGAGGACCGCGAACAGCACGAGGATGGCGAGCTCGAGCGGCCGCGTGCCGTGGTAGGGAAGCACGCCGCTCATCATCGTGGTGGCGAGCCACGTGAGGCCGAGGATCAGCGCGATCAGCACCAGGCGGCGCCGGTTGGCGAAGTGGAACCACCGCTTGCGGCGCCGGCCGCCGGGTGGCGCGAGGTCGTTGGCGTCGCCGTCCGTCCAGGGCCGCGGGCCCATCGGGCTGCGCTCGAGCGTGGGCGTGGTGACAAGGCGCGAGCGCCCGCGGGCATCGGTGCGCACGGCACCGCGTGCGCCCGCGCTTCCGAGCGCCTCGTGCAGGCGCGCGCCGAGCGAGCCCAGTGCGGTATCGCCGAGCGCCGTGGTGGCGTCGACCCAGGCGGCGCCCGACGTCATTCGGGCGGCAGGATGTAGCTCCACGTCGTGGAGAGCGCATTGGCGCCGGACTTTAAGAAGGCGCGCAGCTCGACCGGCTTCTTGTCGTCGATGGGTCGCACGCGCAGGCGCAGGCGCCAGCCGCCGGTCACGTCGTTGCGGTAGGCGCGACTCTCGATGATCTGGCCGTTGCTGTCGGCGGTGACCACGCTCTCGACGTCCGCATCGGCTGCCAGCTTCTTCAGCGCGGGTCCTTCGAAATCGATCACGAAGCCCACGGACGGGTCCGGCAGGCGCGAGTAGCCGTGCCCGCGGCGGGTCTGCGCGACGTAGGCGAGTGGCGGACGCACCTCGTTGTCCTTCTGCCAGCGGATGCGGTACTCGATGTCGAAGGGCTTCTTCGGCACCGGGGCAGTGTCAGGCACCCAGAAAGCGACGACGTTGTCGTTGGTCTCGTCGGGCGTGGGAATCTGCACGAGCTCGATGCGCCCCGCGCCCCACTGGCCGCGCGGCTCGATCCACGCGCTGGGACGCATCTCGTAGCGCGCCTCGAGGTCCTGGTAGTTGTCGAACGAGCGGTCGCGCTGCATGAGACCGAAGCCCGCCGGATTGGTGAGCGAGAACGACGTCACGAGCAGGCGCCGCGGATTGACGAGCGGACGCGTGATCCACTCGCCGGTGCCGGACTGGATAAGCAGGAGGTCGGAGTCGTGCACTTCCGGACGGTAGTCGCGCAGCACCGGCGCCTGGTTCTCGCCGTGGAAATACATGCTCGTGAGCGGCGCGAGGCCGAGCTTGGTGACGTTTTCGCGCAAGAACAGCCGTGCCTTGACGAGCGTGACGGTTTCGCTGCCCGGCGCCACGACGAAGCGGTAGGCTCCGGTCACGCGCTTGGAGTCGAGCAGGGCGTAGATGGTGATGTCCTTGGCGCCCGGCTCGGGCCGCTCGAGCCAGAACTCCACGAAGCGGGGGAACTCCTCGCCCGACGGCAGCGCCGTGTCGACGGCGAGGCCGCGCGCGGACAGGCCGTAGCGCTGGTCCTTGCCGAGCGCGCGGAAGTAGGACGCGCCCTGGAAGACCAGCACCTCGTCCTTGTACTTGGGATTGTTGATCGGGAAGTGCACGCGGAAGCCGGCGAAGGCCAGGCCCTTGAGGGCTGCCTTGTCGACCTTGTTCTGCCCGTAGTCGAAGAAGTCGGGATCGAAGCGGATCTCGCGCGGCTGGCCGCGCACGATCTCGGAGATCTTCACCGGCTGGTCGTAGTACAGGCCGGGGTGGAAGAGCTGGACCTCGAAGGGGATCCCGGCATTGCGCCACAGCGTCATCGTGGGCTTGAAGCGGATGTCGCGGTACTGGTCGTAGGTGAGGTTCTGCAGAGTCTTGGGCAGCGCCACGCTCGGCGCCTTGTACGGGCGTTCGGCGAGCTGCGCCGCACGCTTCGCGATGTCGTCGAAGTCGAAAGCTGCCGCCGGCGCGGCGAGGAGCGTGAAGGCGACAGCCAGTGCCGCGGCCAGCCGCTGCCGGCGGCCGGCGTCGCCAGCGGCAGGGTGTACGAACGATCGGAACGAAGCGAAAGACGGGTACATCGCGGTCGCAGGGACGGGGGCGCGGAGAAGATGCAATAGATCGAGGTGACGCACCCGAAGTTCAACCGCGCGCGGGCGATTGCCGGGAGCGGGCCGACGAGCGCCGGCGCCGCTGCCGACAGAAGAGGCGCTACAGGCGCTCGAAGATCGCCGCGATGCCCTGGCCGCCGCCGATGCACATCGTTACCAGCGCGTAACGGCCGCCGGTGCGTTGTAATTCGTACAATGCCTTGACCGTGAGGATCGCGCCGGTGGCGCCCACCGGGTGGCCGAGCGCCACGGCGCCGCCGTTGGGATTGACCTTGGCGGCGTCGAGCCCCAGCTGCTTGGACACCCCGAGCGCCTGGGCGGCGAAGGCCTCGTTGGACTCGATGACGTCGAGGTCTCGGATATCGAGCTTCGCGCGGGTGAGCGCCCGCTTGACCGCGGATACGGGGCCGAGCCCCATGATCTTCGGATCGATGCCGGCGTGGCCGTAGGCCACGAGGCGCGCCATGGGCTTCAAGCCCTTCGCCTCGGCCGCGGCGCGGTCCATGAGCACCAGCGCCCCGGCGCCGTCGTTGATGCCCGACGCATTGCCGGCCGTGACGGTGCCGTTCTCCTTCTGGAACGCGGCCTTGAGCTTGGCCATGCCTTCGAGCGTGGCATCGCCGCGCACGTGCTCGTCGTGCTCGAACATCACCACGCCTTTCTTCGTCTTGAGCTCGATCGGCAGGATCTGGCTCTTGAAGTGGCCGGCCGCGTGGGCGGCGGTGGCGCGGCGATGGCTCTCCACCGCGAAGGCGTCCTGCTCCTCGCGGGGGATCTCGCACTTCGCCGCGACGTTCTCGGCGGTGACGCCCATGTGCATGGTGTCGAACGGATCGGTCAGCGCGCCGGCCATCATGTCGACGAGCTTGGTGTCGCCCATCCGCGAGCCCCAGCGCTGCGTGAGGTTGGCGTAGGTGGCGCGGCTCATGCTCTCGGCACCGCCCGCCACGGTGACGTCGGCTTCGCCTAGCAGGATGTATTGCGCCGCCGATACGATCGCCTGCAGGCCGCTGCCGCAGAGGCGGTTCACCGTGAAGGCGCCCGTATCGTGCGGCAGGCCGCCGTTGACTGCGCACAGGCGCGAGATGTACATGTCGCGCGGCTCGGTGTGGATGACGTTGCCGATCACCACCTGGCTCACGCTGGCCGGTTCGATCTTCGCCCGCGCGACCGCTTCGCGGACGACCTTGGCGCCGAGCTCGCTCGGCGGGATGTCCTTGAGGCTGCCGCCATAGTCGCCGATGGCGGTACGTACGCCCGACAGAATCACGACTTCCCGGTTGCTCATGGCGTTCTCCTTCGATTGGGACTGCAATGATACTGCGGTGCGGCAAAAACCGCGGGGACCCGGCGATCCGGGCTGCTAGACTCCCGCCCATGCCCAGGCTTGCCTGCCTCGCGCTCGTCCTCTGCCTCGCGCTGGCCGTGCCGGCGGCCCCGGTCCAGGCGCAAGCGGACGAGCCCCTCGCCAAGGTCGTGATCGTGATGCGCGACGGCACCAGCGTGCCGGTGGCGTCCGCCACGGAGCTGTCGAACTGGGCGGCGCAGCCCTGGCCGGCCTGGGGTCAACCGCCGGGAACGCTCACCCCGCGCGGGACGCGAAGCGTGGCAGAGCTCGGCAAGCACTATCGCCAGTTCGTGGCGGAAGCAGGCCTCGTGGCGGCCGCCGGTTGCCCGCCCGTGGGGAGCGCCTTCGTGTACGCCGATCGTACCGAGCGTACACAGGCGACCGCACGCGCCTTCGTGGAGGGCTACGGTGCCGGCTGCGGCATTGCCGTCCGCGCGAGGGATGGGGGGGCCGACCGCCGTCCCGATCCCTTGTTCCACCCGCTGGAGGCCGGCATGTGCCGCCTGGATCCGCTGGTGGCGCAGGCACGCGTGCTGGAGCGTGCACACGGCGACCTCAACCGCACCACCCGCGACCTCAAGGCCCCCTTCGAAATCCTGCAGACGGCGCTCGATTGCTGCAAGCCGGCCCTGTGCACGGCGTTCGGCCGCGGCGAGTCGTGCCGTCTTGCCGACTTGCCCACTGCCATGTCGCCGTTGCCCGATGGCGCCGGGATCGAAATGATCGGGGCGCTGGCGATCGGGGCCGCGGCCTCGACGGCCCTCGTGGACCAGTATCTTTCAGGCATGGCGCCTGCCGACGTGGGCTGGGGGCGTGTCACGGTCGCCCAGCTGCGCGATGCCGCACGCCTCGCCACCGAGCAGCGCGATCTGCTCCAGCGCACACCGTATCTCGCCCGCAAGCGCGGCTCGGCGCTCATGCACAAGGTGGCTGCGGCGGTCACGAGCTCGCGCATGCTGGGCTTCGGCGTGATCGACCCCGCCGTGCGCGAAGCCTCGCTGGTCGTGTTCGTGGGCCACGAGAACAACCTGTGGAACCTCGCGAGCCTCATGGACGTGAGCTGGCTGCAGGCCGGGTTCCAGCGCAACCAGGTCCCCCCCGGCGGGGGGCTGGTGTTCGAGGTGCGCGAGAACGTCAAGGACAAGAAGCTGCGGGTGTACACGTCGTTCGTTGCCCAGAACGTCGACCAGGTGCGCAACGCCACGCCGCTCGCGGGCGAGGTGCTGCCCGCACGCACGGTGTTGCGCCTGCCGGGCTGCGCGTCCACGGCCCCCGGCTTCCCATGCACCATCGAGGAGTTCGCGGTGGCCATGCGCAACAATATCGACCGCGATTGCGTGGAGTGACGCGGGGCATGCCACGCGCAACGGACGCAGGAGAAGGAGTGCTGCAATGACGACCCAATGGCGCCTGCACGGCGTGCGCGTGGTGCGCGCAGGCGAGCTCGATACCAACACCGCGCAGACGCCCGGCATGAACCGGGCGGCGGCCATCAGCCACGCCAAGGTGGGCGCAGAGAAGCTGTGGGCGGGCACGGTGGTGATCCATCCCAAGGCCAAGACCGGCGCGCATCACCACGGTCCGGTCGAGAGCGTGATCTACGTGGTGAGCGGCCGCGCGCGCATGAAGTGGGGCGACCGCCTGGAGTTCACGGCGGAGGCGGGCCCGGGCGATTTCATCTACGTCCCCCCCTACGTGCCGCACCAGGAGATCAATGCGAGCGACGATGAACCCTTGTCGTGCGTATTGTGTCGAAGCGGCCAGGAGCCGGTGGTGGTGAATCTCGACCTGCCCAACGTGGAGCCCAATCCCGAGTCGGTGCACTGGGTGGACAACATCCATCCGGCACCCTAGCTCACGACCCGACCTTCAGGATGCTTTCGCGAATGAACGAGCAAGAACAACGCGCCGCCCTCACCCTGGCGCTCATGGCGGCCTTTGCCGACGGCCACAACCACGACCAGGAGCGCGCCGCGCTGCAGCGCGCCGCCGCGTCCTTCGGCGGCAACGTCGATCTCACCTCCGTGTACGAGGAGGTGCTCCTGCGCCGGCCGGAGCTCGCTTCGGTGACGGCGGTGTTCGCCACCCCCGAGCAGAAGCAGCTCGCCTACGAGATGGCCGTGGGCATCTGCAGCGCTGACGGCGCCACCACAGAGGCCGAGCACGATTTCCTCGTCCGCCTCGCGCAGGCGCTCGGAGTATCCGCGGCGCAGGCCGCGAGCGTCGAGGACCAGGCGAGCCGCATCGCCAGCGTGTCGCCCGCGAGCTCGGCCCTCGACGGTGCGCTCGTCTCCTCGGTGCCGGCCACCGGCGCCGACCTCGACAAGATGATCCTCAACTACTCGATCCTGAACGGCGCGCTCGAGCTCCTGCCGCAGTCGCTCGCCTCGATGGCCATCATTCCGCTGCAGATGCGCATGGTGTATCGCATCGGCAAGGCGCACGGCTACGAGCTCGACAGCGGCCACATCAAGGACCTCCTCGCCACACTGGGCGTGGGCCTGACCTCGCAGTACCTCGAGCAGTTCGGCCGCAAGCTCGTGGGGGGCTTGCTCGGCAAGATCGGCGGCGGTCTTCTGGGCGGCCTCGGTCGCGCCGGCACGGGCGCCGCATTCTCGTTCGCCACCACCTATGCCCTGGGCGAGGTGGCCAAGCGCTACTACGCCGGGGGGCGCACCATCGATACCGCCGGCCTGCAGCAGTCCTTCGCGCAAATGCTCGGGCAGGCCAAGCAGATGCAGGGGCAGTACACGGCGCAGATCGCCGAGCAGGCGCGCACGCTCGACCTATCCAAGGTGATGAGCGCGATCCGCGCCTAGTTGCCAACGCCCGCCCGCGGCGTCAGGGCGACCTGATTTCTTCAGGGCCTGGCCGTGGCGTCCTGCGCGATGCGGTACAGGCCCTCGAGCACGATGTTCTCGTGCAGCGAAAAGGGGATCGTCAGTCGCTGCGCCACCGCGGAGGCGGCGCCGCCGGAGAGCACGCACGTCACGTCCGGCATGACGCGCTCTTCGTTGGCGAACAGGCGCTCGATGGCGCCGGCCTGCGCGTGTTGGCAGCCGCTCGCGATCGCGTCGACGGTCTGCGTGGGGTAGGAGAAGAACTCGCCGCCCTGGTCCGGCAGCGCGGCGGTGCCTTCGTGCAGCGAGCGCAGCATGAGCCCCACGCCGGGCAGGATCACCCCGCCCTTGAACACGCCTTCCTCGGTGAGGAAATCGATGGTGGTGGCCGTGCCGCACACCACCACCATCGCCGGGCGTCCCCCCAGGAGATGACGCGCGCCGATCAGCGCGGCCCAGCGATCGCTGCCGAGCTGGGCGGGATTGCGGTAGCGGTTGACGACCCCGCATTGGGCGTCCTGCGGCACCAGCCAGTAGGGGGGCGGCGCGTCGGGCCACACCTCGAGCATGCGGATGGCCGCCGAGCGCGCGCGGCTGCCCGCCACGTTGGAGATCACGATCGACGCCGGCGTGGGCAGCTTCGCGAGCTGCACCGGTAGCGCGGGGATCTCCTCGAGGAGGGCATGCCCGGACTCCACGCGGTTCTCGCGCGCGGTGCCGCGCGCCGACGGCCGGAACAGTCCCCACTTGAGGAACGTGTTGCCGATGTCGATCAGCAGGTGAAAGGCGCGCTCCATGGGCATGGCGGGCTCGTGGGGTGGCGAGAAAGCCTACACCACGCCGTCGCGCCGAAGGGCCGCGAGCTCGTCGCCGGCGATGCCGATGGAGGCGAGCACTTCGTCCGTGTGGGCGCCGAGGTCCGGCCCGAGCCACGTGGTGCGGCCCGGGGTGGCCGACAGCTTGGGCACGATGCCGGGGATGGCGATGGGCGTGCCGTCGGCCAGCGTGTGCTGCTCGATCATCCCGCGCGCGGCGTAGTGCGGGTCGGCGTGGATATCGGCGGCGGTGTAGATCGGGCCGCTCGGCACCGCGGCCTCCTCGAGCACGCGCAGCACGTGCGCCAGGTCGTGCTGGCGCGTCCAGGCGCCGATGGCTTCGTCGAGCATGTCGTTGTGCTGCACGCGGCCGTCGTTGCGGGTAAGCCGCGGGTCCTCGGCCAGGTCGGGGCGCCCGACGGCAATCATGAGTCGCTTGAAGATGCTGTCGCCGTTGCCGGCGATGATCACGTAGCGGCCGTCGCGGCAGGGATAGGTCGAGGAGGGCGAGATGCCGGGCAGGCTTGCCCCGGTGCGCTCGCGCACGTGGCCGAAGGCGGCGTACTCGGGGATGAGGCTCTCCATCACGCCGAAGACGGCCTCGTAGAGCGCCACGTCGATGAACTGGCCGCGGCCGCCGTTGACCTTGAGGTGATGCATGGCCAGCAGCGCGCCGATGACGCCGTACAAGCCCGAGAGCGTGTCGCCGATGCTCACGCCGGCGCGCACGGGCGGGCGATCGGGATAACCCGTGATGTAGCGAAAGCCACCCATCGACTCGGCGATGGCCGCGAAGCCGGGACGTTCCCGGTACGGTCCGGTCTGGCCGTAGCCCGAGATGCGCACCATCACGAGGTTCGGATTGACCTTGGACAGCTCGTTCCAGCCGAGCTGCCATGCCTCCAGCGCACCGGGCCGAAAATTCTCGATGACGATGTCGGCATCGCGCACCAGCCGGCGCACGATGTCCTGGCCGCGCGGCGTCTTCAAGTCCACGGTCACCGATTTCTTGTTGCGGCCGAGGGAGCGCCACCACAGCGAGGTGCCCTGGTGCAGCTTGCGCCACGTGCGCAGGCCGTCGCCGTTGCGCGGCGGCTCGATCTTGATCACGTCGGCGCCGAACTGGGCGAGGATCGCGGAAGCGTAGGGGCCGGCGATGAGGGCGCCCAGCTCCACGACCTTCACACCGGCTAAGGGTTGCGTCGTTGCAGGTTCCATGCGTGTCTCCGTTCGCTCCGTCCGCGCCCCCGGTGGGTTGCGGCGGTCGTGCGAATGTCTAGAATCCGTGATCCGGCGCATGGCGCTCGTCACGGGGCCACGCGCCGGCCTTCGGGGGGGCGCGGCGCGCGCCCGCCATTGTAGGGGCGAAGCCCGCGGCTGCTGCCCCCGACCTTTGTCATCGGACCCGCCTTGACCACGATTGCCATCACCTCCGGCCTTAGCGTCGGCAACCACGCGCCGTTCGCGCTCTTTGGCGGACTCAACGTGCTCGAATCGGTCGACCTCGCCCTGCGCGTGGCCGAGGAGTTCGTGCGCGTCACGCACAAGCTGCGCATCCCGTACGTGTTCAAGGGCAGCTTCGACAAGGCCAATCGCTCGTCCATCCATTCCTATCGCGGCCCCGGGCTCGATGCAGGGCTCGCGATTCTCGACCGCGTGAAGACGACCTTCGGCGTGCCGGTGATCACCGACGTGCACGAGCCCTGGCAGGCCGCGCCCGTGGCGCAGGTGGCCGACGTGCTGCAGCTGCCGGCCTTTCTCGCGCGCCAGACCGACCTCGTGGTGGCGCTGGCGCGGACCGGGCGCGTGATCAACGTCAAGAAACCGCAGTTCTTGAGCCCCACGCAGGTGGTCAACATCGTCGAGAAGCTCGCGGAGGCAGGCAACGCGCAGGTGATCCTGTGCGACCGCGGCACCTGCTTCGGCTACGACAACCTCGTGGTGGACATGCTTGGGTTCGGCGTGATGAAGAAGGTCACCCACGACTTGCCGGTGATCTTCGACGTGACGCACTCGCTGCAGCAGCGCGAGGCCGGTGCGGCGGCCTCGGGAGGCCGTCGCGCGCAGGTGGTCGAGCTTGCGCGGGCGGGGATGGCGGTGGGCCTTGCCGGCCTCTTCCTCGAGGCGCATCCGGATCCGGCGCAGGCGAAGTGCGATGGACCGAGCGCACTGCCGCTCGACCAGCTCGAGCCCTTCCTCGCCCAGGTGAAGGCGCTGGACGACCTCGTGAAATCGTTCCCGCCGCTGCACATTCCCGCCTGACGCTCGGCGGCGGGACGGCGCGCGCCGCGACAGGGCCTTAAGGGGCCGCGAAGGCCGCGCCGAGCGGCTTCAGGCGCAAGCCCGGCCGCAGCCGCCGGAAGGGGAACATCGTGGGATCGGCCCGCGCGGGGCCCGGCGCCGCCACGACGAGGATCTCGCGTGCGATCGGCTCGAAGTCGGCCCGGAAGTGCACGGAGCTCTTGAGGGCGAGGATGCGCTGTTGCACGGGCTCGATCCCCACGTGGCGGAACATCTCCTGGTCGGCCGCCTGCACCTTGCGCGAGGCGAGCACCACGCGCACGTTGCCGTGCTCGAGCACGGCCATGGGACCGAGCTTCATCGCGAAACCCTTGAACATCGGCCCGGTGCACGTGAAGTTGCCGTCGGCAAGCGCGATCACCTTGAACTCGCCGGCGAGCGGAGTGTGACCGGGCACGCCCGAGGTCTCGCCCAGGTGGAACTCGGCGGTGCGGCCCAGGCCGAGGGCGTGGGCCTGCGCTGCGCTGGCGCGGTCGATGAGAAGGCCCAGCACCGCATCGCGCGGGTCGCGCTCGAGCAGCGCCGCGAGCAGGCCGGTGGTGTCGCCGTTGCCGCCCGCCCCCGGATTGTCCTGCGTGTCCGCCAGCACCACCGGTGCGCCCACGCTGCCCCGGTCCGCCGCGCGCGCCACCGCGGCGTCGGGGGTGTACAGGTCCAAGGCGAACTCGGGCTCGGCGTCGTGGACAGCGCGCGCCAGCTGCTCGACCGCGCGCTCCACGCGCGCCGGGTCGGGGCCGTAGCCGAATACGGCCATCTGACACTCCGGAAAATCGGCCATCGGGAAACCGGGCGTGAACGAGAGCACGGTGTCCTCCTCGCGCTCGATCGTGGCGAGGAGGTCGTACAGGCGGCGGCCGGGCTCGATGAATGTGGACTGCGACGAGAGTCCCGTGAGGAAGTCGAGCGGCCGCATCGCGCGGGCGAAGGCAGTGCCGCGCTCGCGCAGCCGCAGCAGGAGCTGCGCGGCCCGCGCGCCGGTCGGCGCCATGTCGATGTGCGGATAGGTGCGATACGCGACCATGCCGTCGGCGAGCGCCATCATGCGTCGGGTGACGTTCGCATGCAGGTCGAGGCTCGCCACGATGGGCACGTGCGGACCCACCACGCGGCGCACGCGCGCGAGGATCTCCCCCTCGCCGTCGTCGAGGCTCTCGGTGACCATCGCGCCGTGCAGGTCGAGGTACACGCCGTCGACGGGACCGGCGGCTGCGAGCTCCGTGGTGATCGCACCCACGATACGCTCGAACGCGTCGTCGGTGACGTGGGCGGACGGCGATGCGGCGGCCCAGGCGAGTCCCGGCGTGCGGTGGCCGGCGGCGTGCAACGCGCCGAAGGCGCCGGTGGCGGGGATGTTCGCGCTCCCGAGCCGCCCGACGACGTCGTCGCCGCGGCAGAAGACGGGCCACGCGCCGCCCTGCTCGAACGCGGCGTAGTCCGCCTTGGTGGGGGCGAAGGTGTTGGTCTCGTGCTGGAAGCCGCCGACGGCGATGACCGGCATGGTCAGTCCACGTTCTGCGCGATGCGCCAGAGCACGCCCGACGGGTCGATGAGCACGAAGTCGCGCATGCGCCAAGGCTGCAGCTCGACCGGACCGATGCGCACGCCGTAGCGCTCCGCGAGGCCGGCGTCGCGCAGGCGCTGCCACCAGGCGTCGACATCCTCCACCAGCAGGTGCAGCATGAGATTCTCCGCGGCTTCCTTCACGTAGAAGTCCTGCAGCAGGAAGGACACGTTCTCGTGGTGGAAGTACGCCACGCCTTCCGTGTCGGAGGCCATGGTGAAGCCCATGTCGGCGTAAAAGCGCTTCGACTGCGCGAAGTCGCGGGCGGGCACGAAGGCCTTGAGCTCGACGGTGCGCAGGTTGGCCATGGGTGACGCGGGCGGTGAACGAGCCCGCATTGTCGCCCGAATCCGCCGGTGCGCCAAAGCCCGGGACACCCCCGCTCGGGCCGGCCATTCGCCGTTATCATGTGGGCCAGGCGGGGAAACACCCGCCCGGACACCTTTGGAGGGGAGCCGCATGAATGTATACGGGATCACCAATTGCGATACCGTGAAGGAAGCCCGGCAATGGCTGGCGGAGCGCGGGGTGTCGCACCGCTTCGTGGACTTCAAGAAGACGCCTCCCACACCCGAGAAGCTCGCGGCCTGGTGTGCGGCGGCAGGCTGGCAGACGATCCTCAACCGGCGCGGCACCACCTGGAAGAAGCTCGAGCCCGAGGCCCAGGCGCAGGTCGTGGACGAGCGCTCGGCGATCTCGCTGATGGTCGCCAATCCCACGGCGATTCGCCGGCCCGTGGTGGAGTCGGAGGAAGGCATCCTCGTGGGCTTCGATCGCGGCGAATGGGAGCGCACGTTTCCCGGATGATGTGCGCGGACTCGCTTTCCCGGGCGGGGCGCTAGCATGGCCCATCCGCTCGTATCGATCGGCTGGAGCGTGCTCGGCATCCTCCTGTGCGGAGGCTTCGGCGCCACGGTGGGCTTCCTCGTGACCCGCGCGCTCGACCTCGGCGGCCTTGCCGCCGCGCTGGTGGGCGTGGTGATCGGCATGGTGCTGGCCGTGGCGTGCTGGGCAGGGCTCACGAGCCTGCTCCGGGCCGCGGGCCTGTTGCGATGAACGACGCGCGTCGCGACGAGCTGGCGACGCGCCTGCTTGCAGCCTTCGACGCCGGCTCGCCGCTTTCGCCCCTCACGGCGGAGGATCCCGCCTTCGACGTGTCCGCCGCTTACGACGTGCTCGCCGAGATCGACCGGCGGCGACGCGCCCGCGGCTGGCAACCGGTGGGCCGCAAGATCGGCTTTACCAATCGCTCCCTGTGGCCTCGCTACAACGTCGACCGCCCCATGTGGGCGCACGTGTGGCGCGAGACCATGGTCGATGCCGGCAGCGGTCGCGCGGAGTTTGCGCTCGAGCGCACCCGCGAGCCGCGCGTCGAGCCCGAGATCGTGCTCGGCATCGGTGGCGTGGTGCCCGGCGGCGGGGACGCCCGCGCGATCCTCGCCGCCGTGGCCTGGATCGCCGCGGGCTTCGAGGTGGTCCAGTCGCCTTTCCCGCAGTGGAAATTCGCGCCGCCCGATTGCACCGCTGCGTTCGGCATGCATCGCGCGCTGGTGGTGGGGCCGCGCCTCGCGCTCGACGATGCCCTGCGTGACGCGCTTGTGACGCGCCTGCCGGCGTGCGAGCTCACCTTGCGCCGGGACGACGCGGTCGTCGAGCGGGGGCAGGGCGCCAACGTGCTGGACAGCCCCGCGCTGGCGCTCGGCCACCTGGTACGTCTCCTCGCCACCCAGCCGGCGATGCCGCCGCTCGCCCCCGGCGAGCTCGTGACCACGGGCACGCTCACCGATGCCTGGTTCGTATCGCCGGGGCAGACGTGGTCGAGCGACTACGGTGACCTCGGCGTGCGCGGCCTGCACCTGCGCCTCACGTAGGGGACCCCCGCGCGGCGCGGTACAATCCGGGCTTTTTTGGCGGCCTCTCCTCGCGTGGCGGCCGGCCCCGTCGGAAAGCCCAGTCCATGAAGATCGTCCTCCTTTGCACCGCGGCGGCGCTGCTCGCCGCCTGCTCTACCTCATCCACGTCGCCGTCGGCCACGGCGGGCAAGTCGATGGAAGGGCGCGAATACCGCACCGGCAGCCGCATCCCCGTGCGCGATCCGGCCGCGAACTCGGCTTCGCCGGTCACTTCGGCCTCGCCGTCCGTGCTGTCCCCTGGCGCGCCGAAGGCCAACTGAGGCCAACTAGGACCCACCGAGGCCTGAGGTCCGAAGCCGTGAATCGCAGTGTGGCGGCGCTTCCCACGCCGCCGCGTCACACCCGCTCGGCGACCACCACGTAACGCAGCGGTCCGCCCGCGGCGAGCGCGTCGAACGGGTAACACGTGACGAGCGTGAGCGTGGGCACCTCGGTATCGCGCGGCAGCCGCAGCGCGCGGTGGTCCGCGACGTAGGCATCGCGCACCCGGAAGCGGTGCTCGCTGCCGTCGACGCGTTCCACCCGCAGTTCGTCGCCGGTGGCCACCGCCTGCAGGAAACGGAAGTGCGTATCGCGGTGCGCCGTGATCACGGCATTGCCGGCCTCGCCCGGCAGCGCAGAGCCGTCGAGGTGTCCCGGCCCAAAGGCCAGCGTGCGTCCGGAGGCTCCCGCCAGCACGAGCACTCGCGCATCGTGGCCGGGCGCCTCCAAGCGTGCGACCGCGTGGGTATCCGCCCATGGCCACGGCTTCACGACCTGCCCAGTGGACCGCTCGTGCTGCCATGCCGACTCCAGGAGCACCTGGGCGAGCGCGGCCTTGGCGTGCAGGTACGCGCCCTCGCCGAACGCAAGCGCACCGCCGAAGGCCAAGGCCGCGATGCCGAGGGTCAGGACGCGCTTTAGCGCCACGCGTCGCCGGCGCACCCAGGCGCGGCTCGTGGACTCACCGCCGATCGGGGAAGACTCGTCCGGGGAATCGCGCGGGGCGATCCCGGGCGCGGCCGCCCTCATCCAGTTGCGTGCCTGCCCGTGGATCCGGACGAAAGATCCTCCCCGATCGGCGGTGGTCGTCATGGGCGGGTTTCCTTCTTTACTGTTGAGGGGTGGCGTCATGCCAGCGTGCGCAGGCGCAGGGCGAGGCCCGCGGCGAGCAGCAGTGCGAGGGCGCCCGACAGCATGAGCAGCGGCGCGGGCGTGGCGGTTTGCGGCAGGGCATCGAAGCCGGTGAGACCATCGGGGATGTTGCCCGGGACGGCCGAGCGCACGAGCTCGTCGCCTGCGGCGCGCACCGGCGTCACGTCCACCGCGACAAGGCTCGTGTACTTGCTCACGAGGTGATGCGTGAGGGCGACGTCCAGCACCGCGGCGCGGATCTCTGCCTCGGGCGCACCGCCGCGGCCCGCGTCCATGAGCGCGTCGATCTTCGCGCGCGCCCAGAGCACTCCCAGGCCCGAGGCCGGCGCCGTCTCGCTGACGGGCAGGAGCGTGCCCCAGGTGCTGCCGTCACGACGTCCGGACACCGCTACGTTGCCGGCAAGGGCCGCAGCGTTGAACTGCGCCGCGACGATCACCGGCTCGCCGGCGTAAAGATCGGGCACGTTGCGCGGCCACACGTCCGCCCCGGCGGGCCACGCCACGTCGATATCGGTGAGGGCCGGGCTCTCGAGCTTGCGGAAGAGGGCTGTCATCTTCTCCTTCACCTCGCGCACGTCGCCGATGGCGGTGTAGGTGCCGCGGCCGAGTTGCGCGGCCTTGGTCATGAAGAAGAGGTTGGGGGCGGGTCCGATGCCCACGGTGAACAGGCGCCGGTCGCCGATGCGCTCGCTCACGAGCTTCAGGATCGCATCCTCGTTGCCCACGGCGCCATCGGTGAGGAAGACCACCTGGCGCAGCATCGAGGCGACGCGCTCGCCAGCGAGGGCGATCTCCAGGGCCGGTCGCATCTCGGTGCCGCCGCGGGCCCGCAGGCCGGCCACGAACTGCCGGGCGCGGTCGAGGGTGGCGGCATCCACGTCCACGGGCGCGGCGAACAGCGAGCGGGTGATCGAGTTGAACTCGATGACGTTGAAGCGATCGCCGGGGCGGAGGCGGTCGAGTGCCAGGAGAAGCGCATCGCGTGCCTGCGCCATCGACACCCCCTCCATCGAGCCGGAGGTGTCGACGATGTAGGTCACCTCGCGCGGCGGGAACGTGGCGGCGGCGCTCGTTGCCGGGGGCGGCAGCGCCATCAGCAGTGCGTAGGTCTTGCCGCCCTGGGTCTCGGTGAAGAGCGCGGTGCGCGGCCCGGTGTCCGTGCTCGGCGTCCAGGCGAGCTCGAAGTCGCGCGAGGCCGGCACCGGGCCGTCGGCGAGGGTGAGCCGGTACCGGTGGCGGCCCTTGGCCTCGATGTTCATCGGGTGATAGGTGCTGGCGAGGCTCGCGAGCGGGAAGCCGGCGTCCAGTTCGATGGCGATGCGTACCGGCAGCACGAGGCCGTCGCTGCGCGGCACGACCGGCGGCGTGATGCGGTCGGCGTCGATCACCGCTTGCGTGGATGCGGAACCGCCCATGCCGACGTCCAGCGCGGCCAGTTGCTCCCCGGGAATGTAGCGCGGCGTAATCGCGAGCGGAAAGCGCAGGCGGAAGGTGCCGGTGTCGTAGCGCAGCGTTTCCTGGTACTCGATGGAGACGGCGACCTCGTCGCGGGGGCCGATGTTGGCCACGCTCGTGGTGAAGAGATTGGGGCGCTCCTCTTCCACCAGCGTGGCCTTGCGGCCGCCGTCGCGGGCCGCGTCGTAGGTACGCTTCGCCTCGCCGCGCTCCTTGACCTGGCCCTCGATCTCCCGCTCGCCAACCTTCATGCGCAGGTGGTCGACGGCGGCCTTCTCCGGCAGCGGGAAGACGTAGACACCTTCCCGCCACTCGTCGGTGGGATTGACGAAGCGCTGCGTCACCTTCACGCGCGCGATCATCCCGGTCACGCTCATCGCCACGTCGGTGAAGACGAGCGGGGTGGCGGTGCGCGTGCCGTCGGCGGCCTTCAGATAGAGCGCACCCGGGGACGGGGATGCAGTCGCGGCCAGCGCCGGGCTGGTCACGATGAACACCGCGAGCGCGAGCACGATGCTCACGAGCAGCCCCGCGCCGAATCCCTCGAGCACCAGGCGGACCAGCGTGCGCCACTCGCTGCGGAAGAGGCGCGTGCCGTCGATGCGTTGGGTGCCCACCTGCTCTGCCGCGTTTGCCATGCGAAATGCCCGTCCTCTTGATATAGGTGCCGGCGGTTGCCCGTTGCCCTTGCCCTCCGAGAGCGCCCGCCGGCGGCACGCTTCGGATGAAGCGCATTTCACGCGTGCAATGAGCGCCGGCGCGGCGCCGATTGCGGTGAAGCGGCGAAGAAAAATGGCAAACCGGTGGCAGGTGAGGCGGCGGCGGCGCGAGGGGCGGCTTCGCCGTGGGGGGCTGCGGTATAGTCGCCCGGTCACCCATCGGGCCCGGGTCGTCGCGCGGTCCGGCGGGCCTGCCCACCGCTACCCGCCACGCCTCCGAACCCCCGATGCGCCGCATCGCCATCGTCGAAGACGCCCCCGCCATCCGCGCCAACTACACCGAGGCGCTGCGCCGCCACGGCTACGAGGTGGCGGCGTACGCCACGCGGCTCGAGGCGCTCGCGGCCTTCCGCACGCGCCTGCCGGACCTCGCCCTCGTGGACATCGGCTTGGGCGACGAGGTGGACGGCGGCTTCACGCTCACGCGCGAGCTCCGTGCGATGTCGGCGACGTTGCCGATCATCATCCTGTCGGCACGCGACTCCGACTTCGACATCGTCGCCGGCCTGCGTCTCGGCGCGGACGACTACCTCACCAAGGACGCGAGCCTGCCGCACCTCGCCGCACGCATCGCGGCGCTCTTTCGCCGCCACGAGTTGTCGAGCGCGCCGCCGGCCTGCGAGGACATCGTCGAGCGCGGGCCGTTGCGCATCGACGTGAAGCGCCTCACCGCCGACTGGCACGGCAAGCGCGTGGATCTCACGCTCACCGAGTTCTGGATGGTCCATTCGCTCGCCCGCCATCCGGGCCACGTGAAGGATCGCGATGCCCTGATGCGCGACGCTTCGATCGTGGTGGACGACAGCACGATCACCTCGCACGTGAAGCGGATCCGCCGCAAGTTCCTCGCGCTCGACCCCGCCTTCGATTGCATCGCCACCGTTTACGGCATGGGCTACCGATGGGCCGGAACCGAAGGCTAAGGCACCGGCGCGGGCTCGCGTGAAGCTGCCCCGTGTCGCGCTGTCGATCCGCGCGCAGCTTCTGCTGGTCCTCACGGTATTCCTCGTCCTGCCGTGGCTGGGCGTGAGCTACGTGCGTGAGCTCGAGCGCGTGTTGCGCGATGCGCAGGAGCGCACGCTCGCGGGTACCGCGCAGGCGGTGGCCACTGCGCTGCACGACCGCCCGCGCCTGTTCGCCGCGCCCGCCGACCCGATCGCGTCGTTCGCGCGCGAGCGGGCGGACGATCGCCAGGCTCCCGACGCGATGCTCCCGCCGTCGGCCTCACCGGAGATCGCGCAGATCATCGAGGGGCTGTCGCGCACCACGGCGCGCATCTGGGTGATCGATCGCCAGGGCACGGTGCTCGCGCGCGCGGGCACCCTCAAGCCCGCCCCGGCGCAACGGCCGCCGGGCTCTCTGTGGGATCGCGTGGAGACGGCCACGGTGGGGCGCCTGTACAAGGCCTTTCTCGAGCAGCCGCGGGAGGATTTCACCGACGATGCCGCGGCGCAGGGCGCGCCGCGCGGTCGCGACGTGGAAGGCGCGCTCGCGGGCATCCTCACCACCGACCGGCGCCCCACCTCCGACGGCCGCGCGGCGATCGTGAGCGCGGCGCATCCCGTGTGGGTGGGCGACCAGGTGCGCGGCGTGGTGATCGCGGAGGAGACCGGCAACGCGGTGCTCGCCGAGCGCAACCTTGCCTTCGAGCGCCTCTTCAACATCGTGCTCGCGGTGCTGCTCGTGGGCTCGCTCGCGCTCACCGCGTACGCGACGGTGCTCTCCTCGCGCATCCGCCGCCTGCGCGACGATGCCGAGCGTGCGATCGATGCCGAAGGCCGCCTGCGCGCGCCGCTCGCGAGCTCGAAGGCCGGCGATGAGATCGGCGACCTCTCGCGCAGCTTCGCAAGCGTGCTCGCCCGCCTGTCCGACTACGCGAGCTACCAGGAAAAGATGGCGAGCCGCCTGTCGCACGAGCTGCGCACGCCCATCGCGGTGGTGCGCAGTTCGCTCGACAATCTCAAGGCCACCGCGCTGCCCGAGGAGTCGCGCGTGTACATGTCCCGGGCGCAGGAGGGCCTTGCGCGCCTCACGCAGATCCTCACCCGGATGGCCGAGGCGGCGCGACTCGAGCAGAGCTTGTCCGACGTGGACCGCGAGCGCTTCGACATCGTGGCCGTGGTGCGCGGATGCGTCGAGGGCTATCGGCTCGCGTATCGAGATGCGCGCATTGCGCTTTCCGGCGACGACGGTCCCATCGAGGTGGACGGCGCGCCCGATCTCGTGGCGCAGATGCTCGACAAGCTCGTGGCCAATGCCGTGGAGTTCGCTCGCGGAGGCGCGATCGACGTGGAGGTGCGTCGCCGCGGTGGGGTCGTCGACCTGGTCGTGGCCAACGAGGGGCCACCCTTGCCCGAGGGCATGGCGGGCCGGCTCTTCGACTCCATGGTCTCCGTGCGCGCGGCCGACGATGCCGCCGAGCCGCACCTGGGGCTCGGGCTGTACATCGTGCGGATCATCGCGCACTTTCACCGCGGAACGGTGCACGCGGCCGACCGTCCCGACGGGCGGGGCGTGATCGTGGGCGTGACGCTTCCGGCGGCGGAGGCACTCGCCGGCCTGGGCGATAATCGCGGTCCCGCCCGGATGCCGCCATGAGCCCCTCTCTCGCTGCCCTCGCCAGCCAGCACCCCGCGCTTGCCTGCGCCGTGCTCCTGACGCTTTCGAACCTCTTCATGACGTTCGCGTGGTACGGGCACCTCAAGAACCTCGCCGCGAGCCCGTGGTACGTCGCGGCGCTGATCTCCTGGGGCATCGCCCTGTTCGAGTACCTCCTGCAGGTGCCGGCGAACCGCATCGGCTTCACGGCGCTCTCGCTTGCCCAGCTCAAGATCATGCAGGAGGTGATCACGCTGTCGGTGTTCGTGCCCTTCGCGGTGCTCTACATGGGCGAGCCGCTCAAGCTCGACTACCTTTGGGCCGGCCTGTGCCTCATGGGGGCGGTCTACTTCATCTTCCGCGGCTGACGATGCGCTTCTCGCACGTGTACTTCGCCTTCGCGGCGGGGTACCTCCTCTCCTACGTGTACCGCACGATCAATGCGGTGATCTCGCCCGACCTCGTGCGCGACCTCGACCTCGTGCCGTCCTCGCTCGGCCTCCTCACGAGCGCCTACCTCCTGGCCTTCGGCCTCTTCCAGCTGCCGGTGGGCATCCTCCTCGACCGCTACGGACCGCGCCGCGTGGAGCCCGCGCTTCTCGTGGTTGCTGCCGTGGGCTCGGCGCTGTTCGCCATGGCGGAATCGCTCGCCGGACTCACCCTCGCCCGGGCCATCATCGGCGCGGGCGTATGTGCCGCGCTCATGGCGCCGCTGAAGGCGCTGGCCGTGTGGTATCCGCCCGACCGCCAGGCGTCGTACGCGGGGTGGATCATGGTGGCCGGCGGCGTGGGGGCGCTCACCTCCACGGTGCCGATCGAACTCGCGTTGCGCGTGTCGCACTGGCGAGTGGTATTCGCGGTGCTGTCGGTGATAACGCTCGCCGCCGCGCTCGCGATCTTCCTGCGCGTGCCGGACATCCCGACGCGCCGCGGCGCGACCTTGCGCGCGCAGGTGGCCGAGACGCAGGCCATCTTCCGCAGCGCGCGCTTCTGGTGGATCGCGCCACTCGGCGCCATCGCGATGGGCACGTTCATGGCGGTGCAGGGACTGTGGGCCATGCCCTGGCTCATGGAGGTGGCCGGGTACACGCGCGCCACCGCTGCCACGTACCTGCTGGTGATCGGCAGCGTGAGCATGGTGGGTTACCTCGGCATCGGCACGTTCGCGCGGCGCATGGCCGGACACGGCATCCACGCCCCGCACCTCTTCGGCGGCGGCTTCGCGCTCGGCTTCCTGGCGCTCCTGCTCATCGTGCTGGAGGTGCCGGGATCGCTCCTGTGGTGGGCGCTCTTCGGCTTCGGCGCCTCGGGCAACGTGCTGGGCTTCACCGCGTTGAACGAAGGCTTTTCCCGGGAGCTCGCCGGGCGGGTGAGCACGTCGCTCAACCTCCTCATGTTCGCCGGCAGCTTTTCCGTGCAATGGGGTGTGGGCCTGCTCGTGGATGCCGTGCGTGCCGCGGCAGGGGCGTCCACGGCCGAGGGCCTGCGCGTGGCATTCTCGGTGGTGCTCGTGTTCTACGCCCTTGCCTTCGCCTGGTACGTGCGCGGCTTCCGCCGCCATGGTCCGGCAACGTCCGCCTTCGCGACTTGACGATGCACCTCCATATCCTCGGCATTTGCGGCACGTTCATGGGCGGCATCGCGGCCATCGCCAAGGCGGCGGGGCACCGCGTGACCGGCTGCGACGCCAATGTCTATCCGCCCATGTCCACGCAGCTCGAGGCCCTCGGCATCGAGCTCACGCCGGGCTGGGACGCCGCGCAGTTGCGCGGGGTGGCCCGCGACGCCGATATCTTCGTGGTGGGCAACGTGGTGTCCCGGGGCAATCCGCTCATGGAGGCGCTCCTCGACAGCGGCCGGCGCTACATCTCGGGTCCGCAGTGGCTCTACGAGAACGTGCTGGCCGACCGCTGGGTGCTCGCGGTGGCGGGAACGCACGGCAAGACCACCACCACGTCGATGCTGGCGTGGATCCTCGAATACGCCGGCCTCGCGCCCGGCTTCCTGATCGGCGGGGCGCCCGTTGATTTTCCCGTGTCGGCGCGGCTCACGCCCAGCGCCTTCTTCGTGATCGAGGCCGACGAGTACGACACGGCCTTTTTCGACAAGCGCAGCAAGTTCGTGCACTACCGCCCGCGCACCGCCGTTCTCAACAACCTCGAGTACGACCACGCCGACATCTTCCCCGACCTCCATGCCATCGAGACGCAGTTCCATCATCTCCTGCGCATGGTGCCGCCGCTGGGGCGGGTGATTGCCAACGGCGCCGACGAGGCCTTGGGCCGCGTGCTGGCGCGCGGCCTGTGGAGCGAGTGCGAGCGCTTCGGCCTCGCCGAAGCGGCCGGCAACGGACCTGGCTGGACCGTGGGTCACGACGGGACGGTGCTCCTGGGAGGGGCGGCGCAGGGCCGCCTCGAGCTCGCCCTGCCGGGCCGCCACAATCAGCTCAATGCCCTCGCGGCGCTGGCGGCGGCGCGGCACGTGGGCGTCCCCGTGGCCCACGGCCTGGCCGCGCTCGCCCGCTTCTCGGGCGTGAAGCGGCGCCTGGAGCGGCGCGGCGAAGTGCGCGGCATCACCGTTTACGACGATTTCGCGCACCATCCCACCGCCATCGACGTGTCCATCGCCGCGCTGCGCGGCAAGGTCGGCAGCGCACGCATTCTAGCCGTGCTCGAGCCGCGGTCGAATACGATGAAGCTCGGAGCGATGAAGGACGCCCTGCCGACGAGCCTCGCGCGCGCCGATCGCGTGTTCTGCTACGACGCCAACCTGGGCTGGGACGTGGCCGCCGCGCTGGCGCCGATGGGGGGCCAGGCCGCGGTCCACCGCAACCTCGACGCGCTCGTCGCCGCCATCGTGGGGCAGGCGCAGCCGGGCGACCATATCCTCGTGATGAGCAACGGTGGCTTCGGCGGTATCCACGGCAAGCTGCTGGAACGACTGGCGCGCGCGCCCTAACGGACTCGATCCCACGCCGTGGCCGCCATCGTCTACCTGCACGGTTTTCGCAGCTCGCCCGCGAGCGTGAAGGCGCAGCGGCTGCAGGCCGCGGTGGCGGCACTGCCGGAAGGGCAGCGCCCGCGCCTGCACGTGCCTTCGCTCGCGCATCGCCCCGCGCAGGCGATCGCCGCCGTGGCCGCGTGGGTGGACCGCCACGCCGCGGCGACCACGCTCACCTTCGTGGGCAGCTCGCTCGGCGGCTTCTACGCCACGCACCTCGCCGAGCGCTTCGGCGCGCGCGCGGTGCTCGTCAACCCCGCGGTGCATCCCGAGCGTGACCTCGCGCCCTGGCTGGGTGTGCAGACGAACCTCTACACGGGCGAGGCGTTCGAGGTCATTCCGGCGCATTTCGCCGAGCTTGCCGCCCTCGCCGTGGGGCGCGTCACCCGCCCGGAGCGTTACTTCCTTCTCGTGGAAAGCGGCGACGAGGTGCTCGACTACCGCGAGGCGGTGGCGCACTTCAGCGGCGCGTGGCAATACGTACGCGGCGGCGGCGACCACACGTTCACGGAGTTCGCGGCGCAGATCCCGGCGATCCTGCGCTTCGCCGGAGTGACGGCCGCATGAGCGCCGCAGGCGCGGGCTCCGCCGCGGTGTCGTGCGAGGTCGCGATCGTGGGCGGCGGCCTCGTGGGGGCGGCGCTCGCCTTCGGCCTGCGCGATCGCGGCACGCGCGTGCTCGTGCTCGACGAAGGCGATGTCGCTCACCGCGCATCGCGCGGCAACTTCGGCCTCGTGTGGGTGCAGGGCAAGGGGTTCGCGCGGCCCGACTACGCGCGCTGGACGCTGGCCTCCGCACGCGCGTGGCCCCGGCTCGCGGCGGACCTTCGTGCCGCCACCGGCATCGACGTGGCATTGCGGCAGGCGGGCGGCGTGCACGCGTGCTTCGCCGAAGCGGCGCTCGCCGCCAGGGCCCAGCTGCTGGCCTCGCTGGTGCGGGAGGGCGGGGACATCGCACGGGTGGAGGTGCTCGACCGCGCGGCCTTGCGCGTGCGCGTCCCCGGGCTCGGGCCGGACGTCGTGGGCGGCACGTGGTGTTCCGCCGATGCCGAGTGCAACCCGCTCCTGCTCCTGCGCGCGCTCACCGCAGCGGCACAGGCCGCGGGTGTGCGCTTCAGGCCTGGGCCGGCCGTGACGCGCATCGAGCCTGTCGCCGGCGGCTTCGTCGTGGATGCGGGCGCGCAGCGGATCGCCTGTTCGAAGGTGATCCTCGCCGCCGGCCTGGGTAACGCAACCCTCGCCCCGATGGTAGGGCTCGCGGCGCCGGTCACGCCCAATCGCGGCCAGATCCTCGCCCTCGAGCGCGTCGCGCCCTTCCTCCGGGTGGCCTTCGAGTCGTTGCGGCAGACGGGCGACGGCACGGTCCTCGTGGGCGATGCGCAGGAGGAGGCGGGCTTCGACGAGTCCCAGGGGCTGGGAGTGATGGCCGCGATGGCGGCACGCGCCGTGCGCACGTTCCCGCACCTGCGCGACGCGCGCGTCGTGCGTGCCTGGTCGGCGCTGCGGGTGATGTCTGCCGACGGCTATCCGATCTACGCGCAGTCCCGCGCCCATCCGGGCGCCTTCGTGGTCACCTGCCACAGCGGCGTCACGCTGGCGGCCGCCCACGCCTACGAGCTGGCGGCGGCCCTCGGCGAAGGCCGCCTGCCGGGCGCGTGCGCGTCGTTCGGACCGGAGCGATTCGATGTTCGCGCGGCTGCCTGATCTCGTCGCGACCGTCCCCATCGAGATCGACGGCGTGGCGCATCACGCCCGGCTGGGCGAGAGCGTGGCCGCCGCGCTGCTCGCCGCGGGCATGACCGGGTGCCGCGTCACCGCCGTGTCCGGGGCGCCGCGCGCGCCGTTCTGCCTCATGGGCGCGTGCTTCGAGTGCCTGGTGCAGGTTGACGGCCGGCAGGTGCAGGGCTGCCTCGAGCGCGTGCAGCCGGGCATGCGGATCGTCACCCGGCGCAGCGCGGGCGGCGCATGAGCGAGGCGCGCCCTGGGCCGCGCGATACCCACGGCGCCGATGCGGTCGACGTGGCGATCGTCGGCGCCGGGCCCGCCGGCCTCGCCGCCGCCGCCGCCTGCGCGCGCCTGGGCCTCGCGACCCTCGTGCTCGACGAGCAAGCCTCGCCGGGTGGCCAGGTCTATCGCGCGATCACCGCGAGCCCGCTGCCGCGTGCCGAGATCCTG
>CALFEY010000324.1 GCA_937958295.1 uncultured Pseudomonadota bacterium
GTAGGCGTAGAGCAGCTTGGCGCCGTGCTTGATGATGCCGCCGTACTCCTGCGCCGTGCCGGGCATGAAGCCGGGGACGTCCACGAAGGTGATGATCGGGATGCCGAAGGCGTCGCAGAAGCGCACGAAGCGCGCGGCCTTGATCGCGCTCTTGATGTCGAGGCAGCCTGCCAGCACCAGCGGCTGGTTGGCCACGATGCCCACGGGGGCGCCTTCCATGCGCGCAAAGCCGGTGACGATGTTCTTGGCGCTGTCGGGCGCGAGCTCGTAGAACTCGCCGTCGTCGACGGTCTTGGCGATCAACTCCTTCATGTCGTACGGCTTGTTCGCGTTGTCGGGCACCAGCGTGTCGAGCGAGGCCTCCATCCGATCGGCCGGATCGTTGGTGGGCCGGTGCGGCGGCGTGTCGCGGTTGGACAGCGGCAGGTAGTTGAAGAGGCGCCGTACCATGAGGATGGCCTCGACATCCGTGTCGAAGGCGAGGTCGGCCACGCCCGAGCGCGTGGTGTGGGTCACGGCACCGCCCAGCTCCTCGGCGGTGACCTCCTCGTGCGTGACCGTCTTCACGACTTCCGGCCCCGTCACGAACATGTACGACGAATCCTTGACCATGAAGATGAAGTCGGTCATGGCAGGCGAGTACACCGCGCCGCCGGCGCACGGTCCCATGATGAGCGAGATCTGCGGGATCACGCCGGAGGCCATCACGTTGCGCTGGAACACCTCGGCGTAGCCGCCGAGCGAGGCCACGCCTTCCTGGATGCGCGCGCCGCCGGAGTCGTTGAGGCCGATCACGGGCGCGCCGACCTTCATCGCCTGGTCCATCACCTTGCAGATCTTCTCGGCGTGTGCTTCGGAGAGCGAGCCGCCGAACACGGTGAAGTCCTGCGAGAACACGAAGACCAGGCGGCCATTGATCATCCCATAGCCCGTGACCACGCCGTCGCCGGGCACGCGATCGTCCTGCATGCCGAAATCGTGGCTGCGATGCTCCACGAACATGTCCCATTCCTCGAACGAGCCTTCGTCGAGCAGGAGCTCCAGGCGCTCGCGCGCGGTGAGCTTGCCCTTGGAATGCTGGGAGCCGATGCGGCGCTCGCCGCCTCCCAGGCGCGCCTTGGCGCGCATCGCGTCAAGCTGTCGGATGATGTCGTGCACGGTGACTGGATCTCCCTTGGATGTTCTTCACTGCCCGGTATCGAGCAGGTATGCGGCCGCGGCCGTGGGCGTGAGCGTGCCCGCGGCCACGCGCTCCAGCGCGTCGGCCAGGACGGCGCTCACGCGCGGGTCGCTGCGAAAGCGCGCCCGCAGCCCGCTGTCGATCAGATGCCAGGTCCAGGCGAGCGCCTGGCGCTTGCGCTTGGCGGCGAGCTCGCCGTTGCGCGCGAGCGTGTCGCGGCATCGCACGACCGTGTCCCACAGCGCCGCGATCCCCTCGCCCCTGGTGGCGCTGGCGCGCAGCACGACGGGCTTCCAGTGGGGCGAGGTCGGCCGCAGGAGCGTCAGCACCCCCTGCATCTGCGCGACGGCGCGATCGGCGGCGGCGGGATCGAGGTCGCCCTTGTTGTACACGATGACGTCGGCGAGCTCCACCACGCCTTTCTTCATGGCCTGCAGGTCATCGCCGGCCTGCGGCAGCTGCAGGAGCACGAAGACGTCCGTGAGGTTGGCGACGTCGGTCTCGCTCTGTCCCACCCCGACGGTCTCCACGATCACCACGTCGAAGCCGGCCGCCTCCACGAAGAGCATCGCCTCGCGGGTGTGTGCGGCCACGCCGCCCAGCGCCCCGCTGGCCGGCGACGGCCGGATGAACGCGGACGGATGCCGCGAGAGAAGCTCCATGCGGGTCTTGTCGCCCAGCACCGAGCCACCGGACACGGAGCTCGACGGGTCCACGGCCAGCACCGCAACGCGGTGCCCGGCCTCGACCAGGTGCAATCCCAGCACCTCGATCAGCGTGGACTTGCCCACGCCCGGCGATCCGGTGAGGCCCAGCCGCAAGGCCCGGCCGGTGCGCGGCAGCAGCGCTGTCATCACCTCGCGCGCGATCGCCTGGTGGTCGTCGCGCGTGGACTCGGCAAGCGTGATGGCCTTGGCCAGCAGGCGCCGGTCGCCGGCGATCACGCCGTCGGCCAAGCGCACTGCCTCCGCGGCCCGAGGCGCCACCGCCGGCAATCGTGCGCTCAACTCGCCTGGCGCACGGCGGCCAGGGCGGAGCGGATCTTGGCGAGCACGTCCTTGGCACAGGCGGGAATCGCGGTGCCGGGCCCGTAGATGCCGGCCACACCCGCGGCCTCGAGCATCGGATAGTCCTGCGGCGGCACCACCCCGCCCACGAAGACCACGATGTCGTCGGCGCCCTGCGCGCGCAGCGCCTCGATGAGCGCGGGCACGAGCGTCTTGTGGCCAGCGGCGAGCGTGGATACGCCTACCGCGTGCACGTCGTTCTCCACCGCCTGGCGCGCGGCCTCTTCGGGCGTCTGGAAGAGCGGCCCGATGTCGACATCGAAGCCCAGGTCGGCGAAGGCGCTCGCCACCACCTTGGATCCGCGGTCGTGACCGTCCTGCCCCAGCTTGGCCACCATGAGGCGCGGACGCCGCCCGTGCTCGCGGGCAAAGGCGTCGATGTCGGCCTTGAGCTCTTCCCACATGCCGTCCTCCGCGAACTGCGCGCCGTACACGCCGGACACGCGTTGCGTGTCGGCGCGATGCCGGCCCCAGGCCTTCTCGAGCGCGTACGAGATCTCGCCCACCGTCGCGCGGGCGCGGGTGGCGGCGACGGCGAGGTCGAGAAGATTGCCGGTGCCCGACCGGGCCGCGACGTCGAGCGCCGCGAGCGAGGCCTGCACCGCGGCATCGTCGCGCGCCGCCCGGATGCCGGCGAGCCGCCGCAATTGGGCGTCGCGCACGGCCGTGTTGTCGATCTCCCGCACGTCCATCGTCGACTCCTGCGGGAGGCGGAACTTGTTCACGCCCACGATCACGTCCTGGCCGCTGTCGATGCGCGCCTGCTTCTCGGCCGCGGCGGCCTCGATCTTGAGCTTGGCCCAGCCCGACTCGACGGCGCGCGTCATGCCGCCCATGCCCTCGATCTCCTCGAGGATGGCCCACGCCTTGTCGGCCATCTCCTGCGTGAGCGTCTCCATCATGTAGGAGCCTCCCCACGGGTCGATCACGCTGCCGATGTGCGTTTCCTCCTGCAGGAGCACCTGGGTGTTGCGGGCGATGCGGGCGGAGAAGTCGGTGGGCAGGGCCACCGCCTCGTCGAAGGAATTGGTGTGCAACGACTGGGTGCCGCCGAACACCGCGGCCATCGCCTCGATCGTCGTGCGCACGATATTGTTGTACGGATCCTGCTCCGTGAGCGACCACCCCGACGTCTGGCAGTGGGTGCGCAACATGAGCGACTTCGGGTTCCGGGGCGAGAAGCCTTGCATGATCCGCCACCACAGCAGCCGGGCCGCACGCAGCTTGGCGATCTCGAGATAGAAGTTCATCCCGATGCCGAAGAAGAACGACAGGCGGCCGGCGAACTCGTCCACGTCCATGCCCTTGGCGAGCGCGAGGCGGACGTACTCGCGGCCGTCGGCGAGCGTGAAGGCGAGCTCCAGCGCCTGGTTCGCCCCCGCCTCCTGGATGTGATAGCCGGAGATCGAGATCGAGTTGAACTTCGGCATCCGCTTCGCCGTGTACTCGATGATGTCGGCGACGATGCGCATCGACGGCTCGGGCGGATAGATGTAGGTGTTGCGCACCATGAACTCTTTCAGGATGTCGTTCTGGATCGTTCCTGAAAGCTTGTCGGGCGCCACCCCTTGCTCCTCGCCCGCCACGATATACCCCGCGAGCACCGGCAACACGGCGCCGTTCATGGTCATGGACACCGAGACCTTGTCGAGCGGAATGCCGTCGAACAGGATCTTCATGTCCTCCACGGAGTCGATGGCCACCCCGGCCTTGCCGACATCCCCGACCACGCGCGGGTGATCCGAGTCGTAGCCGCGGTGGGTGGCGAGATCGAAGGCCACCGACACGCCCTGCCCGCCACCCGCCAGCGCCTGGCGGTAAAAGGCATTGGATTCCTCGGCGGTGGAAAAGCCGGCGTACTGGCGGATCGTCCAGGGGCGCCCGGCGTACATCGTGGCCTGCGGCCCGCGCACGAACGGAGCGAAGCCGGGCATCGTATCGGCGTGGGGAAGGTCCGCCGTGTCCGCGGCCGTATACAGCGGCTTGACGACGATACCGTCGGGCGTGTGCCACGACAGTGCATCGACCTCGCCCGCGGGAGCGGCTTTGGCAGCGGCGCGGCGCCAGTCGGCGAGCGACGGCGGGGAGGTCGAGCGATCCGGATCGGCCACGGCAGGAAGCAGGGAACGCGCCGCTGACGCAGCGCAACACCCTATTCTAGCCGGGCGGGGGCCGCGCCGCGCGGTCCCGGTTGCGACTCAGATATCGAACGTATCGCCGCCCAAGTCCCCGTCAAGATCGGCGAAATCCCCGTCGCTGGCCACCGTCTTGTCCAGTCCGGACCACGGATCGCTGGCCAGATCACCCGCGGTCGAGGCGGCCCCGGCCTCGGCGCCACTGCCGAAGAGGTCGGCCGCGGCCGGCGAGTGGGCGAAGAAGTGCTGGGCGATTGCCGTGCCGATCACCGACCCGGCAAGACTCCCGAAAAGACTCGTGGCGAACATGCCGCCAAAGCCTAACCCCGCTGCGGCGGGAGTAGCACTGCCGAGGCGATTCCAGGCTCGCTCCACCGCACCGGGCTCGCGCACCTCCGCCCGGGTGGCGACCCGCGCGAGGGTCGCCGGCGCAAAGCCGCCGCTTGCCGCGGCGGCGCGTTCGGCCGGGGGCATTTCCCCGGCCATCTCGTCCAGCAAACGGCGGCGTTGATCGGGGGACAGGCGGGCAAAAGCCTCGGCGTGGGCCTCCTCGATGGCCTCGGGTGGCGCGGTGCGCACGAGATAGCGATAACGGGCGATGGCCTGCTCGTCGGCGCTCGCGCCCGACTCGGGACGATCCTTGAAACGGTCGAAGAAACTCATGGCGGCTCCACGGACAAGACCACGAAGGGAGGGCTGCCTTTGCTAAGTGCGAGCGGGGAACCGCGATTCAAGCGACCGCGATCGGATTTGCGACGAAAGGGGATGCGGCCACGTCGGACGCTGCGCTCGCATGGCCAAGATGCGTACCGCACGCCGCGCGGCCGGCCGGAGGTCGAGACTGCGCTCGCCCCCGGCACGAACAAACGCAGCCTGCTAGGCGAGCGACGGAACGCGATGTGCGGCCGGGCCGCGCAACGGTGGAGCGCCCACAGCGTAGCGGCCGGTGGCCCCTTCGCGCGCCATCACGACTTCGCCCTGCTGGGCGCGGTCGGGGGCAACCTGGATCGCCACGAGGCCCCCACTGGCGCGCAGGTGATCGGCGTGCTGCGCCGCCTGTCGCGGTGGCACGCCAAGCTGGGCCAGGCCGTCGACCAGGCGGCTGTTGAAATCAGCCTCGCGGGCCCCGTGCAGCGCCCGCGCGAGGCCCCCTGCAAAGGCGAAGCGCGACCCCTCCTCTGCCGCCTCGTGGCCGACGATACTCATTTCCGCCTGCGCGAAGCCGGCCTGCATCAGGGCGGCGGTGGCACGCGATGCCGCGGCGAAATCCTCGTACGTGCCGATAACGGTCGTCCTCATGCGTGTCTCCTCGAGCGAGCGGATGGCGGATGCGCGCACTCTACGGGGCGCGGCGGCGCAGCGCCAACGGCGAGCGTCGCAACCTTGTGTCGGCCGGACACCGACGTGGCTTCACGACGCCGCGCCCGGCTCGGCGGCCAGTGACTCGACCAACGCCAGCACGCGGGGCAGGTCGCGCGCCTTGTCGAAGAAATAATCCGCGCCTAGCGCGAGGCTGCGGTCCTTGTACTGCGGAAACGCGTAGTTGGTGAAGACGGCAACGCGTCCTCGCCGTCGCTTGGGCAGCTCACGCAGCGACTTCAGCACGTTAAGGCCGTTGCCGCGTTTGAGCTGCAGATCGAGGATGAGCAGATCCCAGTCCCCGGGTGCGAGTAGCGAGAGCGCCGCAAGCTCCGATTCGGCATGCCCGGCGAGCGCGACGTTGGGAAGCTCCGACAACGCCTCCTCCAGCCGCTCGCGAATGATTACCGAATCCTCCACGATGGCCACGCGCATGGGGCGCGCGAGCGCACTCCGGGGCATGAATTCGTTACGGCCGGCCGCGGACGCTGCCCTGAGGTGCTGCGGTGAGGTCTCCATGCGTGATGGACCGGGCGGTCCGGCGGCTGTTCCGGCAGACCGTCCCATTACCGTATCGGAGGGTCGCTCGGCACCGCGTCGGCCCTGTCCGACGCCGGCCTTGTCTCCGGCGCGAATTGCGACCGGAAGGCTAGAAGGGACGCTGCTCCAGCGCGGCGCGTGGCGAGGGGCGTTCCGCCTGGGCAGCGGCTAGCCGGCGCAGCAGCACGTCGACCACGTCGCCGCCGTCACCGCGGATGCGCTTGCGGCGCAAGACGTCGACGATCTCCGGCGTGGCAATGGCGGCGTAGTTGCCCCGGAGCAGGACGTTGGCGGTGGCGCGCTGAACGTCGCCCGAGCGGGTCTGCGCGAACAGGCGCGCGAGCGAGCGCAGCGTCTGCTCGTCGTCGAGGCGGTGTCGGGAGAGCGCGTCCAGCGCCCGCACCTGCGCGTCGGTCACCGTCATGCGGGTGACGGCGGCGGTGACCTGGCGCAGCTCGAGCGCATCGGCCACCGGGCGATGGGCGAGATAGGCCTGCGCGATCAGCACGTCGTCGGCGTTGCTTCCCGACCATGCCCGGAGCACGCCCGCGCGACCATCGGCGCTGCCGAGGCAGGCGAGCATCGCGGATTGCGCCGGGCCGGCGGCTCCGGTGGCCGGCGCGAGGCGTGCCAGCTCGGCGTCGAGCGTGCCGTCGCGATTGACGGAACAGGCGAGCTCGACGTCCCCCACGCCGGGCGCCTGCGCGATGAGCCGCTCGCCGATCACGTCGGCCACCAGGCGGCGTTCCTCGGCAGCCGAGATCCAGCCCCAGCGCTGCGCCAGCGCGAGCATGCGCACGCGTACGGCCGGTTCGTCGGCGTCGCGCACGAACTCGAGGTAGCGCTCGCGGGTGGTCGCGTCGGCCGCCAAGGCGCCAAGCGCGCGAGCCACGGGGACGGGCTCCTGGGCACGAGGCGGCAGCGACGCCGTGTAGCGCTCCAGGTGATCGAGGAAGAGGCGCACCTCCGCCATGTCGCGGCCGAGAAGCCCGTGCAAGTGGTCGATCTTGCGGGCGGCATCGAGGCGGTCGTCGGCGAAGCCGCACAGGTCGCGTCGAAATCCCGCGCGCGGATCGGCGCCGGTCATGCCCGAGGTCGCGGTCATCGCGGTGGCGCTGAAGGTGGCGAGGAGCTTCGGATCGGCGCGACCGGTGGCGATCTGCCCCCCGCCGCGTAGATAGCGCTCCAGCAGCGGGCCAGCGTAGCGTCCGAGCGGAGCCTTCTCGGGAAAGCCATAGATCACCGGCACGTCCTTGAAGATGTGCCGCATGCGGTCGCGATTGCTCTCGCCGTGACGGTCGGAGAGCACGCGCGCGAGCGCCTCGGCGTCGGCGGGCGAGTGGCCTGCGCGGACCAGGCTGCGCGGCACTTCCGCGGAGGCCGTGCGCATTGCGTGCGCGTTGAGCGTGTTGCATCCGAAGAGGTAGACCTCCTTCAGCTGCGAGAAGAGGCCGGGACAGGACTCGCTGCACGCCACCCGCTCCATCTCGTGCACGGGCAGGTACTCGCGGTCGTCGGTGCGGTCGGTGTAGAACTCCGTACCACCGTCGAAGTGGCCGGAGATCACGAGCGCGTCGCACTGCACCTTCTGCCGGCAGGCCGACTCGAGCCAATCGGGTCGACCGCGTTCCACGAGCTCGACGAAGCGGAACTCGCCGGCCGGAAGCGTGGCCTTCAGGACCTCGCGCTCGTCACTGGAGTTGACGGTGATCGTGCAAACGGTCTTCGGCGCGGCCGTGGTGGCAGCGCCGAAGGCAAGCAGGCCGACGGCCAGCGCCTGACGCACCCACGCCGGGCAGGAGGAAAGGGGGACGGACACTTCGCAAGGCGCGAGGCAGGCGCGCGGGCAACGATCGACGCCGCGAGTGTGCCCGAGGATTCGTCGCACATGTTGTACGTTCGTGCAACGGTGCGCGAATGTGAACCTATGGCCGCTGCATGCGGCGTATGAGCACGTCGATCGCGTCCTGCGTGGCGCTCCCGGCGCTCACGCGGCGGCTGCGCAAGGTCTCGATCACCTCCGCCGACGCGATGGTCTGATAATCGGAGCGCAACAGGATGCCGGCAATGGCCGTCTGCGCACCCACCGATTCGGTGCGTGGATACAGGCGCACGAGCTCCTGGAGGCTGTCCGGATCGGACAGCCTTTGGTAGGCCAGCGCGTGCAACGCACGCGCCTGCGTATGCGCGACCTGGACGCTCGCGATGTCCGCCATCACGTCGCGCCACTCGTCGCCCTCGTCGAGGGGACGATGCCGCAGATACGCCTGAACATAGGCCGCATCGCGCTCGTCGGGACTCGTGACAGCCCGCAGCACGAGGTCGCGCCCCCCCGGACTGCCGAGACAAGCGAGGAGTGCCGCCTGCGGCACGTCGAGAACGGCAGGCGTGCGCTCCAGCGCAGGTAGCAGCGTGTCGTATTGACGCTGCGCATTGAGCCCGCAGGCGAGATCGATCTCCGCCGGCGTGATCGGCCCACTCGCGAGCTGCTCGTTCCACATGCGTGCAAGCTCGTCGCGCTCGCTCTGCGCGGAGAGCCAGCCGAAGTTCTGGGCCAATGCAATCATGCGGGCGCGCACCGCGGCTGAATCGGCATCGCGGGCGAGGTCGAGGTAACGCGTGCGCGCCGCCTCGTCCGTGGCGATGTCGTGCAGCACGGCGGCTACCGCGGGCGTGGCTCGCGTGGCTTCGTCCAGCGTGACGGCGAAGCGCTCGAGGCGAGGCAGGAACATTCGCGCCTCCGCCGCGTCGCGCTCGAAGAGCGAGTGGACGAAGGCCACCTTCTGCGCCGGTGCCAAGCGCTCGTCGGCGAACTGGCAGACGTCGCGCCGATGCGCGGCCTTGGGATCGCTGTCGCGCAGGCCCGTGGTGACCGTCATCGCATGCGCGGAGAACGCACTGAGCAGGCGGGCGCTCGGCCGACCCGTGGCCACTTCCGCCGTGCCGTTCACGACAAGATGGCGCTGCAGGAGGGAACCCGCCACCGGGCCGAGCGGCGCCACGGAGGAGAAGCCGTAGATCGCAGGCACGTCGCGGAAGATGAGACGCATGCGGTCCTTGCTGCTCTCGCCGTGGCGCTCGGCGATCGTGCGCGTCATGCGCTCGGCCTCGCCACGCGGGAAGCCCGCGCGCTGCAGGCTGCGCCCGATCTCGGCCGAAGGAAACGCGTTAGGTTCGGGATTCAACGTATTGCATCCGAAGAGGTAGACCTCCTTCAGCCGCGAGAAGAGCCCGGGACACGATTGGCTGCAGGACACGCGCTCGAGCTCGTCCACGGGGAGGAACTCGCGCGCCTCGGTGCGATCGGAGAAAAACTCGTTGCCCCCGTCGTAGTGCCCCGATATCACCAGCATGTCGCAGCGGATGCCGGTGCGGCAAGCCGACTCGAGCCAGTCGTGGCGCCCATGCTCGACAAGCTCGACGAAATCGTAGTCGCCCGGACCCAGCGCCTTGCGGAAGGTCTCCTTCTCGTCGGCGGAGTTCACGGTGACGGTGCACACGGTCTTCTTCGCCGCAATCGGCAACCCGCCCGCCGCGGCGAAGCCGGTCGCGAGCACGATGGCCGCCAACGCAGCCACGTAGCGAAGCACGCCGCGAGGCCCGCCGCGGCTCCGCCACGAGCCGATTGGACGGAGGCGGCAACGGGGGCAACGACCGTGAAGGCGAGGCAGGAAGCGCATGGGTCGGCAAGGTCGGCGTCGATGACCCCATTGGATGCGATGCGTTCCCCGGCGGTCGGTCGGCGCATGCCGCCGCAGGACGTCGCCGCGCGGCCTGCGTACGAGTAGGAACGGCGACCACGCGGTGGCGTCCTACAGGCGGCCGCGGGCGCAGCCGACAGTCGCGCAGCGACGAGTTCCCGAAGATTCGCCTCGTGCCCCCCTTCGATTCCCCTGCCCCTGCTGCGAGCGCTGCCGCCACGACCGCGGCGCCCACCCTTCTTGCCGCGAGCGCGGGGCCGTGGCTCGTTCCCGATCGCACGTGCTGGCGTCGCGAGCATGCGAGCAGGCTCGCATTCCTCGTGGATGGCGCCGACTTCTTCTCAGCGGTCCGCAGCGCGATCGCCAACGCACAACATTCCTTCTACATCCTCGGCTGGGACATCAATAGCGAGGTGAAGTTGTGTCCCGAGGGCGCCAACGACGGGCTGCCCGATCCGCTCGGCGCGTTCCTCAATGCCGTCGTGACCCGCCGGGCCGAGCTGCGCGGCCACGTGCTGGGCTGGGACTACGCGATGATCTACGCGCTCGAGCGCGAGTGGTGGTCGCGGCTACGCTTCCGCAGCAGCCGGCTCGCGTTCGAGATGGACGCACGCCACCCGCTCGGCGCCTCGCACCACCAAAAAGTCATCGTGGTCGACGACCGCGTGGCATTCGTGAGCGGTTTCGACCTCGCCCCCTGCCGCTGGGATACGTCGGATCACGCCTGCGACAATCCGTTGCGCACCTGCGCCGGCAAGGCTTACGGCCCCTTCCACGATGTGGGAGCGATCGTCGAGGGCGACTGCGCGCGCGCCTTGGCCGACCTGTGCCGCGAGCGCTGGCAGCGTGCTACCGGCAGGCCCCCCGTGGCGCCGGCCGAGCCTTCGGGGCCGAGCCCGTGGCCCGCGCAAGTCGTGGCGGATATCGAAGACGTCGAGGTGGCCATCGCGCGGACCGCGCCTGCCTTCGAAGGCGAGCCGGCGGTCACCGAAGTGCGCGACCTCTACCTCGAGGCGATCACCCGCGCGCAACATTTCGTGTTCGCCGAGAATCAATACTTCACGTCCAACATCGTGGCGCGCGCGATGGCGGCTCGTCTGGCCGAGCCTGCCGGTCCGGAGCTTGCCATGCTCGTTCCCGCCAACGAGAGCGGATGGATCGAGACGTCGACGATGGGCGTGCTCCGCGCGCGCGTCCATGCCCAGCTGCGCCAGGCCGACGCGCATGGCCGCTATCGGCTGTACTGTCCCCGCCATGCCTGCGACGAGCCCGACCCGGTGTGCATCAACGTGCACAGCAAGGTGCTCGTGGTCGACGACGAGCTCCTCACGCTGGGCTCGGCCAACCTATCCGATCGCTCGATGTGCTACGACACCGAGTGCAACATCGCGCTGGAAGCGGCGGGTGACCCGCGCATTCGTGCTGTGATCGCGGGCCTGCGCGCGCGTCTTCTGGGCGAGCACCTGGGCGTGGCGCCGGAGACGGTGCTTGCCTCATACGGTGCCTCGCCGGAACCGGTCGCCTCGCTGCACGCGACCATTGCAGGACTGACCGACCGCCACCGCCGCTACCTCGACCCCCTCGAGCCGGCGCTCGATCCGACGCTCGACGCCGTCCTGCCGAGTCATGAGGTGATCGATCCCGCCGAGCCGCTGGACGCCGAGGTGCTCATCGCCGACGTTCTGCCGCGCGAGCGTTCCCGCAAGTCCGTGCAGGGGCGCGTGGTGCTCGGCCTCGCTGCCCTCCTGTTAATGGCCACGCTCGCGCTGATCTGGCGCAACGCGCTTCCCGCCACCCCCGACGCCGTGGCCGAGATCGCATCGATGGCGCAGGCGTGGCAGGGCACGCCCTGGGTGGCGGTCGCGCTCATCGCGGCCTACGTCGTGGGCGGGTTCATCCTTTTGCCGCTGACGTTCCTCATCGCAGTGACTGCTGCCCTCTACGGCCCCTTCATTGCCGTGCCCCTCGCCTTGACCGGGGCGCTCGCGAGCGGCGCGGTGACCTTCGCCATCGGCCGGCGCCTCGAGCGCGGCCTCGTGCGCCGCCTCACCGGGCGTCGCTTCGACCGGCTTGCGCGGCGCCTGGAACGCCGCGGTTTGCTCGCCGTGCTCATCGTGCGGTTGCTGCCGGTGGCGCCCTTTTCGATCGTCAACGTGGCGGCGGGCGTGACGCGCATCGGTTGGCGCGACTTCCTGCTGGGAACCGTGTTGGGACTGCTGCCCGGAATCGTGCTCACGTCGGCCTTCATCGATCGCGCGCTGGCGGCACTCGCCGAGCCCAGCGCGGGACGCGTGGCGGCGCTGGCGGGCGTGCTCGCCGTCATCGTCGCGATGGGCTGGGCCTTGCACCGCAAGTTCAATCGGCCCCTTGCGTCCTGACCCGGTGGCGCCCCGGGTGCGCCTGGCCACGTGGAACATTCACGGCGGCGTGGGCGGTGACCGCCGCCACGACCTCGAGCGGATCTTCGCGGTGCTGACCGAGATCGGTGCCGATGTCATCGCCTTGCAAGAGGTGACACCCCTCGCTCTCGAGGAGGGTGTGCTGCGCCACGCCCGCGAGGCGTTGGGCATGCACGTGGCACCGGGACGGACCCTGCGCAAGCGCGAGGCCGACTACGGCAATGCGCTGCTGTCGCGCTATCCGCTGAAGGAGGTTGCAAGCCTCGACCTGTCGGTCAACGCGTGCGAGCCGCGCAGCGCCGTGGACGCCCGGCTGGATGTGGACGGCCACGAGCTACGGGTGGTGGCCACGCACCTCGGCCTGCGGCCGAGCGAGCGGCGCGTTCAGGTCCAGCGGATTCTCGCGGCCTTCGAGCATGCGCCCATGGGCCCGGCGGTGCTGATGGGCGATGTGAACGAGTGGTACCTGTGGGGCCGACCCTTGCGCTGGTTGCACCGGCGCTTCGCGGTGTCGCGGGCGCCGGCGACGTTTCCCGCCCGCCGTCCCATGCTCAAACTCGATCGCATCTGGGGCCATCCGGCTGGCGCACTGTCGAACGTGTCGGCGCACCGTTCCCCGCTCGCGCGACTGGCCTCCGACCACTTGCCGCTCGTGGCGCAGTTCCAGCTGCCTCCGCCCGGGCGGGCGCCGTGATCGCGAGCGGATGGCGCGTCAGCGCGACGCCGGGCTCGACGGGACGTTCGCTTCGAGCTCGGCGAGCCACGCGTTGGCGTTGCCGTCCGATGGCGCGCGCCAGTCGCCGCGCGGCGAGAGACTGCCGCCGGACACGACCTTGGGACCGTTGGGCATCGCCGAGCGCTTGAATTGGCTCTCGGCGAAGAAGCGGCGCAGGAACACGGCGAGCCACTTGCGCACATGGGCCAGGTCGTAGGCATGCCGCGCTTCCACCGGGAAGGCCGGGGGCCAAGGCTCGCGTTCGGCGTCCTTCCAGGCATGCCAGGCGAGGAAGGCGACTTTCGAGGGGCGCAGGCCGTAACGGGTGATGTAGAAAAGGTGGAAGTCCTGCAGCTCGTAAGGTCCCACGATCTGCTGGGTGCTCTGCAGGTCGCCGTTGGCGTCGGCGGGCACGAGCTCGGGCGAAATCTCGGTGCCTACGATCGACAGGATCACCTGCGCAGCCGCGGCGTCGACCTGCCCGCTCGCCGCCACCCAGCGCATGAGGTACTGGATGAGCGTCTTGGCCAGCGAGCCGTTGACGTTGTAGTGGCTCATTTGGTCGCCCACGCCGTAGGTGCACCACCCGAGCGCGAGCTCGGACAGGTCGCCGGTGCCCAGCACGAGCCCGCGGCGCTGGTTGGCAAGACGAAACAGGTAATCGGTGCGCAAGCCGGCCTGCACGTTCTCGAACGTGACGTCGTAAACGGCCTCGCCCTGTGCGTACGGATGGCCGAGGTCGGCGAGCATCTGCCGCGCGGCCGGCCGGATGTCGAGCTCCTCGGCGGTTACGCCCAGCGCCCGCATGAGTGCCCACGCATTGGCCTTGGTCTTCTCCGAAGTGGCAAAGCCCGGCATCGTGAAGGCCAGGATGTTTGCACGCGGCAGGCCGAGGCTGTCGAAGGTGCGCGCGGCCACGAGCAGCGCGTGGCTCGAATCGAGCCCGCCCGACACGCCGATCACGATGTGCTTGAGCCCGGTGGCTTCCAGACGCTTGCGCAAGCCCTGCACCTGGATGTTGAACGCCTCGAAGCAGTCGCGGTCGAGCTTGTCGGGATCGTCGGGGACAAACGGGAAGCGATCGAGCGGCCGCACGAGACCGACATCGGCATCGCTTGCGGCGTGCTCGAAGACCACGCGCCGGAAGGTCGCTTCCGGATGGCCCGCCGCTGCGGCGGCCGCATCGAAGGTGGGCGTGCGCATGCGCTCGAGGCGGATGCGCTCGACATCGATGTCCGCGACGGCCATCTGGCTCGCCGACGGAAAGCGCTCCGTGCGCGCGAGGACCACGCCGAGCTCATGAATGGTGGCCTGGCCGTCCCATGCGAGGTCCGTGGTGCTCTCGCCCGGACCGGCCGCGGAGTACACGTACGCAGCCTGGCAGCGCATGGACTGCGAGGCGCACAGAAGCTCGCGATCGGCGGCCTTGCCGATCACCACGTTGGAAGCGGACAGGTTGCACAGGATGGCGGCGCCGGCGAGCGCGCCGCGGATCGACGGCGGTGCCGGTGCCCACACGTCCTCGCAGACCTCCACGTGAAAGACGAAATCGCGCAGGCCGGACGACTGGAATACGAGGTCGGTGCCGAACGGCACGCGTTGGCCGGCGACGTCGATGTGCAGCCCGGCCAGTCCCGCCCCGGGCGCGAACCAGCGATGCTCGTAGTACTCGCGATAGTTGGGCAGGAACGACTTGGGAACCACGCCGGCGATCGTGCCCCGCGCGAGGACCACGCCGCAGTTGTACAGGCGGCCGTTGCGGCGCAGCGGTGCGCCGACCACGATGGCAGGCGCGAGCTTGACGCTGGCGGCGGCAAGGTCGGCAACCGCGCGCTCCACGGCGTCGAGAAGCGCGTCCTGCAGGAAGAGGTCGTCGATGGCGTAGGCGGACAGGCCGAGCTCCGGGAAGAGCACGAGATCGGCGTGCGCGGCCGCCGCCTCGTCCAGGAGGCAGAGCGTCTCGGCGGCATTGCGGGCAGGGTCGCCCACGGCGGTGCGGGGGGTGCAGGCGGCCACCCGCACGAAGCCTTGGCGATGCAGCGCGAAGAAGGGTGCGGTCATGGCCGCCGGGCGGCGTGTTGCGCGAAAGACGCCATGGTAGCCGGAACGACGCGCCGAAAGTCGACCGGCTTGACCACGGGCTGCTGTAGTCCGCCAAAATGCCTCTCCGCCGTGGCCACAGTCAGCATGTGTCCGACAGCAGTGGGCGGGCGGCCGGGCTATCGTGGGCCCGCCGTGGAGGAACTCCCTCACCGGACATGAAGCGCCGGCACAGGCGGAATCAGGGAGCACCACAGCAAATGAGCGGCAAGGTGAATGGCTTGCGAGTGGCACTGGTCGAGGACTCCGAGCGGATCCGGGCGCGGCTGGCGGAGACCATCGGCGAGATCCCCAACGTAACGATCGCCTTCGTTGCCGAGACCGAGGGCGAGGCCGTGCGACAGCTTGCGGCAGAGCCGTGGGATGTCGTGATCCTGGATCTGCAGCTCAAGTCGGGAACGGGGCTCGGCGTGTTGAAGGCGATGCACGACTGGCGCAGCGACGCCCCGCGCACCGCCATCGTCTTCACCAACTATGGCTTCCCGCAATACCGGGAGCGGGCGCTCAAGCTCGGCGCCCATCATTTCTTCGACAAGGCGAAGGACTTGGACGCCCTGCGCGGCGTTCTCGTGGCACTGGCCGCCAACTACTAGGGACCCGCTTGTAGGACAACCACGACCGGCGCGGCGCGCCGGCGTCCGATGGCCGCGGCCCGACGCGGGCGGCATTCTCGGGCGGGCAATCCCATCACAACAACGCCGCCACGCGCGCTGCCCGCGCGCGCCCGGCACGCCGCAGGAAGCGCCATGTCATCCACCGATTCAATGCTCGGCCGTCCTCCCGGAGAACCCGCGCGCCCGGCCACGGGCGCCGCGCCCGCGTCCTTCGCGGGGCGCGTGACGTCCCTGGTCCGGGACGCCGGCAACCTCGCGCGCGATCACCTCGAGCTCGCCGTGCTCGAGACGCGGCGGGCAGGCATCGGTCTTACCAAGGTGCTCGTGGCCGCGGTGGTCATCTCCATCCTCGTCATCACGGCCTGGCTCACATTTGTGGCGGGCTTCATCGTGTGGATCACCGATACCGGCGTGAGCTGGCCCGCCGCGCTGTGCGTGGGCGGCGGGGTCAACCTCGCGTTCGCCTTCGCGATGGCGATGTGGATCCGCAAGCAGAAGGACGCCTGGGCCTTCGAGGCCACCCTGCGCCAACTGCGCCAGACGGCCGAAGACGCGAAGGAGATCAGCTGATGGCGGCCGGCACCGACCTTTCCCTCGACGCCCAGGTGGAGCTCGTGGAAAAGCGCATGGCACTTCGCCGCGCGCGGATCGTGGCGGAACTTGTCGACGTGCGCACGGAGGCGTCGAGGGTGACCGCCCGGGCCACCCGCTACCTGCCGCTCGCCGGCGCCGCGGCGGCGCTCGTGGTGGGCTTCGTGATGGCACGCAAGCGGCCGGCCGCCGCGGTTGTGCGCGGCACACGGATGGCCCCTTCGCCCGCCCCGGTGGCCACGCCCGTGGCCCGCGGCCTTCTGGCCACGGCGGTTGCCCTGGCGGCAGGGTCCTTGCGCTTTGCCACGTCCGCCGAAGGCCGCATGCTCTGGCAGGCCTTCAAGGCGGCGCGCGCCCGCGCCCAGCGCCCGTCGCCCTGATTGCGGCATCGGCGTCGGCCGCGGGATCAAGCGGGGCCGCGCGGCCGAGCAGTGCCTCGAGCGTGGCAAGCGTGTCTGCCTCGTGCAGGGGCTTGTCGGGACGGCGGCGCAGGATCCGCGGAAAGCGCACGGCGATGCCGCTGCGATGGCGACCACTGCGGCTGATCCCTTCGAAGCCCAGCTCGAAGACGAGGCTCGGCACCAGGCTGCGCACCGGACCGAAGCGCTCGGCGGTCGTGCGCCGCACCACGCGGTCGACGGCCGCGATCTCCTCGTCGGTGAGCCCCGAGTAGGCCTTGGCAAAGGGAACGAGTTGCAGATCGTCGGGCCCGGGCGTTGCACGACGGGCGATGGCATCGACCACCGCGCGGGCCTCGTCCGCATCGCGCGGGGGACGGCTCCACACCGCGAAGGTGTAGTCGGTGTACAGGCTCGCGCGCCGGCCATGGCCCGCCTGGGCATAGATGAGCACGGCATCCACCCCATAGGGATCGATCTTCCACTTCCACCAGGTGCCGCCGGCCAGGTCAGCCTGCTTGCGGCGCCCGGCGCCGTAGCGCGAACCGCGCGCCTTCAGCATGAGCCCTTCGACGCCGCGAGCGCGCGCCTCGGCACGCAAGGTCGCGAAAGCCTCCCAATCCGGTGCCGTGAGCAGTGGCGAGAGCGCGAGCCGCGGTTGCGTCGCCGCCAGCGCCTCCAAGCGCGCGCGTCGCGCGTGTAGAGGCTCGTCGCGCAGGTCCTGCCCCGACGCCTGGAGCAGGTCGTAGGCGAGGAAGGTCGCCGGCGCGTCGTCGAGGATGCGGCGAGTGAGGCTCTTGCGACCAATGCGCTGCTGGAGCAAGGCGAACGGCGCGAGCGTGCCGTCGCGCCACGCGACGATCTCGCCATCGAGCACCGTGCCGTCGGGCAACGGCGCGGCAAGCGACGCCACTTCCGGAAAGCGGTCGGTGACGAGCTCCTCGCCCCGCGACCACACGTGCACCGCGCCGTCGCGCTTGACGACCTGTGCGCGAATGCCGTCGTACTTCCACTCTACCTGCCAGTCGCCCGGCGCGCCCAGGCGATCGGCCAGCGTCTCGGGTGCGGGGTCGAGCGGATGCGCGAGGAAGAACGGGTAGGGCTCGCCGCCTTGCGGCTCGGTGGAGACATCCTGCGCGTCCACGAGCGCGGCGTAGCGCGCGGCGGTGGGCAGCGCCCGTCCGTCGGTGTAGCCCATCATCCGTCCGGCGATGCGGGTGGCGTCCACGCCCGCGGCTTGGGCGAGCGCGCGCTGCACCAGGAGCTTGCTCACGCCCACGCGAAAGGCACCGCCGATGAGCTTGTTGAGGAGGAAGCGCTCGGGGCCGTCGAGCTCGTCCCACCAGCCCTGGATGCGCTCCACTTGGGTGGCCGCGTCGACGTCGCGCAACGGGAGCAGGCGCATCTCGATCCACTGCGCCAAGCCGAGATCGCTCGTGCGCGAGGGCGGGGGCAAGATCAGGGCGAGCGTCTCCGCGAGATCGCCCACCGCGGCGTAAGAAGCCTGGACGAGCCACGGGGCGACGCCGGCACGCGCGCCCGCCGCCGCCGCGAGCAGTGCCGACGGCACCCCCCGCCGCGGCTTGCCGCCCGCCAGGAAGTACACCGCCCATGCGGCATCGGCTGCGGGCGCTTCGGTGAAGTACTGGCGCAAGGCCGCCACCTTCGCCTGCGTGGCCGTGGTGGCGTCGAGTTCCGCGAAGAGGCGGGCGAAGCGCCTCACGATGCGACGTCCGCCGGGACCTCGGCTTCCTCGTCGTCACGATCGCCGAACTCGGTAGTGAAGGTGCCGGCCTCATAGCCCAGCTCGGCCAGGTGCCGGACCATCTCCGCCTCGAAGCCGTGCGTGACAATCACGCGCGACGCTCCGGTGGCGGCAATCGCGCGCAACAATCCCGGCCAGTCGGCATGATCGGAGAGCACGAAGCCGCGATCCACGCCCCGCCGCCGGCGATGGCCGCGCACCAGCATCCAGCCGCTCGCGAAGGCATCGCTCGCCTCGCCGAACCGGCGCAGCCAAGGGGAGCGCTGTGCCGACGGCGGCGCGATCACCAGCGCCTGCGACAAGCGCGAGCGGTCGGCGATCTCCGCGACGTTGCACGTGGCCGGCAGCGCCACACCAGCGCTGCGATACGCGCGGTTGACGCCTTCCACGGCGCCGTGCGCCACGATGGGGCCGATCGATGGATCGAGCGCCTGCAACACGCGCTGCGCCTTGCCGAGGCTGTAGGCGTAGAGCACGCTCGCGCGGCCCGCCTGCGCGTTCTCGCGCCACCAGGCATCGATGGCGGCGAACACGGTGGCCTGCGGCGCCCAGCGGTAGACAGGCAGGCCGAACGTCGACTCGGTGATGAAGCAATCGCAGCGGACGGGCTCGAAGGGCGTGCAGGTGGCGTTGTACTCACGCGGGTCATCGCGCTCGCCCGCGACGTAATAGTCGCCCGACACCACCCACACCCGCCCGCGATGGGCGATGCGCACCTGCGCCGACCCCAGCACGTGGCCGGCCGGATGGAAGCTCACCTCGACCCCGCGGTGCACGACGCGCTCGCCGTAGGGGAGCGTTGACAGGTCGATGCCAGGCAGGCGCGCACGCAGCACCGGGAGCGACGGCTCGGCGGCGAGGTAGTGCGCGTGGCCGAGGCGCGCGTGGTCGCCATGGCCGTGCGTGATCACCGCGCGCTCCACGGGACGCCAGGGATCGAGGTAGAAATCGCCGGCGGGACAGTACAGCCCCTCGGCTCGCGCCACGACAAGATCGGCAGCGGCGTCGCTCATGGAATCAAGACGCGGGAATAGGCCTGTCGGCGTGGCACCTACCGCGCGTCGCGGAGGCCGCCTATACGCGTGCGAAGCGAACACGCCGATAGTGCACCCATCGCGGCGGTGGCCGTCCGACCATAAGGAAACAATATCATGTCGATTGGTACCATCCTGCTCATCGTCCTCATCCTCGTCCTTATCGGCGCGTTGCCCGCGTGGCCGCACAGCCGCGGCTGGGGCTACTATCCGAGCGGCATCGCCGGCGTGGTGGTGGTGGTGCTCATCATTCTGTTGCTCATGGGACGCATCTGACGTCGAGCGGCGCGCACCTGTCTTATACCCGCACGTTGCGCTGGCGCGCGCTTGCCATCGGTGCGTTCGGCACGCTCGCCCTCGCGGCGAGCGCCGCCGACGCGCCGTCTTACGTGGTGTCGCTCGCTGACGCTGTCAATGCCTATCGCGCCGCGTCGGGGCTCCCGCCGCTCATCGCGGATGCCAAGCTCGACGCCATTGCACGCGCGCACAGCGCCACCATGGCCCAGGGCGGCAAGATGGGCCACGAAGGCTTTCCCGATCGCGTCGAGCGGTCGGGCTGGCCGATGTGCGTGGAGAACGTCGGCTGGAATTTTCCGACCGCCCGCGCCCAGTTCGACGCCTGGCGACAATCCCCCGGTCACGACCGCAACCTGCGCCACCCACGCGTGGAGCGCATGGGCATCGGCGTGGCCGATGGCTATGTGACCTTCATCGCTTGCGGACCCTAGGCACCCATGTACTTCCTTGCCCTCGCCACCGACTACGACGGCACCATCGCCTCCGACGGAGAAGTCAGCGCGGAGACCATTGCCGCGCTCGAGGCCTTCAAGCGCACCGGCCGCAAGCTCATCCTCGTTACCGGGCGGCGCGTGGAAAGCCTGAAGCGCGTATTCCCGCGGGTGAAGCTCTTCGATCGCATCGTCGCGGAAAACGGCGCGCTGCTCTACGACCCGGCCACCGAAGAAGAAAGGACCGTGGCGGCAGCACCCTCGGCTGACCTCGTGGAGCTCCTCACGCGGCGCGGCGTCACGCCGCTGTCGGTCGGCAAATCGATCATCGCCACCTTTCGTCCGCATGAGACGACCGTTCTGGAGGCCATCCAGGAGCTGGGCCTCGAGCTGCAGATCATCTTCAACAAGGGCGCGGTGATGGTGTTGCCGGCCAACGTGAACAAGGCCACGGGCCTCGCGGCGGCGCTCGAGGAGCTGGAGCTGTCCGCGCACAACGTCGTGGGCGTGGGGGATGCGGAGAACGATCACGCGCTCCTCAAGTCATGTGGCTGCAGCGCCGCGGTGGCCAACGCGATCGCGTCGCTGGCCGAAGGGGTGGACTTGCGGCTGGCGGGCCGCGCGGGCGCCGGCACCGTCGAGCTCATGCGCCGCATCGAGGAGGAGGACATCCGTCTCCTGCCGCCAGAGCGCCAGGGCCTGCGGCTGGGGACGGCCAGGTCCGGCGAAGACGTGTACCTCGAGCCTTATCCCGGTGCGGCGCTCATCGCGGGAAGCTCGGGGGTGGGTAAATCGACGCTCGCCACCGCGCTCACGGAGCGCATGGCGGAGCGGGGCCTCGAGTTCTGCGTCTTCGATCCGGAGGGAGACTACGCCGAGCTCGAGCATGCCGTCTCCAAGGGCGACGCGAAGACTGCGCCGGTGCCCGACGAGATCCTCGACGTCCTGCGCAAGCTGGGCGCCAGCGTGGTGGTGAACACGCAAGCCTTGAACCTCGACGAGCGGCCGGAGTTCTTCCTCAAGCTGCTACCGCAGATCCTGTCGTTGCGCGCACGCACCGGACGTCCGCAATGGCTCGTGGTGGACGAGGCCCACCACCTGCTGGAGTCGCGCCGCAGCGACGTGCCGGGCATCCTGCCGGAGTCCATCCCCGCCACGATCTACATCACGGTGCATCCTGATGCGATGGCAGCGAGCGCGCTCGCGGGCGTCGAGTATGTCCTCGCCCTCGGCCCCGCCGCCGGCAAGACCATCGAGAGGTTCTGCGCCACGATCGGAATCCCCGTGCCGGAAAGGTTACCCGTCCCGGCCGCCGACGAGGTGCTCTTCTGGTCGCGTAGCTCCGGCCGCGCGCCATTCCCGGTCAAGGTGGTCAAGCCGAAGCAAGCCCGCGATCGCCATAAGCGCAAGTACGCCGAAGGCGAGCTCGACCCCGATCGGAGCTTCTATTTCCGCGGACGCGACGGCAAACTCAACCTCCGCGCGCAGAATCTCATGATCTTCGTCCAGCTCGCCCAAGGCCTGGACGAGGACACATGGCGGTTCCATCGCGAAGGCGGCCATTACTCGCAGTGGTTTCGCGACGTGATCAAGGACCCGGAGCTTGCGGCCGAAGCGGCGGGGGCCGAAGGCGACGCCGCTCTCGATGCCGCGGGGAGCCGCGAGCGCATCGTCGCTGCCGTGGAGCGCCGCTACACGGCCTCCGCCGAGGCGCCCCGCAACTGGCGCGAGGAGCGCAACAAGCCCCGGCCCGCCGATGCGCCGGTGTAGCGCGCCCCCAGCGCGCACGCCTGCGAAGCTTGGACGGTAGGACAAACGCGGATGACGTGAAACGCGCGCCGTAAGGTAGATTGACGTTCCTGCGCTCACCGCGCCTTGCCCACTGCCTTGAAGGACACCGCCACCCGATGATGGCGCTTTCCGATTTCGACGGCTACCTCTTCCGCCAAGGTACGCACCGCCGCCTGTACGACAACCTGGGGGCGCACCGTACCGGCAACGCCTTCCGCTTCGCGGTCTGGGCACCCAACGCCACGGGCGTGGCAGTGGTCGGCGACTTCAATGGCTGGAACGGCGGCGCCCATCCGCTGCGCTCCCGTGACGACGGCACGGGCCTATGGGAGGGCTTGGTCGACGGCGCGGTGCCGGGGCAGCGCTACAAGTTCCGCATCGTCCATCCCGATGGACGCGCGGTGGACAAGGCGGACCCCTTCGCGTTCGCCACGGAGGCGCCGCCGCTCACTGCCAGCGTCCTGGCCGACCTCGACTATCCATGGCGCGATGCCGCGTGGATGGCTCGCCGCGGGCCGGTGCAATCGAATGCCTCGCCCATGTCGATCTACGAAGTGCACCTGGGCTCGTGGCGGCGCGACCCCGCCGATCCCGCGCGCCACTTAAGCTACGGCGAGATCGGCACGGCGCTCGCGGCGTATGCCAAGGACATGGGCTTCACGCACGTGGAGCTCATGCCCGTCACCGAGCATCCGTTCTACGGCTCGTGGGGCTACCAGACCACCGGCTACTTCGCGCCGAGCGCGCGCTACGGCCGGCCGCAGGACTTCATGGCGCTCGTGGACACGCTCCATGAGCACGGCATCGGCGTGATCCTCGACTGGGTCCCCTCGCACTTTCCCAACGACGAGCACGGCCTTGCCTGGTTCGACGGTACGCACCTCTTCGAGCACGCCGATCCGCGCCAGGGCTTTCATCCCGAGTGGAAGAGTTGCATCTTCAATTACGGGCGCAACGAGGTGCGCGCCTTCCTCGTGTCGGGAGCCTTGTTCTGGCTCGACCGCTACCACATCGACGGGCTGCGCGTGGACGGCGTGGCCTCGATGCTCTACCTCGACTACGCGCGCCGGTCCGGCGAGTGGATCCCCAACGTGCACGGCGGCCGGGAAAACCTGGAGGCGGTGGCGTTCCTGCGCGAGCTCAACGATGCCGTGGACGCCACGTTTCCCGATGTCCGCACCATCGCCGAGGAATCGACCGCGTGGCCGCAAGTGTCGCGCCCCACGGCGCAGGGCGGGCTGGGCTTCGGCCTCAAGTGGAACATGGGCTGGATGAACGACACGCTCGCGTATTTCCACCGCGATCCCGTGCACCGCCGCTTCCATCACAACCAGATCCGCTTCAGTCTCTGGTACGCCTTCAACGAGAACTTCGTGCTGCCCCTCTCCCACGACGAGGTCGTGTACGGCAAGGGCTCGCTCGTGCGCAAGATGCCCGGCGACGCCTGGCAGCGCTTTGCGAACCTGCGGCTCCTCTTCGGCTACATGTGGGGGCACCCGGGCAAGAAGATGCTGTTCATGGGCGGCGAGTTCGCGCAGTGGCGGGAGTGGAACCACGACCGCAGCCTCGACTGGCACCTCCTCGGCACGCCCGCGCACGCGGGCGTGCATGCGTGGGTGCGCGACCTCAACCACACGCTCACGGCGCTGCCCGCGCTCTACACCGAAGACTTCACGTCGGCGGGCTTCGCGTGGGTGGAGCACGACGACGCCGAGCGCAGCGTACTTTCGTTCCTGCGCAACGACCCACACGGCGGTGCGCCGGTGCTCGTGGTCTGCAACATGACGCCCGTCCCGCGCCCGGCCTATCGCGTTGGGGTGCCGCGCGCGGGCCGCTGGCGGGAAGTCCTCAATAGCGATGCCGCGGCCTACGGCGGCAGCGGGCTCGGCAACCTGGGCGGCGTGGAAACGCAGACGATTCCGGCGCACGGCCACGCGCAGTCGCTCAGCCTGACCGTGCCGCCGTTGGCCGCGATCTTCCTCACCCCATGACCCTTCGGCGCATGCACCGGCTGCCGGGCGGGCGCCTGCTCGCGCCGCCGGCCGACACCGGCTCCGACCCGCTCTGGTACAAGGACGCCGTCATCTACCAGGTGCACGTCAAGGCGTTTCGCGACAGCAACGGCGACGGCGTGGGGGATTTCGGCGGGCTCACCGAGGGCCTGCCCTACATCCGCGACCTGGGCGTCAACACGATCTGGCTGCTGCCCTTCTATCCGTCGCCGCTGCGGGACGATGGCTACGACATCGCCGACTACCACGGCGTGCACCCACAGTACGGCACCCTCGCGGATTTCCGCCACTTTCTCAAGGAGGCGCACGCGCTCGGGCTGCGCGTGATCACGGAGCTCGTGATCAACCACACGTCCGACCAGCATCCTTGGTTCCAGGCCGCGCGCCGCGCTCCCCCAGGCTCGGCCAAGCGCAACTACTACGTGTGGAACGACGACGACCAGCGGTGGCCGGAGACGCGCATCATCTTCACCGACACCGAGAAGTCGAACTGGACCTTCGACCCCGTGGCGAAGCAGTACTTCTGGCATCGCTTCTTCTCGCACCAGCCCGACCTCAATTTCGACAACCCCAACGTCGTGCGTGCGGTGGTGCGCGTGATGCGCTACTGGCTCGACATGGGGGTGGACGGCATGCGCCTCGATGCCATCCCCTACCTGTGCGAACGCGACGGCACCATCAACGAGAACCTCCCGCCCACGCACGCCGTGCTGAAGCACATGCGGGCCGAGCTCGACCGCAGCTACGCCGACCGCTTCTTCCTCGCCGAGGTCAACCAGTGGCCCGAGGACGTGCGGCCGTACTTCGGCAACGGCGACGAGTGCCACATGGCGTTCCACTTCCCGCTCATGCCGCGCATCTACATGGCGCTGGCCGAGGAGGACCGCCACGCCATCACCGACATCATGGGGCAGACCCCGGAGATCCCGGACAACTGCCAGTGGGCGATCTTCCTGCGCAACCACGACGAGCTCACCCTCGAGATGGTCACCGAGCGGGAGCGCGACTACCTCTACCGCACCTACGCCGCCGATCGGCAGATGCGCATCAACCTCGGCATCCGCCGCCGCCTCGCGCCGCTCATGGACAACGATCGGCGCAAGATCGAGCTCCTGAATAGCCTTCTCATGTCGCTCATCGGCTCGCCGGTGGTGTACTACGGCGACGAGATCGGCATGGGCGACAACATCTACCTCGGCGATCGCAACGGCGTGCGCACGCCCATGCAGTGGACGTCGGACCGCAACGCCGGCTTCTCCCGCGCGGTGCCGCAGCGGCTGTTCCTGCCGCCGATCATGGACGAGGTGTACGGCTACGCCGCGGTGAACGTGGAGGCGCAGGAGCGCAGCAGCGCGTCGCTCCTCAACTGGATGAAGCGCCTCATCGCGGCGCGGCGCGCCCATCGCTCGCTGTCGCGCGGCACGCTGCGCTTCGTGCGGCCGGGCAACCGCAAGGTGCTGGCCTACGTGCGCGAGCTCAACGACGAGGCGATCCTGTGCGTGGCCAACCTTGCCCGCACGAGCCAGC
>CALFEY010000325.1 GCA_937958295.1 uncultured Pseudomonadota bacterium
GGCCTGCGGCAGCGCGTTCCGCTACGCGCCCGGCCGGCGCTGCGCAGCGGCGGGCGGCAATGGCGCGAGGTAGCCGATCACGAGCAAGAGCAGCCCCACCCCGATGAAGGCCACGATGCGCGTGAGCCCGGACAGCGCGGCGAGGTCGACGAGGAAGAGCTTGCCCACCACCAGGGCGAGGAGCGCCGCGCCCACCATCCACAACGGCCGAATGGCGCGCCGGGTGGCCACCAGCATCAGCGGCAGCGCGGTCACCGTCCAGGTGAGCGTGAGCGCGGCCTGGAGCACCTTCGAGCCCGACAGCGCATTGAACCGCCACGGGACGCCGAGCCACTGGTGCACGGTGCGGAACACGATCGCGTTCACGAGAATGAAGAGCGCGATGCCGAGCCACGCATAGCGCGTGCGCAAAGCGCCGCGTGCCGTCCGTTGCGCCCAGACGAAGACCGTCCCCACGACCGCGAGCAGCGTGAGATCGAGCGGATTGGCGAGCGGCGCGTAGGGCAGCGGCGGCGCCCCGCCCGGCGAGAACGCGTTGGCCAGCACGAACCACACGCAGGCGAGCGTGGCCAGGATCGTGGCAGCCGAGCGTTCGTAGGCGTGGCGGTGCAGCGAGAACGGCCAGGGCGCGTCCGCGGGCAGCCGGGCCATCGCCACGAGGTAGAGCACCGCCGGCCACACGGCCGCGCACGGCATCCACGCGGAGCCGGGCGCCGAGACCCGGCCCGTCCACTCGCTCGCCTCCCAAGCCACCCAGGCCACGAACGCCACGGCCGAGGTCGCGTGCAGCGCGCCCACGCTCCACGCCAGACGGGGTCCGACCACGACCTCGGGCGCCGCCAGGGCGCGGTCGGTCGCGCGCAGGAACGCGGCGTGCACGAGCCACGCCGCGGGCCACAGGAGCCAGCCGTAGTGCAGGAGGGTGGTGCCGTTGTCGTCCCAGTCGACGAGTCCGACGGCGCCCATCGCGGGCAGCAGCGCGGCGGCGAACCATACGAGCCGGGGCCAGCGCAGCGCCGGCGCCAGAGCGAGCGCCGCGGCCGCACTGGCAAGCGCATACGTGAGCAGGGCATGCGAAGCGCCCGCCGCGGGGACGACCCGGTCGATCTCGAGCACGCCCGCAGCAGCCCACCAGCCGATGGCCCAGAGCACCAGGAACGGCGGGAGGCGCCCCTCGAGGGCGCCGATATCCTCGCGGTGGCGATCGCCCGCCCACGCGGTGGCCAGCGCCGCCAGCGCAACGAGGATACCGCCCAGGAAGACCGCGTTCATGAACAGGGGGCCGCTCGCCGACGGCGCGCCCGCCACGAATGCGAGCGCCGCCCCCAGCTGGAGCAGCAGGGCGAAGCCGCGGGCGAGCCGCTGCCGTTGCCGGCAGCCGATCCAGTAGACGGCCGCCGCCTCGAGCGCCCACCACGCGGTCGTCCATTGCGGATCGACCGCAAACGGGACGGCCGTGGTGAGGAAGATCACCGCGAGGACCACGAAGGACTGCGCGAGCAGGGGGAACCCGGGCTCGCTGCGCCGACGCAGCACGCCAGCGAGCAGCGCGTAGAGCGCGGCCAGTGCGAAGGCGCTGATGGCCACGCCGTAGCGCGTGTCGCGCAGGAGGGCCGCCTGCAGCGCGAAACCCACGAGCGGTACGCCGAAGACCAGCAGCCCGTCCACCGGCTGCGCCGCGCGCAGCGGCGCGCGCCGCGCGTAGAGGATGGCGATGGCGAGATAGAAGAGGAAGAACGCCACCAGGAACGGCTCGACCGTGGCGAAGTGCTCGGGACGATAGAAGCGATGCCCCCAGAACGCCCCCAGCACGAACGTGAAGGCGAAGCCCAGCACGTTGAGCGCCCGCCACGACTTCACGAGCGCGAGGGCGAGGACCGCCACGTTGAGCACGAGGAAGTAGCCCAGCAGCAGCGCGGGCTCGCCCGCCGAAGTGGCCACCAGGAACGGCGCGAGGAAGCCGCCCGCCACCGCGAGGCCCGCGAGCGGCTGCGAGTCGGCACGAGCCGCGAGGAACACCGTGAGCGCGGACACCGCCACGAGCAGCGCAAAGGCCATGCGCGGGTCGAGGACGTCGTACAGGCGCAGGGCCGCGAAGGCCGTGAGGTACAGCACGCCCATGCCGGCGCCTTCGAGCGACACGCCATACCCGGGACGCGTGCGCACGAGGCGCGCGCCCAGCACCGCGAGCGCGGCGCCGGCCGCCGCCACCCCGGCAAGTCGCAACCCGATCGGCACCGTGACGAATTCGGCGAGGTAACGGAGGAGGAAGCCCACACCCACGAACAGCGCGATCACGCCTACGCGCGTGAGGAGGTTGCCGCCGGTGATCCATGCCCACACGGGATTGGGCGCGCGCGACGGCGGGACGGGCTCCGGTGGGACGTCCGCTGCCGCAGATGGCGTTGGCACCGCGGACGGCGCATTGCCTTGCACCACCGACGGGGCCGTACGCGCCACGGGCTCGAGCGTGCCGTCGAGCGTGCGGATGAAGCCGTCGGGCGTGCCCGCGGGCGCCAAAGCCGTCTCGTCGCGCAGCGTCGCGTCCAGCGCGGCCTCGCGTACCGTCGCCTCGCGCAGCTCCGGTAAGGCCGCCGCCACGTCGGGAGCGAGCCCCACCCGCTGTTCCAGGGCCGCGAGCCGGGCCTCGATGGCGGCGAGGCGGACGGCAACCGGGTCGCGCGCCGCCGGCACGGCAACGCCGGGGGCCGGAGCGAGGAGGGCGGCGGCGGCCGCGCGGCGGGCCGCCTCGCGGGCCAGCGCCTGCGAGCGCGAACGCCAGGCAAGCATCACGATGAATCCGGTGAAGGCGCCCGCGAGCGCCCCCGACCAGCCGAGCGCGAGCGCGCCCAGGATGAAACCGACGACGATGCCGAGCGCGATCATCATGGTGACGGCCTTCGGTTCAGGAACGGGTCAGAACGCAAGAGACAGTCCTTCATCGGTCGTCACCGCGAAGCGCCAGCACGGTGGCGTGTAGCGCCGCGGGCGTTGCGCGGTCCGGCGGGACCGGCGGCGCCGCGACGATGCCGATGCGCGTGAACATGCCGCGGAAGCGCCGCATGGCGCGGCCGTCCGCCGCGCGGCTGAAGAAACTGCCCCAGAGGCCGCGCAGGGCCATCGGCACCACGGGCACGGGCGTCTCCTTGACCATGCGCTCGATCCCGGCGCGAAACTGCGCCATCTCGCCGTCGCGGGTGAGCGCACCTTCCGGAAAGATGCCCACGATCTCGCCCTCGCGCAGCGCGGCGGCGGCATCGACGAAGGCCTTCTCCTTGAGCGCGGCGTCCTCGCGTCCCGAGGCCACCGGGATCGCGCGCATCGTGCGAAAGAGCCAGTTCAGAAGCGGGATCTGGAAGATGCGGTGGTCCATCACGAAGCGGATGGGCCGCGGCACGCACGCCGCGATGACCAGCGCGTCGACGTAGCTCACGTGATTGCACACCACGATGCACGGCCCCTCGGACGGCACGTTGTCCAGTCCCGCCTTGTCCACCCGGTACATCGTGTGGATGAGCATCCATGCCAGAAAGCGCATGAGGAACTCGGGCACGAGCTTGTAGATGAAGAGCGCCACCGCGGCATTGAGGATGCCCGTGACGAGGAAGAGGTATGGAATGGACAGCCCGCTGCCCAGCAGCATGATCGCCAGGCCGGCGGAGGCCACCATGAAGATGGCGTTGAGGATGTTGTTGGCGGCGATGATCCGCGACCGGTACGCCGGGTCGGAGCGTTCCTGGATCAGCGCGTAGAGCGGTACGATGAAGAACCCGCCGAAGAGGCCGATCAGCACGAGGTCGAGCACCACGCGCCAGTGTCCCGGTCCGGCGAGGAACTCGGCCACGCCCACGAGCGAGATTGCCTGCATGTCGCTCGTGGCGAACCACAGGTCGACCGCGAACACCGTGAGGCCGATCGAGCCAAAGGGAACGAGGCCGATCTCCACCTTGCGCCCCGAGAGCCGCTCGCAGAGGAGAGAGCCGGTACCGATGCCCACGGAGAAGAGCGCGAGCAGGAACGTGACCACGTGCTCGTCGCCACCCAGGACGTTCTTGGCGAAGTTGGGGAACTGGGTGAGGAAGGTGGCACCGTAGAACCAGAACCACGAGATGCCGAGCATCGACAGCCACACGATGCGGTTGCCGTACGCAAAGCGAATGTTGCGCCACGTCTCGGTGACCGGATTCCAGTTGATGGCAAGCGCCGGCGCGACGGCCGGCGTGAGGGGGATGGCGCGGCTCACGAGCCAGCCGGCGATGGCCACGCCGATCGCGGCGCAGCCGGCCAGCACCGGCCCCACGCCGGGGACGGCCACGAGGAGCCCGCCGGCGATGGTCCCGAGGAGGATGGCCACGAACGTGCCCATCTCCACGAGGCCGTTGCCGCCCACGAGCTCGTCGTTGCGCAGGTGCTGCGGGAGGATCGCGTACTTCACCGGCCCGAACAACGTGGAATGCACGCCCATGAGGAAGAGCGCCACGAAAAGCAGCACGAGGCTCGGCAGCAGAAAACCCACCGCGCCCACCACCATGATCCCGATCTCCAGCACCTTGATGAAGCGGATGAGACGAGATTTCTCGTACTTGTCGGCGAGCTGGCCGGCCGTGGCCGAGAACAGCATGAACGGGAGGATGAACAGCCCCGCGGCGAGGTTCACGAGCGTGTTCGCGTCGAGCGTGGTTTGCGCCGCCGCGTGATAGGCGACGAAGATGATGAGCGCATTCTTGTAGATGTTGTCGTTGGCCGCCCCGAGGAACTGGGTCCAGAAGAAGGGGGCGAAGCGACGCTGCGCAAGGAGGTCGAACTGGCTCGGATGGGCCATGGGGAGCGGAACCTTCGGATGTTTCCGTGAGGGCGTGCCCGCATCATGCACGAGCGGCCTTGAAGTGGACGGCGAGGTAGTCGAGAACAGCCGTGAGGCCGCCGCGCACGGCGGCGGCGTCGGGCGTGTAGAAGACCTCCCGCCCCGCCTTGCGCGAGCGCAACACGCCGGCGTCGCGCAGCACCCGCAGGTGATGAACCACGGCCGTGCGCGACAGCGGCGTGGCCTGCGTGATGTCGCGGGCGGTGAGCGGCTCGCCCGACTCGAACATCAGCAGGATGCGTTGGCGGTGGGGATCCCCCAGCGCGGTGAAGATGGCGGCCGTTCTCTGCCAGGCCCGCGGCAGCGCGCGTTCGTAGCTCGCTCGCATCGAAATCTCCCGCCGGACGCCCGCCCATGGCATTCGTCGGGCACCGGCCAATACAACTATATGACTAGTTACGTAGTTGTATTTACGCACCGCCTTGGCCGGGCTGTCAAGCGGGACGCGAATGCCAGCCGACCGGCGGCGCCTGCCGGGCCGGGCGCGCTACAATCCCGCCATGCAGGCGTACCTCGACTTCATGCGGCACGTGCGCGATCGCGGCGTGCGCAAGGACGATCGCACCGGCACCGGCACGCTGTCCGTGTTCGGCTACCAGATGCGCTTCGACCTGGCTCGCGGCTTTCCGCTGCTCACCACCAAGAAGGTGCACACGAAGTCGATCGTGCACGAGCTCCTGTGGTTCCTGCGCGGGGACACCAACATCGCCTACCTCAAGGCCCACGGCGTCAGCATCTGGGACGAATGGGCCGATGCCAACGGCGACTTGGGCCCCATCTACGGTTACCAGTGGCGCTCGTGGCCCGCGCCCGATGGCCGCCACATCGACCAGTTGGCGCAGGTGGTGGCGGACATCCGCCGCAACCCGGACTCGCGCCGGCTCATCGTGTCGGCGTGGAACGTCGGCGAGATTCCCCGCATGAAGCTGCCGCCCTGCCACGCGTTCTTCCAGTTCTACGTGGCCGACGGACGGCTCTCCTGCCAGCTCTACCAGCGCAGCGCGGACATCTTCCTCGGGGTACCCTTCAACATCGCCTCGTACGCCCTGCTCACGCACATGGTGGCGCAGCAGACCGACCTGGCCGTGGGCGATTTCGTGTGGACGGGGGGCGACTGCCACCTTTACCTCAATCATCTCGAGCAGGTCGAGGCGCAGCTCGCCCGCGCGCCACTCGCGTTGCCGCACCTCGTGCTGAAACGACGTCCCCCGACCCTGTTCGACTACGTCTACGACGACATCGAGGTCGCCGGCTACGAAAGCCATCCGGCGCTCAAGGCGCCGGTGGCGGTGTAG
>CALFEY010000326.1 GCA_937958295.1 uncultured Pseudomonadota bacterium
TCGAACGTGTGGCCGCAGTCGTAGCCACGCCCGACTGGCTGCGCCCGGGCATGCCCTGTGCCACGCGGCTGCCCACGAGCACCACGCGGCCGCGGCCGCGGGCCGCCATCGCCGGCACCATCGCGTTGGCGAGACGCATCGCCGCGTCGACGTGCACCCGCCACATCCGCTCGCCCGCAGCGGCATCGAGTGCGCCCAGCGACGCCGCATGGAGCATGCCGGCGGCATGGACCAGGGCATCGGCGCCGGCGAGCGAGCGCGCGATGACATCGACCGCCGCGCCGTCGGCGAGGTCGGCGGTAACCGCGCGGAAGCCCGGTGCGCTCGCCGACGGCGGCGCGACGTCCACGCCGTGCACCGTGCCACCGAGCGCGAGCACGCGCGCCGCGATGGCGCGCCCGATGCCTGCGCTGCTGCCTGTCACGACGACAGCGAGGCCGTCGAGGGTGCCCGCCGCGAGCACCTCACTCGACACGTATGTTGCCTTCGGTGATGATCTTTTGCGCCTGTGCCATGTCGTCGCGCTGGAACTTCACGAACTCCTCGCTGGTGCCGGGCGTCAGCAGCAGGCCCTGCGGCGTGAACTTGTCGCGCAGGTCGGGGGAGGCGAGCGCCTTGTTCGTCTCGGCGTTGAGCTTCGCCCGGACATCGTCGGGCAGCTTCGCCGGGCCCCACAGGCCATACCAGCTGTAGAACTCGTAGCCGGGCAGAGTCTCGGCCACCGTGGGCACGTCGGGCAGGTTGGGGGTGCGCGCACCGGACGTGACCGCGATGACCTTGAGCTGCCCCGCCTTGTGGTACGCGAGCGAACCCAGGATCGGATCGATGAAGCCATCGATGCGCCCCCCGAGAAGATCCTGAAACGCCGGCGCCGTCCCCTTGTACGGCACCACGGTGTAGTCGATGCCGCCTGCGCGCTTCAGGAGCTCGGTGGCAAGATGCCCCGCCGAGCCGATCGAGCCTACGGCAAACGTGGTCTTGTTGCCGTTGGCCTTCGCATAGGCGATGAGCGACTTGATGTCGGTGACCGGCAGGTCCTTGGCAATGGATACGGACAGCGGCGCCTTGGCCACGAGCGCGATCGGCACGAAGTCCTTCTCGACGGCATAGGGCACCTGCTTCATCGTCATCGGCGCGGTCACGAACGTGGAGGCATTGAACAGCAGCGTGTAGCCGTCGGCCGGCGCCTTCGCCACGACGTCGGCGCCGATGATGCCATTGCCGCCGGGGCGGTTCTCCACCACGAATGACTGCCCGGTCTGTTCGCCGAGCTTCTGGGCGAGGGCGCGGCCGAGTGTATCGAGCGTCCCGCCCGGCGGAAAGGGAATGATCACGCGCACCGGCCGGTTGGGATAGGGCTGGGCCGAGGCGCCGGTCACGACGAGCGCCGCCAGGGTGGCAAGCGCGAGACGCAGGAACGTGGATCGCTTCATGGGACCTCCTTGGGGTGGGTGCTGCTGGTGTTGTTCTTATGGGTGCTGCGGGCCTAGCCTAGCGAGTGAGCAGCCCGGCCTGTGCCACGGCGGCGCGCAGGGCCTCCATCTCGCGCGCATCGGGGGCTTCCGTGGGCGGGCGCACGGTACCCTGCGCGAGCACGCCCGCGAGCACCATGCCGGCCTTCATGCGGGCATGCGCCTCGCCCGTGGGCTCGCCGCCGCCGTACACCGCGTCCTTGAGGGGCGTGATCAGCGCCTGGATCGTCATGGCGCGCTTGAGGTCGCCGGCCTTGACCGCCTCCCACAGATTCGCGATCAGCTTGGGGATGAAGGTGGCAAAGCCCACCAGCGCACCGTCCACGCCCTGCACCATCGAGGCGAGCAGGTACTCGTCGTGGCACGTAAGGATGGCCTTGCCGGCGTCCGCGTTGCGAATGGCCTCGATGTCACGCGCATACTTGTTCATGTCGCGCTGGCCCACCTTGAACGCCTGCACGTAGGGCAGGCGGGCGAGATCCGCGAGGAGCTGCGACGAGTAAGAAGCTCGCGTCCATGCGGGATACACGTGGCACACGAGGTCGAGATCCGGCGCGGCACGGTGGATGTGCGCGAAGTAGGCAAGCGCATGCCGCGGAGTGCAGCCGAAGCGCAGCCAGTGATGCGGCGGCATCACGTCGAGCGCCACGGCACCGGCCTCGCGCGCCATGCGGGCGTGCTCCGCGGCGTCGGCAAAGCCTTCGCATACGATCGACGAGATCACGGGCACGCGGCCGCGCAGCTCGTCGGCCACGATGCGGGTCACGGTGGCTCGCTCGGTGGGCGTGAGCGAGAAGACTTCGCCGGTGTGGCCGTTGGTCATCACCGCGACGACGCCGGCATGCCCGGCGAGCCACGACGCGAGCTTGCGCAGCGCCGGCTCGTCGATGCGATGATCCGGCGTGAAGGGACAGGCGATGGCGGGGACGATGCCCCGGTAGTTCCCGATCGCGGGCATGGCGGTGCCTCCTTGGGCCTTATTCGACGGGCGCCATCTTTGTCCGGTGCCGCGATGCCGGTCCAATACTAAAATCGCATGGAATTATTCGAAGCCACCCCATGGGTCCCGACAACCGATCGCTCGACCTCGAATGGATCGAGGACTTTCTGGCGCTCGCCGAGAGCGGCAATT
>CALFEY010000327.1 GCA_937958295.1 uncultured Pseudomonadota bacterium
CGGGTCCCCGTAGCGACGCGTCTTGGCGCGCCACTCCGAGTGCCCTTACCCGACCGCCGCGCAGCCCCGAGAGAACCTACGCCATGCAATCCGACACCGCGACTACGCCTTCACCGCTCCCGACGTCATCCCGCTCACCAGGAACGGCTCCAGGAGCAGGAAGAGCACGAGCATCGGGATGAGCGACACCACGCCCGCCGCCATGAGCGCGGGCCACTCCACCAGGTACTCCCCCACGAACGATTGCAGGCCCACGGTCACGAGCCAGTTGTCGGGCTTCGTCATGAGCGTGCGCGCGAAGACGAACTCCGACCACGCCACGATGGCAAGGTAGATGCCGCACGCGGCGAGGCCCGGGCGCGCGAGCGGCAGCACGATGAGCCACAGTGCCTGCAGCGGCGTGCAGCCGTCGATCTTGGCGGCCTGCTCGAGTTCCCGCGGCAGCGTGTCGAAGAAGCCCTTCATCATCCACGTGGCGAAGGGCACGCCCACCGATACGTTGGCGATCACGAGGCCGGCGACCGTATCGGTGAGGTGCAGCGTGGTGAACATCACGAAGAATGGAATGACGATGAGGCTGCCGGGCAGCATCTTCGACAGCAGCAGCGTGGCGCCGGCCACACGCTGCGCGGGCGTGTGGAAGCGCGACAGGCTGTAGCCTGCGAGGGTCGCGATCGTGAGGCTCACGAGCGTGCTTCCGGCCACGACCATTGCGCTGTTGAAGATCCACGTGAGGACCGGCCGGCGCCGGAACACCTCGATGTAGGCTGCGAAGGACACCTGGTCCACCGGCGGCAGCAGCGGTGGCTGCCGTGACAGCACTACCGAGGAAGGCAGCACCGAGGTGACGAGCATCCAGTAGATCGGAAACAGGATGATTCCCACGAGCGCCAGCGCGAGAGTCAAGAAGGCGTAGCGATGCCAGCGCGGCGTCACTGCCTGTCCTCCTTGAGCCAGCGCGAGCCTACGACTACCACGAGCGCCGCGGTGACGAGCATGAGCACACCGATGGCCGCGGCAGTGCCGAAGCGAAAGCTCGAGAAGGCCTCACGGTAGAGGAGGATGCCCAAGGTTTCGGTCGCGCCGGCGGGGCCGCCACCCGTGGAGGCGAAGATGATGTCGAACTCGCGGAACGTCCATAGTGAGTTGAGCAGCACGGCGAGCATCGCCGGCCCGCGGATGCCGGGCCACGTCACGTAGCGGAACTGCTGCCAGGCATTGGCGCCGTCCACCCGGGCCGCCTCGTACAGGTGCAGCGGGATCGACTGCAGCGCGGCGAGCATCGTGATGGCGAAGAAGGGGAAGCTCTTCCACACGGTGGGTAGGATCACGGCGAGCATCGCCGTGTCCGCATTGACGAACCACGCGACGTCCGTGGAGATGAGCCCCCAGCGGCGCAGTACGGAATTGATCACTCCATAGGACGCGTCGAACATCCAGAGGAAGTTGATCGAGACGATCACGCCCGGCACGGCCCATGGGATGAGCAGGAGGCTGCGCAACCAGCGGCGCGCGGGAAAGGTCTTGTTGAAAAGCAGGGCAGCCACGAGCCCGAGCAGGAAGGCAGGTACCAGCGTTCCCACGGTGTACACGAGCGAATTGACGAACGCGAGCCACGTGGCCTCGTGGCCCAGCACCCGCTCGAAGTTGGCGAGCCCGAGCGGCTGCGTCATGAGCTTGGTGAGCTCCAGAGCGCGGCCTGGACGCAGGCTCATCTGCAGGATCACCCACAGCGGCCACGCAACGAGCAGCGCTACCGCGAGGAACGCTGGAGCGAGCAGGGCGTAGGCGAGCCTGCGCTCGCGGCTCGGCAGCCGCGGGCGCATGGAGCGCAGCCAGCGTGGCAGGGGGCGCGTCCTGGGATCGAGGGGACGGGCGCGCGCTTACTTGAGCGGCACCGCGCGCTCGAGCTCCTTCTGCAGGTCGGCAAGCACCTTGGCGGTGGGCTCCTGCGTGGAGATCATGCGCATCGCGGCCTTCGTCACCTGCGTGGCGAAATCGTTGTAGCCCGCGCGCACCGCCGGCACCGACGGAAAGAGGTTCTGCGCCTTGCTTGCTTCCTCGTTGATGATCTTAAGGTGCGCATGGGCGGCGAAGTCGGCAGCGGTGAGCGCGTTCTTGCGCGGCGCGGGGGAGCCGGTGAGCCCGTAGGCGCGCTGCCATTCCGGGCTCGCCGCCATCACGATGAAGTTCCAGACGGCGTCCTTCTTCTTTGCATCCGCCTTGACCGCGATGTGGATGCTGTTCGACGCGCCGCCGGGCACCACTGGGAAGGGCAGGCCGGCGACCTTGAGAGAGGGCTTCACGTCGGCAGGCGCCTTCTCGACCGCGCCCCACACCCACGGGCCGTCGCGCAGGAACGCGGTCTTGCCGTCGATGAAGAGTTGGCGGGCGGTGGCGGAGTTGGTTCCCTTGGGCGCATAGTTGATCGAGGCGCGCCAGTTGTCGATGGCCTTGACCACCGCGGGGTCCGTGAAGTTGTATTTGCCGCCCTTCAGCCAGTCGGCGCCGGAGCCGATCACCCACGAGGCCATCTCGACGACCATGTTGGGATGCTCGGCGGTGATCGTGGACAGGCCGAAGAGGCCCTTGTCGGCCGCGGTGGTGGCCTTCATTGCGGCGAGCCATTCATCGCCTGTCTTGGGCACGTTCACGCCGGCGTCCTTCAGGCGCTTCTCGTTGTAGAAGAGCATGCCGCCGTAGCCCATGAGCAGCACGCCCTGCGTCTTGCCGCCCCACTGCATGTCGGATTGCAGCGGCGGCCAGTTCGCGGGAATGTCGGTGGTTTTGAGGCGCTCGTCGAGCGGCTCCAGCCAGCCCTGGTCGGCAAAGCTTGCGAAGTCGCGCGCGGGCAGGTGCACGATGTCCGGCGGCGTGCCCGCAGCGAAGCGCACGGTCATCTGCTTCACGTACTGCGCGAAGGGGATCTGCTGGAGGTTCACCTTCACATCGGGGTACTTCTTCTCGTACGCCGCGATGAGGCTCTTCCACCACGTGGAGATGCCGGGCTCCTCGGCTTGCCACGTCGGGAAATCGAGCACGGTCTGCGCGTGCGCGGCCAGCGCCGCGGTGCCGAGCGCGAGGGCGGCGCCGAGCGCGGCGCAAAGAGGGGCGAGCGACTTGGTGAACGGCTTCATGAGTGACCTCCTGGGTCGTGACGGGCAGTGCGCGCTCTCGTGGCTCTTTAGGCGGCGGCTGCGGGGGATGATGACAGATCGGGGACGAGATCCGTGAGCCCGGCGAGGATGGCGGCGAGCTCGGCAAGGTCGCCCGCATCGAGGCGCGGCCCAGCGGCGCGCACGTGCGTGGCGCTGATCACGCCGCGCCGGCGCAACACTTCCTTCGTCATGGCCATGCGGAACACCGCCTGGAAGTTGAGCAGCGGAAGCATGCGGTCGAACAGGCGACGCACACCAGTGGCGTCGCCTGCGCGGTGCAGCGCGAACTGGCGCACGTGCAGGTCGGTGAGCTCGCAGGCGGGCATCGTGCCGCAGGCGCCGCGCGCGAGCTCGTCGGTGATGTAGCGCCCGCCCGCGCCGCCGAAGACACCGAGGAGCCCCGGCACCTTCGCCTCCAGCAGCTGCGTGATGCGCTGGCCGCAAGGCAGCGACTCCTCCTTCACGTAGCGGATCGTGGCATTGGCGCGGGCGATGGCCACCACCTCGGCGGGGGAAAGCGCGCAACCGGCCGGCGGCGGTGCGTTTTGCAGGATGATAGGCACGCCGGCCTCCGCGATGCGCGCGTAATAGTCCGCGATGCCGTCGGCGTTGCCCTTGAGCGATGCCGGGGCGACGGCCATCACGCCGGCCGCGCCTACGTCGCGGGCGTGCAGGGCAAGCGCGGCCGCGGCCTGCGCATCCGCGGCCGACACGCCCACCACGAAGGGGATACGTCCTGCGACCCGCTGCGCAACGGCGGCGACGAGATGGCGGCGCTCCGCCGGGGCCAGCGTTTCGAACTCGCTTGCCACGCCCGGGAACACGATGCCGTCGGCGCCCGCATCGACGATGAAATCCACGAGGCGGCCGAGGTCCTCCTCGTCCACACGGCCGTCGGCACGAAAGGGCGTGGCGAGGATGGGGTACACGCCGGCGAGGGCGGCAGGAACTGCTGGCATGACGCGGAGCCTCCGTTGAATTCCCATTGAATGGGAATGTGGTGCTATAGTTTGGGAACAGTGTCGACCGGCGAGGCGGGCGCGTCAAGGGCCGCGCCCCGCTGCGCGGCGTTCAGGGAGGCAGCGATGGCGGGATCACCGGCGGCGGCACGGGCGGGGTCATCGCGCAAGGCGAGAAGCGCGCCGGCGAAGGCGCGTGGCGCCCGGGCCGACCGCGTGGAGGCGGACAACGGCGCGTCGGTGCTCGACAAGGCGCTCGACGTGCTCGACCTCGTGGCCGCCACCACGCCTGCGGCGACGTTCGTCGAGCTCCTCGCACACTCTTCGCTGCCCAAGTCCACGCTGCACCGGCTGCTCACCGCGCTCGCCGCGCGGGGCCTCTTGCGCCGCGATGCGGCCGATCGCACCTGGCGTCCCGGCTATCGCCTGCTCGAGCTCGCGCACGGCGTGTGGGCCGACCTCGACCTGCGTGCTTCTGCCGCGCCCGAGCTCGCGGCCATCCGCGATGCCGCGGCGGAAACGGCGCTCTTCGGCGTCCTCGACGGCGCGGACTGCGTGATTGCCGAAGCGGCGTCGGGACGGCAGGCGATCCGCCTCGCGGCCGACGTGGGCCAGCGCGACGCCTGGCACGCGAGCCCGCTCGGCTGCGCGATCGTCGCGTGGTTCGAGCCCGCCACTGCCGCGTCGCTGCTGGGGGCGCTCGACGCGCGCCGCCGCGATGCGTTGGCGGCAGCCCTGGAGCTCGCCCGCGGGCGCGGCTACTACGTCCACGGCGCCGACGCCGCGGGCACGAGCGCCGTCGCGGCGCCGATCCTCGACTATCGCGGCATCGCGGTGGGGGCGATCGCCGTGCTGGGGCCTGCGTTCCGTCTCGGCGACGATCGCCTGCATGCGCTCGCGCCGCTGCTCATGGAAGCCGCGCGGCGCCTGTCGCACAACGCTGGCGGCACGGTAATGTCGCTCGCCACGGCCAAGGCCGAGGGCCGCGCGGCGGCCGGGTTACGCTGCGCGGTGGAAGCGCGGGCGCTGCTCGGTGAAGCACCGTACTGGTCCGGCCGCGATCAAGCGCTGGTATTCGTGGACATGCTGGGGCCCTCGGTGCATCGCTGCGCGCTGGCGGGCTCGCCGCGCACCGTGCCGGCCATGGACAGCTGGCCCATGCCGCGTCTCACGAGCCTCGCGGTACCGCGCCGCGGCGGCGGCTTCCTGCTGGCGCAGCCGTCGGGCCTGCGACTCGTCGATCCCGAGCGCGGCCAGGACGACGCCTTCGTGCATCCCGAGGCCTCGCGGCCGGGCAACCGCTACAACGACGGCAAGTGCGATCCGCGCGGGCGCCTGTGGATCGGCACGCTGGATCCCGCCGGGCAGCCGGGCCGCGGCAGCCTTTTGCGCGTGGACCCCGGCGGCACGCACGCGCGCATCGACTCCGGGTTCACCGTGGCCAACGGCATCGCCTTCGCACCCGATGGCCGGACGCTCTACTTCGCGGAGTCCGCCGGGCGCACCGTGTTCGCCTACGACCTCGACCTGCGCCGCGGCACGGTGTCGCGCCGGCGCACGTTCGCCACCTGGCCCGAAGGCGTCAAGCCGGACGGCCTCGCCGTGGACGAGGAGGGGGGCGTGTGGGTGGCGATCTGGGACGGCTGGCGCGTGGAGCGCTGGTCCGCCGAAGGCAAGCTCGTGCGCACCGTGCGCCTGCCGGTGCCGCGTCCGACCAGCGTGGCCTTCGGCGGCCGCAACCTCGACGTGCTCTACATCACCACGGCGCGCGTGCGCCTCGGACCCGACGCCCTCGCGGCCGCGCCGCTGTCGGGAAGCGTGTTCGAGATCGAGCCGGGCGTGCGGGGCACTCCGGTAGCGCTCTTTGGCGGTTGACTGGACGCCGCCCCACCGGTGGATCCGGCGCGCCGCGCGACCGCGTCAGACGCGGTGCTCGCCCACGCGCACGATCTTCATCGTGTTGGTGCCGCCGGCCTTGCCCATGGGCTCGCCGATCGTGAGCACGATGAAGTCGCCCGCCTTGACCTCGCCCTTGGCCACGAGGAGCGCCTCGGCGGCGAGCAGCACCGCGTCCCGATCGGTGCCCTGCTCGAGGTAGAGCGGATGCACGTTGCGGTACAGCGCCATCTTGCGCTGCGACCCGACCTTCGGCGTGAGCGCGAAGATCGGGCAGCCGCCGTTGTGGCGGGACATCCACAGCGCGGTGGAGCCGGAGTCGGTGAGCGAGGCGATCGCCTTGGCCTTCAAGTGATACGCCGTGAAGAGCGTGGCCATGGCGATCGACTGGTCCACGCGCGTGAAGGTGCTGTTCAGGAAGTCGCGATCGAGCTCCACCGGCCCCGACTTCTCGGCCTCCACGCAGATCTGCGCCATGTTCTCCACGGTCTCGACGGGGTACTTGCCGGCGGCGGTCTCGGCGGAGAGCATCACGGCGTCGGTGCCGTCGAGCACGGCGTTGGCCACGTCGGAGACTTCCGCGCGCGTGGGCACCGGCGCAAGGATCATCGACTCCATCATCTGCGTGGCGGTGATGGTGAGCTTGTTGCGATCGCGCGCGAGCTTGATCATGCGCTTTTGCAGGCCCGGCACGGCGGCGTTGCCCACCTCCACCGCGAGGTCGCCGCGCGCAACCATGATGCCGTCGGAGGCTTCCACGATCTCGTCGAGATAGGTGATGGCCTCGGCGCGCTCTATCTTGGCGATGAGCAGCGACTTGCCGCCGGCGGCGCGCATGAGCTGGCGCGCCATGTACATGTCTTCCTTGTTCTTGGGAAACGACACCGCGAGGTAGTCGGCCTCGATCTGCGCGGCCGTCTTCACGTCGTCCATGTCCTTGGACGTGAGCGCGGGCGCGGTGAGGCCGCCGCCCATGCGGTTGATGCCCTTGTTGTTGGACAGCGTGCCACCCAGCACGACCTTGGTGTTGATGCGCGGGCCGTCCACCGACTCCACGAGGAGCTGGATGAGGCCATCGTTGAGCAGGAGCAACGCCCCGGGGCCGACGTCGCGCGGCAGCTCCTTGTAGTCGAGGCTCGCGCGCGTGTCGTCGCCGGTCTCCGCTTCGGCATCGAGGATGAAGCCCTGGCCGGCCACGAGCTCGACGCGGCCGTTGGGAAACTTGCCCACGCGGATCTTGGGCCCCTGCAGGTCGGCCATGATCGCCACCTCGCGCCCGAGCTTCTGCGCGCAGTCGCGCACGATCGCGGCGCGCTCGACGTGATCGGCCGCCGTGCCGTGCGAGAAGTTGAGGCGCACGACGTCAACACCGGCGGCGAGCATGCGCGACATCACGGCTGCCGAGGTACAGGCCGGGCCGAGCGTGGCAACGATCTTGGTGGCGCGCGTCACTTGGAATTCCTGTCGAGTACGTAGGGTGAGCGGCGGATGTTACGGCAATTCGCGGCGATCACGAAAAGGCGAGGCCGCGGCGCGCATCTGCCGCCTTGCGGCCATGGCCGGCGCAACCGCGCGCGGCCCGGCCGTCGCGTGCCTTCACGCGCGCGACTCGAGCGCGGCCACCGCGGGCAGCGTCTTGCCCTCGAGGAACTCGAGGAAGGCACCGCCGCCGGTGGAGATGTAGCCGATGCGATCGGCAAGCCCGAACTTGGCGATGGCCGCCAGGGTGTCGCCGCCGCCGGCGATGGAGAAGGCGGGACTTGCGGCGATGGCCTCAGCAAGCGTCCGTGTGCCTCCAGCGAAGGCGTCGAACTCGAATACGCCCACCGGGCCGTTCCACACGATCGTGCCCGCCTTTGCGATGATCATCTTCAACGCCGCCACCGAGGTGGGGCCGATGTCGAGGATGAGGTCGTCCGGCGCGACGTTCTCGATCGCCTTCTGCGTGGGGACCGCCGTCTCCTTGAATTCCTTCGCCGTGACGACATCGATGGGCAGCGGCACCTTGCCCGGGAACTCGGCGAGGATCGCCTTGGCCTCGTCGACCAAGTCCTCCTCGGCGAGCGAGCTGCCGATGTTGCCGCCCGCGGCGAGGATGAACGTGTTGGCAATGCCGCCGCCGACGACGAGCGTGTCGACTTTGGCGAGGAGCGCGCGCAGGATCGTGAGCTTGGTGGAGACCTTGGAGCCGGCCACGATCGCGACCAGCGGGCGCCTGGGCGCGGCAAGCGCGCGTCCGAGG
>CALFEY010000328.1 GCA_937958295.1 uncultured Pseudomonadota bacterium
GAAGTCGGCATTGGTGACCGTGCACGGATCGATCCAGAATCCATCCACGCGCACCGTGTGGGCAGGCGCCTCCTCGGCGTAGTGATGGTCTGAGCCCATGCGGAACGTGCCGCCGGGGATGAATACCATGCCTTGGGTGGACGTCACGGCGATGATCGCGGCGCCGCGCGGTCCGAAACGACGCAAGCTTGCCGCGGGCGGTGAAGGGAGAACGATGATACCAAGCCGGGGCGTTCAGATCCCCGCCCACCACTGGTAGCCCTGGTCCTCCCAGTAGCCGCCCTTGCCGCCGCCGATCTTGCCGAAGGACTCCACGAACTCGAGGCCGGTGATGTACTTGGCGTGCTTGTAGCCCAGCTGACGCTCCACGCGCAGGCGCAGCGGCGCGCCGTTGGGCACCGGCAACGCAGCGTCGTTGAGGTCGTAGGCGAGGATCGTCTGCTCGTGCCGGGCATCGTCGAAGTCGATGCTCTCGTAGTACAAATCGGTGCCGTCCTCGGCCATGGGATCGGCGCAGTAGAACACGACGTAGCGCGCCTGCGGCTTGACCTTGACCGCGTCGAGAATCGCCGACAGCCGCACGCCTTTCCACTTGGCGATGGCGCTCCACCCTTCCACGCAGTCATGACGCGTGATCTGCGTGCGCGACGGCAGCGCACGGAGCTCGTCGAGCGTGAACTTGCGCGGCGCTTCGCACAAGCCGCCCACGTTCAGTGCATAGGTCGCGAAGCCCGCCTGGACCCACGCGGCATACTCGGGCGTACCCGGGTCATTCGATCCATTGCTGCGAAACGTGGGCGAGCGGTCCTTCTCGGCGAACTCCTGCGCCATGGAGCGCCGACCCACCAGCTTGGCCAGCGCCTCGTTGAACGGCGTGACGCTGTCGAGCACCTGCGGGAACCACTGCGTGCGCGAGAGATTGTCGCAGCCAGCGAGCGTCAAAAGCGACGCCGCGCCGGCCGCGCGCGTGAGAAAGGTACGCCGCGCATTGCGCTTGCGCAGGCGGAACGGTCTAGTCATGGGAAGCCTCCGCCGGCAGTCGATAGCGTCCGGTGATCATCGAGCGCAAGTTGTTCCACAACCCCGTGACGATCACCTGGAAGACATGGATCAGCACGAACATCACGAGCAGCCACGCGATGATGAAGTGAAACGCGCGCGCCGACTGCCGGCCACCCACGAGATCCACCCAGCCCGTCAGCACGCTGTTGAGCCACGGGGAGAGGCCGAAGCCCATGATCACTGCGAACGGCAGAAGCACGAAAATCACGGCGAGGTAGGCGAGCTTCTGCAGCACGTTGTAGCGCTTGGCCGCATCGCCGGTGGGGTGGCGGAAGCGCAGGTGATCGCGGATCGAGGCGCCGATACCCCGCAGCTCGGTGCCGGTGGGCGCGAGGTCGCGCGTGAGATGGCGGCTCGCAACGGCATAGAGCACGAACGCGAGGCCGTTCAGCACGAACACCCAGGCGAAGAAGAAGTGCCACAGGCGGGCCATGGCCAGCCACTGCGCGCTCGGCAGCATGATCCACGGCGGAAACGTGGAGGCGATCCACTCGCCGTTGGCGTCCTTCACGGCCCCCAGCCAGCCCGTGGTGTCGAACTCCCGGCCGTAGACGCGCGTCACCCCCCGCGGCTGCCCGTCGGGCCCCATGCGCGCGCCGATCTCCAGCGCATGCGGGGTGCCGTCGTAGGACGACTTGCCGAAGTGCAGCACCGGGTAGGCATTGAAAATCTGCAGCCCGCTCATGAAGAGTACCGTGAGGGCGACCACGTTGATCCAGTGCATGAGCCGCACCGGAAGGGTGTGCCGGTAGTACAGCGGCCGCGGACTCGCAGCGGCCGGGGCCGGCGCGTCGATCGGAGGCGAGTCGCTTGGCATTTATATTCCGTCCGGAAGGAGTCATCGTTGGTCGGCGCCGCGGTCCCGGCCTTACAATCAGCTGTGACCGCCCCTTTTGCCACCCTCACGCCGGATCGCATCCTCGACGCACTTGCCACCGTGGGCGTCCTGGGCGACGGCCGCCTGCTGGCGCTCAACAGTTACGAGAATCGCGTCTACCTCGTGTACTGCGACGAGGCCCCCGAGGGTGCATCGTCGGTGGTCGTCAAATTCTACCGCCCGGAGCGGTGGAACGACGCGCAGATCGAGGAGGAGCATGCCTTCGTCGCGGAGCTCGCCGCGCGCGAGATTCCCGCGGTGGCGCCGTTCACCATCGGCGGGCGCACGCTGCAGCACGATGCCGAGCTGCGCTTCTCCGTCTTCCCGCGGCGCGGGGGACGCACCCCGGAGATCGACGACCCGGCCACGCTCACGTGGATCGGACGCTTCATCGGCCGCATCCACGCCGTGGGCGCGCAGCGGCCCTTCGCCGTGCGGCCCACGCTCGACATCGCCACCTTCGGGGAGGCATCGCGCACGTTCCTGCTGGACAACGGATTCATTCCCGCCGACCTGCGCGAGGCCTACGTCGCCGTCGCCACGCTGGCGCTGGCCGGCGTCCGCCACTGCTACGACCGCGCTGGGGCGGTCTCCATGCTGCGCCTGCACGGCGACTGCCACGCAAGCAACATCCTGTGGACGCCCGACGGTCCGCACTTCGTCGACTTCGACGACGCGCGAACCGGCCCCGCGATCCAGGACCTGTGGATGCTGCTCGCGGGCGATCGCGCGGCCATGACGCGCCAGCTCGGCGACATGCTCACGGGCTACGAGGATTTCGCCGAGCTCGACCCGCGGGAGCTGCATCTCGTGGAGGCGTTGCGCACGCTGCGCCTCATGCACTACGCCGCCTGGATCGCCCGCCGCTGGACCGATCCCGCGTTCCCGGCGGCGTTTCCCTGGTTCAACACGCAGCGCTACTGGCAGGATCGCATCCTCGAACTGCGCGAACAGGTGGCGGCAATGGACGAACCGCCGCTGGCCGCCTGAGGTCGCATGGGGGCCGCGGACCCCGGCGCGACCCGCCGGCCGCGCGGCCGGCGTCTCGTCGTCGCCCTCGCCCTCGTGGCGGGCGCCACGGTGGCCGGCGTGATCTACGTCGCGCGGGCCTGGCCGCTGCTGAACGACGTCACTACCGACGTCGACGATCCGCCGCCATTCGTCGCGCTGCTCCCCTTGCGCACGCAAGCCGGCGCCACCACCGCATATCCCGGTCTCGCCACGGCGCATATGCAGCAGACGGCGTACCCCGACCTGCAGCCGATCGCCATTGCCAAGGCACCGGCCACCGCGTTCGCGGCGGCGGTGGCCGCGGTGCGCGACCTCGGCTGGACCGTGGTCGCCGAGGACCCCGCGACGGGACGCATCGAGGCCATCGCCACCACGCCCCTTCTGCGCTTTAACGACGACGTGGTCATCCGCATCCGGCCGGCCGCCGGCGGCAGCACCGTCGACATGCGCTCGGCGTCGCGCGTGGGTCGCGGCGACCTGGGCGCCAATGCGCGTCGCGTCCGCGGGTTCGCCGCGCGCATGACCGCCCCCTGACGCGGCGTCTCCAGCAAGACCCCGCGACTACGCCTGCGCGAACGGCCACTCGGCTTCGAGATCGCGCAGTGCGAACATCTCCTGCGGCAGCGCGATGCCCTTGAGCGCATGGGCACCGAGGCTGACCAGCCGGTAGCGCGAGCCAACGGCCGCCGCGGCAAATGCCGACGACACGATCACCGGCTCCTGCAGCGCGCCGCACAGCGCCTCGATGCGGGCCGCCGCATTCACCGCAGGGCCCAACACCGTGAAATCGAGCCGCCGGGCGCTGCCGACGTTGCCGTAGAGGAGCTCGCCCACGTGCAGGGCGAGGTGCGTATCCACCACCGGCAGGCCCGCGGCCTCGCGCGCGGCGCGCAGCGCGGCGAGCCGGCGGCGATAATCCACTGCGGCATCGAGCGCGCGCGCGCTCGCCACGTGCGCGTCCGCCTCGGGAAAGATCGCGAGCACCGCATCGCCGATGAACTTCAGCACGTGCCCGCCGTGGCGCTCGATGGCGTCGACCTGGACCTCGGCATAGTCGTTGAGCAGCGCCAGCGCGCCTGCCGCTCCCGCGGACTCGGTGACGGGCGTGAATCCGGTGATGTCGCTGAACCACACCACCGCGCGGATCGTCTCGGCGCGTCCGCGCACGATGTTGCCTGCGAGTACGCGCTCCGCGGCATCCTCGCCGAGATAGGTCACGAGGAGCGTGCGGGCGGTCTGCCTGGCGGTCTCCAGCATGAAGGCGAGCGCGAGCGTGGGCAGGAGCGCCTCGATCACGGCGATCTGCGCGTCGTCGAAACCGCCCGGGACATCGGTGGTCCAGGACGACACCATGCCCCCAGTCGCGCGCACCTCGGCGGGGGCGCCCGCGAGCGTGCGCACGCTGAGGTAGTCGGTCATGCCCTGTGCCCGCATCCCGTCGAGCATCGGGAACTCTCCCGCGACATAGGACGCATCGAGACGACGGCGCAGGCGTCCGTCGACGCTGTCGAGCACGGCGCGGAAGGGGCTACGCTGCCACGCCTCATTGGCGGCGGGATTGCTGTCGCGCGCGAAGGATTCGCGCTCGATGCCCACGCCGCGCCGCCAGCGCACGCCGCGTCCGTCGTAGGTGGGATCGAGCAGGTTGCCCGCGATGGAAGCGCGTGCCACGCGAATGCCTGCGCAATCGAGCCGCTCGCACAGCCGCGCGAAGAGGTCGCCTCCGCCACCCCGTCCAGCACTTGCCGGCTGACCCACGCGCCGAGCGCGACCTCGGTGTCGGCGCGGGCGCTCATGCGCGGCAAACGCCGGGCATCAACCGAGGACGACGCGGGCGCGCACCACGCCGGCGCGCTCGTGCCGTGCGACCAGCCACAGCGCGTCGCCGGCCTTGCCGCGCACCGTCCATTGCACCTTCATGCGATCGTCGGTGACGTTGTAGTCGGGCCAGAAGGACACGCCGGTGTGCTTGTACGCGCGGCCTTCGAGCTGCCCATGTTCCTCGCGCGCCTTGCCCTGGAGGAGCGTCGCCCCCGACGAGAGCGCGACTTCGGTGACGACGCCGCGCACGACCTTGCGCTCCAGCGCCCGCTTGCTCACGTAGGTGGGCAGCCAGCCCGTGTTCTGCACCACGAGCGTGACGCGGAACGTGCCGGTGTCCACGGCCTCGCTGCCCGCATGCACGAGCTCCAGCCGCGGCGAGACGAGCGCGCTCCACACGAGCCACTGCGGAAAGCGGGCGAGCTCGCGCGGCAGGCATTGTGGCGGCGGGTTGGAAAAGGCATGGAAGCGATTCCAGCCGCCGATCTCGATGCGGCCGAGCTGGGGGTGATCGAAGGGCTTCCAGGGAACGTGCGCAAGGCCGCCCAGCTTCTCGTCGCTCCAGCGCAGAAGCGCGAGGTCGTCCTCGGGCGGATGATCGCGGAACCAGTCGATGTACTTGTAGCTCGCCAGTCCCGCCTCGCGCATGGGCGACCAGATCTCGACGACCCAGCTGAACGCGCCCAGATGCTCGTAGAGCCAGTCGAAGGTGCCGCCGATCACCGACTTGGGGTGATAGCGGAACTCGTGGAACACGGAGATATTGGGATAGCCCGTGAGCTCGGTGCCTTTCTTGCCGGTGGCCTGGTACACCCACAGGTCCTCGGCGTGCATCTCGTCGTCGGACAGGTGCTCGAAGGGGCGCAGCAGCACGCCGCTCCACGTGTGGAACGACACGCCGCCCGTGATGTTGGGATGGCGCACGATGAAGTCCACGAGCGCCCGCACCTCGGGCTCGGACGTGGGATACGGTCCCGCGCCAAGCTGCTCGAACTCCTGCCGCCACGATGCCGGGAAATTGCGGTTCAGATCGAGCCCGTGCACAGGCCTCTTCACGCGCAGCGTGTAGCCGTCGTAGTCCTGCACCGAGCCCTCGGGCACGATGCGGTAGTAGATCCCGCCGGTCTCGGCGGGATCGCGCCGGATCATGAGGCGCGGCTCCTGCGGATGCGCCTTCCACACGCCGTTGGGATCGGGAATGCGCATCTGGAGGATGCGGCCGTCGCCGTCGATGTCCTCCACCGTGAGGCCCTCGAGCTCTTCCTCGCCGTGCGGATAAGGACGCGTGCTCGAGCGGATCCACTTCGGCTTGTCGGCCAGCGCCCATTCCGCGCCATCGGGATTGATGCGCGGGCACAGGTAGAAGGCGCGCGTGTCGAGTACGCGCGTGATGTCGGCATCGTGACCGTAGCCGCGCACCAGCGTGTCGAGGAAGTGCAGCGTGGCGGCCGAGGCCGCCACTTCGGTGGCGTGGATGTTGCCATCGACCCAGAAGGCCGGTTTCTCGCTGGCCGGCCCGGTCCTCGCTTGCGTGACCGTGACCACGTGGATGTCCCGCCCCTCGTGGCTGCGGCCGATGGCCTCGACCGCGACGAGGTCGGGATGCTCGCGCGCCATGGCATGGATGAGCTCCACGAGTTCGGCATAGCGGTAGAAGCGGTCGGTGGCCACGGCTGGCATCGGCAAGGCATCCCGGGGAAGCGCGCCGGACGTCCGGCGCCAAGACGTGATGTTACCCATAGGCGGCGCCGCGCCGCTCGTCGCCCGGCGGCGCGGACCCCGACAGCGCCCCCCTGCCCTGCGCCGTTTCCCGGTCGGAGGCCCCTCAGCGCAGCGCGGCGCCAAGCTCCAGCAGATTGCCAAGCGCCTGCGGATGCGCGGGATCGATCTCCAGCGCGCGCAGGAACGCCATGCGGGCCTCGTCGTTGCGTCCCTCGGCGCGCCACGCCATGCCGAGGTTGTTCCACGCCCGCGCGTTGCGCGGGTCGGCGGCGAGGCTCGATTGCCACAGCGCCACCTCGCTGCGATAGTCGATGTTGCGCAGCGCGGTCACGGTGCCGAGCACGAGGGCGAGGGCGAGCGTCACGGCCGCGAAGGCCCGCGACGACAGGCGCACGCGGATCAGGCTGCAATACGCAAGCGCGATGCCGATCACGGCCAGCGCGAGCTGCCGGTCGTTGGCGAGGTCATCGCGCGCGAGGAGCGAGTTGGTGGGCGTCAAGTGCAGGAAGAACCAGAGGAGGCCGAAGCCGGGCACGAGGCCGCGCCGCACCCCTGCCGCGCCCACGTACAACAGCGCGACCAGCGCCGCAGCGACGGCCCCCCACGCCACGCCCGTGAGCCGCGGTACCACCGGGTCGATGTTCACGTGCAGGGTCAGGAGCGGGTTGGCGAGGAGATAGGCCACGGCGCTCACCTGCGCCACGAGGTTGTCGACGGGATCGCGCAGGGCGAAGGCCGAGGCCAGCATGCGGCGATAGGTGGGCAGGGCGAGGATCGCCAGCGCGGCAGTGGCGAGGAGCGCGAAATGGGCGCGCGCGGCCGCGCCCGCCGCGCGCAGACGGCCGCCGTTGCGGGTGAGCTCGACCAGCACCAGCGCGAAAGGCAGCGTCCACGCCGTCTCCTTGGTGGCGAGCGCGGCGGCAAAGGTGGCGAGGGACACGATGCCGAGGAGGCGCCCGCCGCCCGCCGCGCGCGCCCGCTCCCAGGCCAGCATCGAGGCGAGGTAGAGCGTCGCCATCAAGCCCGACGAGCGACCCGACACGTAGGTGACGACCTCCGTCTGCGCCGGATGGAGGGCGAAGAGCAACGCCACGGCCAAGGGCACGGCGAGGTCGCCGTCACGGCGCACCGGCCGGGCGGGCGGCATGGCGAGCGAGCCGTCGGTCCAGTGGCGGACGAGCTCGAAGACGAGGCACGCACTGGCGGCATGCAGCGCGACGTTCGGCACATGGAAAGCCAGAGCCGATCCACCCCCCGTGACCCACGACAACGTGTAGCTCGCCTTCAGCAGCGGGCGGATGCCCGGCATCGACGCCCACCATGCGCTCCAGCCATGCACAGCGGAGTTGTCGACGATCACGCGGAAGTCGTCGAACTGGAACGTGCCCGCGAACGCGCTCGCATACACGGCCGCCACCGCCGCCACCAGGAGCGCGCATGTGCGCGCCGGCGTCATCGTCCGGCCCGAACCGTGTCGAAGGCTCGCTCGAGCATGGCCGCGGCATCCCACCAGCGGTCGCGGGCGCCCAGCAGGATCACGGTGACGCGGTGGCCGTCGCGCTCCGCGGTGAGCACGAGATTGCGCCCGGCGAGCCGGGTGTAGCCCGTCTTGAGGCCGGTCACGCCCGGCACGCGGCCCACGAAGGCATTGGTGTTGCGCAAGCGGATCGTGCGCCCGCCGATCGCGCGGATGCTATGGGCCTCGGTGCGCGCGGCCTGCGCGATGGCCTCCTGCCGGAGCGCGACGGGCGCCAGCTGCGCGAGGTCGAGAGCCGTGGTGAGCATGCCGGGGGCATCGTGCCCGCAGGCATTGGCAAAGGACGTGGCAGCGAGCCGCAGCGCCTGCGCGCGCCGATTCATCTGCGCGACGAACGCGTGCTCGGTACCGGCCGCATGCTCGGCCAGCGCGAGGCAGGCATCGTTGGCCGATGCGAGCAGCATCGCGGCAAGGAGGTCGCCGGCGCGCCAGCGCTCGCCGGCACGCAAGCCGGCGCGGGCGCCGGGGGCGGCTGCAGCGCGGGCGCTCACGGTGACCACGGCATCGGGGGCATCGTGCTCGGCCACGAGGAGCGCCGTCATGATCTTGGCCAGCGACGCCGGAGGCAGCGCGCGCTGCGCCTGCGCGCCGAACACCGGGCGGTCGTCGACCGTCACGAAGTAGGCCGCGCCGACGTCGGGAAAGACGTCGGGGACCGGTCCCGCGGCCCCCGCGAGGGTCGCGAGCGGCAAGGCGAGCGCCGGCAGTGTCCGGGCGAGGAAGCGCCGTGCCCGCAGGCCCGGGGAATCGCGCACGGCGCGCCGCCCTCCCTAGAAGGGCAGCAGCTTCTTCAGCTTGTTGACGCTCTCGCTGATTGCATCCGTGGCGGTCGGTTGCGCGGGCGGCGGCGCGGCCGTGCTCACGGGCGTGGCCGCATTGCCGCGCATGAGCGAGGCGTAGCGCGAGCACAGCGGCACCATGCCGCGGTCCATGCCCGTGAACGAGCGCCCCTTGCAATTGGCCTCGCCCACCGTGCGCACGTTGTCGTCGCAGGCGCCGCTGCCCACAAAGGCCCAGTCGCGCGTCTCCATGCCCTTGCCGCACGCCGCCTGGGTGACCACCGCGAAGTCCTTGCCGCACTTGCCCATCGCCTCGGCGAGCATCGTCTCCTTGCGCGCCTTGGCATATCCCGCCGGCTCGCTCGCGGCGTAGGCCGCCTTGGTGACCGCGGGACAGAAGTCCGCGCGACGCTCGGCGCACGGGCCGTTCGGCTCGTAAAGCTGCCAGTTGAGCTGGGTGAGCCCCGCCTCGCACATCTGCGCGACCTGCACATTGGCTTCGGCCACCTGCGCCTGCGCCTTGGCGAGGTCCTGCTTCATCGTGGACGTGCAGTTGCCGACCTTCTTGCCCGACACCGTCTGCGTCATGTCGAAGCTCTGCCCGCCCGAGGTGCCCTTCATCTGCATCCGGCCGTCGTAGCTGTCCGCGGAATAGGTGAACTCGCCGCTGCCCGTCATGGGCTCCTTGCCGCTGCACGCCACGCGGAAGGTGAACTTGTTGCCGACGCGCTTCTGGTCGACGACCTTGCACTCGTCCTTCTCGCCCTTGGGCACCAGCACGGCGTCGTTGCCCTTCTCCACGCACACGCGGTGCGTGCGCGCCGGCATGGACATG
>CALFEY010000329.1 GCA_937958295.1 uncultured Pseudomonadota bacterium
AATGTCGAGATCGACCTTCTCGCGCGCTACGTGGCGCGCCTGTTGCAGGGCGGCTCCGCCTGACCTCCCGCCCGCTATTGGAGAAACGATGGACCTCACCACCCTCGAACGCGTGCCCCTGTGGATCAGCGGGCGCGCCGTTGCCGCCACCACCGCGCACTATGGCGAAGTCACCAATCCGGCCACCGGCGAGGTCGTGCGGCACGTCCCGCTCGGCGACGCCTCGGACGTCGACCGCGCCGTGCAGGCCGCGAAGGCCGCGCTGCCCGCGTGGCGCGCGATGCCGTCGCTGCGCCGCGCGCGCATCATGATGCGCTTCCGCGAGTTGATGGAGGCGCAGCGCAAGAACCTCGCGCGCATCATCACGCAGGAGCACGGCAAGACGCTCGCCGACGCCGAGGGCGAGGTCACGCGCGGCATCGAGGTCATCGAGTTTGCCACTGGGATTCCCCATCTGCTGAAGGGCGAGTTCAGCGAGAGCGTGGGCACCGAAGTGGACAGCTTCTCGCTGCGCCAGCCGCTGGGCGTGTGCGCGGGCATCACCCCCTTCAACTTCCCGGCGATGGTCCCGTTGTGGATGTTCCCGGTGGCGCTGGCGTGCGGCAATACGTTCGTCCTCAAGCCCTCCGAGCGTGATCCGTCGCTGTCGATCCGCATGGCGGAGCTCCTCAAGGAAGCCGGGCTGCCCGACGGCGTGTTCAACGTCGTGCACGGCAACAAGGAGGCCGTGGACGCGCTGCTCGAGCATCCGGACGTGAAGGCGCTTTCGTTCGTGGGCTCCACGCCTATCGCGCAGTACATCTACGAGACGGGCGCCCGCCACGGCAAGCGCGTGCAGGCGCTGGGCGGCGCCAAGAACCACGCCGTGGTGATGCCCGACGCCGACCTCGACTTCACCGTGGAAGCGCTCGTCGGCGCCGGGTATGGCTCGGCGGGCGAGCGCTGCATGGCGATTTCCGCGGTCGTGGCGGTAGGGGAGGTCGGCGATGCCCTCGTTTCGCGCTTGGCCGAGCGCGCCGCGCGCGTGGCGGTGGGCAGCGGCGACGCACCCGACGTCGAGATGGGCCCGGTGATCACCGCCGCCGCGCGCGACCGCATCAAGGGGTACATCGATCGCGGCGTGGAGGAGGGCGCGAAGCTCGTCGTCGACGGCCGTCCCCTGCGCGTGCCGGGCCACGAGGGCGGATTCTTCGTGGGCCCCACGCTCTTCGATGACGTCGGGACCTCGATGGCGATCTACCGCGACGAGATCTTCGGCCCCGTGCTGTCGGTGGTGCGCGTCGACTCGCTCAAGGATGCGATCGCGCTCATCAACGGCAACACCTACGCCAACGGCACCGCGATCTTCACGCGCTCCGGCCACGCCGCGCGCAAGTTCCAGTCGGAGATCGAGGTCGGGATGGTGGGCGTGAACGTGCCGATCCCGGTGCCGATGGCGTTCTTCTCCTTCGGCGGCTGGCGCGGTTCGCTGTTCGGGGACCTGAACGTCCACGGCGGCGACGGCGTGCGCTTCTACACGCGCCTGAAGACCGTGACCTCGCGCTGGCCGGACGACGGCAGCGCGGCGCCGGGATTCCATATGCCGATGATGGGGTAGCGGGCCACCAGACGAACGGGCGCGCGCCTAGCGCGGCCCACCGGCGTTGCCCGGGCCTGAGCCGAGGAAACTGATCCGCACGAGCGCGTAAAAGCGGATGGGAGTGCCATTCATGTCCTCCGCGGGGTCGAAGCGTGTCTCGCGGAGCGCCGCCTCCGCCGCGGGGACGAACTCCGGCTCGAACTGGAGAATGGAGATGTCCTCGGGCATGCCCTGGGCATCGACAATGACGAGCGCTAGCACGCTGCCGCGCGCCTGGCGCTCCAACGCGGCTTGTGGATAGGTCACGGGTGGCGCCCGCCGAAGCCGAACGGGCTTGCCCACTTCGGCCGGAAAATCGTCCCCACTGGCGCGGGCAGCGAGGGCGTCCAAGGCGATGCTTGCCGACGCACCGTGGTCGACGTCGAGCGTGGTGGTTCCCGAGGCAATTGCAGCGGGCGCAGCGCTCGCGGGACGGGAGGTCAGTGGCGCAGCGTCGACAGGGCGCGGCTCCTTGGCAGGAGCGGAGGCAGCGGGATCGGGCGTAGCCTCGGTGGTCACCGTGGAGCGCGGCGACACCGCCGCGGCCGCTCGGGCGAGCGTGACGGGCTCAGGCGTGGCCGCTGCGGACTCGACGGCAGGGGGGGCAGCTTCGGCGACGAAGGAAGGCGCCGGGCGGACGACGACGACGAGGGGAGCCTCGCTGAGCGGCAGTGCTGATCTCTGTCCCGGAACCAGCCACAAGGCAAGGGCTAGTGCGACCAAGCCGTGGCATGCCGCCGATGCCACGAAAGCGACAGACAGTTCCCCTCGAGCGTTGCCTGTGCCCGTCACGAGCACGCCAGCGGTCATCCAACGAGCCTCCAGCAGGCGAGCCCAGGCTCGAGGGACGCGCCCGCGCGCCGCGCGCCGCCGGGCGCGTGAGAACGGGTGCCTACGCCAGGCGCCCGGATCCCTCCGCTAGTCGCCCAGAATACGCCAGGAGAGACGATGCCCACCCCCGAACGCCTTGGGCTTCACCTCCACCGGCTGGATCGTGGCGTTCGTTTCACGCGTGAAGACGATCGCCAGCTTGGGGAAGGACGAAGTGGAGCTGTCCAGCGCGACGAGCTCGAGGCCGACGGCCCCGGTGTCGGAGTAGTAATAAGCCTGCGGTACGCCTCCGGTGTAGATCAAGGACTCCGCGGTAGTGAAGTCCCGTGCGTAGATGTAAGCCGGGAGGGACGTGAGGCACGGGTCCGGCTGCACGGAAACCGCCGCATAGGCGACGAGGTTGAGGTCGGCCTGCGGGTCGTTGACGATGCGCTGCCCAAGCGGCAGATCGTTGTACCAGCCGTTGGGTGCAACTGCTCCAACCCCGGTGACCCCTGAAGCCGATGCAAGCGTTGCGCGCGGGTCGATCGGGAGCCCGCTGTCCGTCGGACTCTCCAGCGTTCCGTCGCGAATCGCGTACATCGTCTGGATCTGCTCCGGGCTCGGGTCCACGAGGTCGTTCGGGTCGAGCAGGCGGCCGGTGCCGATGAAGACAAAGCGATCGACACCGTTGTTGAGGTCGATCTCGATCTGCGGATTGGTGGTGACCGGCTGAGCGCCGCCGGCACTGGGTGCCGTGAGCGTCGCGAACAGGCGTGTCTTGGCTTGCCACGTGGTCGGATCCGGATCCGATACGTCCCAGCGCCAGACCCGCCCATTCAAGTCGCCGCCATAGATCTGCTCGATGATCTGGTTGCGCGAGTCCTTGGTGAAGCCGCTGATCTGCGCCAGGCCACTGGGGTTTGCCACGCTGCCTGTATCGGCGCTCGTGGTGTTGAGCTTGCGGATGAGCGTGCCATCCGAGGCCTTCAGGAAGTACAGGTGACCCTTGCCGTCGTCGGTGTTGTTGTATCCCGACGCAATGACCACGACCCAGCCATCCGCCCTGGTCTTGGCGATGATCGGCTTGCCGAACGAAAACTCGCTTCCCGGCAGCGACCACTCCCAGAGGACGCGAGCCGCGGCGTCCGCTTCCGTGACGACGTTCGGATCGGTGGCATCGATGGCGAAGTACGTGTTGCCGCCCTTTCCAAGGCTGCCCACCACGATGGTGCGCCAGTCGGGCGAGCAAGCGGTGTTGGCTCCGCAATTGGCGAAGTCGACATCCATCGTCTTGGGCGACGCGTTCACGTAGAAGTGGTGCTTGAAGATGGGTGAGCCGCCATCCTGGAACGTGAGCGCGCGGATGCCCTTGAACTTGCCGCCTTCGTCGACCGCATTGTTGATCACGCCACTCGGTATGTAGGCGAAGGTTTCGGCGCCACCGGTGGTCGCGTCGTCGGTGCCGTCGAAGACGTGGAACATGCCGTCATTGGCGCCGACGTACACGCGCAGCGGCCGACTGGCCTTGGCCGCCTTGAACGCCTCGAAGCCATAGTCGTTGAGGTCGGAGAAGTCGGCCTGCGACGGACCAACGATCACCGGTTTGGAATCGCTGATGTTGCCGAGCTTGCTCGTGCGCTGGCGGAACTGACCGATCTTGATGCCCTCGATGATCTGCGGCGTTGGCCCGGCTCCGAACGTGGAGCCGCCACGGAGGTACGCGATGGTCTTCTGCTGCTGCGTGGCGTTGCTGCCCAACCGCGACAAATTCGTCGTGCCCACGTCGGCATAAAGGAAAGGCTCAATCGCGCCGCTGTCGACATTCTTGGTGACGATGCGACGACTGGCAAACCACGCATTGTCGGCGTCCAGGACCGGAGAAGAACCCGGCGCGGGCGTGGCAAGAAGCGTGTCGAGCTTGGTGGCCGCGGACCAGCGAACGGAGCCTTGCGCCCCCGTGACCGTATCGACGGTGACTTTCTTAAGGTCCCCGGCCCAACCTGTCTCGATCGTGGCCGCATAGATGAAGTCGTTGGTGGCGATGGGATCCCCAGCCCCCGTGTTGACGTGCAACTGCTGGGAGGCGAAAGAGGCACCCACCCGGGCCTTGGGATTGTTGCCGATGCCTGCGATGATGCGGCCGAACCCGTAGGCGACTTCGATCGGCGTTTCCGCGTAGGCGAAGGTCCCGCGCGAGTTGACGGTGGCATGCCACAGATCATCGATGGCGGAGGCCGGGCGTGTCGGCGGACTTTGCGCGGGGTTGTTGGG
>CALFEY010000330.1 GCA_937958295.1 uncultured Pseudomonadota bacterium
CGCAGCGGTGTCGTTGCTGCTCGTGCACCTGAAGCGCAGCGCCGCGGCCCCGGTGCGGGCAACGGCATGAGCGCGCGGCCACGTCCCGGGGCGGACAGCGGGCGCGAGGGACGCGCAGGCCCTCCCGCCAGCCGCCGCGGGGAAGCGTCGCCTGGCGCCGGGGACGCCGCGGTGGCCGCCGAGCTCGCCGCGGGCATCGACGTGCTGGAATTGCGGCTCGACGCCGCCCAGCACGCCGCGCTCGAGCGCTATGTGGCCCTCCTGGCGAAGTGGAATCGCACCTACAACTTGACCGCCATCCGCGAGCCCTCGCGCATGGTCACGCATCACCTGCTCGACTCCCTCGCCATCCTGCCGCACCTGTCCCAGCGTGCGGGCTTGCGCGTGCTCGATGTCGGCAGCGGGGGCGGCCTTCCCGGAATCCCGCTTGCAATCGCTCGCCCCGATTGGCACGTCGACCTCGTGGATCCGGTACACAAGAAGGCCGCCTTCATCACGCAAGCTGCGCTGGAGCTCGGTCTTTCCAATGCGCGTGCGCATGCGCTGCGGGTGGAGGAGCTCGTCCCCAGTGCGCCCTACGACCTTGTCGTATCGCGCGCCTTCGCGGATCTGTCCACCTTCGTCGCCGCCGCGGGCCGCCACCTGGCTCCGGGCGGCAGCCTCGTGGCGATGAAAGGCGTGCATCCGGCCGAAGAGCTGGCCGAGCTCGGCGCCGCCGTCGTGGTCACTGCCACGCCCACCGTTTCCGTGCCCGGCCTCGATGCGGCGCGTCACCTCGTGTTCATGCAACGCCCATGACCCGCATCATTGCTGTCGCGAACCAGAAGGGGGGCGTGGGCAAGACGACCACGGCCGTGAATCTCGCCGCGAGCCTCACGGCCATGAAGCGGCGCGTGCTTCTCATCGATCTCGATCCGCAAGGCAACGCCACCACGGGCGCCGGTCTCGACAAGCGCGCGCAGCCGGCCACCGTTTATCAGGTGCTGCTGGGCGAGCGCAGGATTGCCGACGTGCGCGTGACCTCGCCCACCGGCGGCTTCGACGTCGTCCCTGCCAATCGCGATCTCGCCGGCGCCGAGATCGAGCTCGTGGACCTGCCGGAGCGCGAGACGCGCCTCAAGGACGCGCTCAATGAGGCGCTCTCGCAGATGAAGTCGGCGATCGACGAAGTGGCCGCCGAGTACGACTTCATCCTTCTCGATTGCCCCCCCTCGCTGTCGCTGCTCACGCTGAATGGCCTGTGCGCCGCGCACTCGGTGCTCATTCCCATGCAGTGCGAGTACTACGCGCTCGAGGGCTTGTCCGATCTCGTGCAGACGTTGAAGAAGGTGCGCGCGCACTTGAATCCCTCGCTCGAGATCGAAGGTCTGCTGCGCACCATGTACGACCCGCGCAACACGCTGGCGCTCAACGTCACGGCGGAGCTCGAGAAGCATTTCGCGGACAAGCTCTTTCGCACGATCATCCCGCGCAATGTGCGTCTGGCCGAGGCGCCGTCGCACGGCGTGCCCGCCATCAAGCTCGAAGCGCAGTCGAAGGGCGCGCTCGCCTACCTCGCGCTTGCCGGCGAGATGCTGCGCCGGGACGAAGCGGCCGGCACCACGACCGTCTAGGAAACCGACCATGGTGATTCGACCCAAGGGCCTCGGCCGCGGCCTCGACGCGCTGCTGTCCGGCGGCAACGACGCGCCCGCCGCCGAACCGAGCGCGCTGCAGACGATCGCCATCGATCGCTTGCGTCCCGGCAAATATCAGCCGCGCACGCGCATGGACGATGCCTCGCTCGCGGAGCTCGCCGATTCCATCCGCGAGCAAGGGATCATGCAGCCGATCCTCGTGCGCCCCGTGGACGGCGGCCGCTACGAGATCATCGCCGGCGAACGCCGCTGGCGCGCGGCGCAGCGCGCGGGACTGAAAGAGGTCCCCACGCTCGTGAAGAGCGTGCCCGACAATCACGCGCTCGCCCTCGCGCTGATCGAGAACATCCAGCGCGAGGATCTCAACCCGCTCGAAGAGGCGCAGGGCCTCGCGCGCCTGTGCGAGGAGTTCAAGCTCACCCACGAGGAAGCCGCCAAGGCCGTCGGCCGCTCGCGCAGCGCGGTGACGAACCTGCTGCGGCTCACGCAGCTCGCCAAGCCGGCGCAGGAGTACCTCGCGAGCGGCGCCATCGAAATGGGACATGCGCGGGCGCTCCTCGCGCTGCCGCTCGCACGGCAGGGTGGCGTCGCCGCGCGCGTCGCAGACCAGGCGATGTCGGTGCGCGAAGCGGAGCGCCTGGTGGCCTCGCTGCTCACCCCGGAGCAGCAGACGAAGCGGCGCACCGCACAGGCCACGCGCGATGCGGATACCGTGCGCCTGGAAACGGATCTTGCCGAGCGCCTGGGCGCGAAGGTGCGCATCGAAGGCAGCGCCAAGGGCGGCCGCGTGGTGATCACCTACGGCAATCTCGACGAGCTCGACGGAATCCTCGCGCGGATCAAGTAGCGCGCGGCGCCGTGGCGGCGCCGTCGCCCGAGGGACGCAACCGCCCTGCCAATGAAAACGGCCGCCTGTGGACAGGCGGCCGTCGCGCGCACCGGCGGTGCGTCAGCCGAGCTGCTTGAGCATCGTCTGTCCATCGGACACTTCGTACTTGCCCGGCGCTTCGATGTTGAGCGCCTTGACCACGCCGTCCTCCACGAGCATCGAGAAGCGCTGGCAGCGCACCCCCATGCCGCGGCCGGTGAGGTCGAACTCGAGGCCGAGCTTCTTGGTGTAGTCGGCGCTGCCGTCGCCCAGCATGTGCACCTTGTCGCCCACCTTCTGGTCGCGCGCCCAGGCACCCATCACGAACGGATCGTTGACCGACACGCAGTAGATGGCGTCCACGCCCTTGGCCTTGAGGTTGTCGTAGTTGGCAAGATACGAGGGCACATGCTTGGCCGAGCACGTGGGGGTGAACGCTCCGGGCAGGCCGAAGATCACGACCTTCTTGCCCTTGGTGAGATCCTCGACCTTGAAGGTGTTGGGGCCGATGCTGCAGCCGTTGCCTTCGACCTCGATGTACTCCGACAGCGTGCCCTCGGGCAGCTTGTCTCCGACCTTGATCGTCATGGTGCCTCCTTGCGAATGCGGTGGGGGGGGGAACGAAACCGCGAAAGCCGCAAAGGCTAGCACGATTGAGCCTGCGCCCGAGGCTTGCGCGCGTGCCGCGCGTGGGCGTAGTGTCCCGCCTTTCGCGCCGCCAGAAGCGCGTCCCGGAGACCCTAGCCATGGCCAGCCGCTCTTCCCCGATCCGAGCCGCGGCGCCCTCGCGCGTGCGCGTGCTGATCAGTACCCGCAAGGGCCTGTGGACGCTCGTCGGCGATGGCACCCGGCGCACGTGGAAGCTGTCGTCGCCCACGTTCCTCGGCCATGTCGTCCACCACGCCGTGGTCGATCCGCGCGACGGCAAGACGTGGCTCGCCGCCGCTCGCACGGGGCACCTCGGGCCCACGATCTTCCGCTCGCAGGACAGCGGGCGCACGTGGAAGGAGGCCGCCTCGCCCCCGGCCTTTACCGCCGATAGCGGACGGGTGGTGGATCACACCTTCTGGCTCACCCCGGGCCATGCTTCGCAGCCGGGCGTGTGGTACGCCGGCACGTCGCCGCAGGGATTGTTCCGCACCGAGGATGGCGGCGTCACGTGGCATGGCATCGCGGGCTTCAACGCGCACCCCGACCGCAAGGCCTGGTGCGGCGGCGACCAGGACGGCACCCCCGACGGTCCCAAACTGCACTCGATCATCGTCGACCCGCGCGACCCCGCCCACATGTACTTGAGCATGTCCGGCGGCGGCACCTTCGAGTCGCACGACGCCGGCAGCGACTGGCATCCGCTCAACGAGGGGGTGCGCGCGGACTTCTATCCCGACCCTTATCCGGTCTACGGCCAGGACCCCCATTGCGTGCGGATGGCGAGCAACAATCCCGACCGTCTGTACATGCAGAATCACTGCGGCATCTATCGCCTCGATCGTCCGGGCACGCGCTGGACGCGCATCGGCGACAACATGCCGAAGTCGGTGGGCGATATCGGCCTGCCGATGGTGGCGCATCCGCACGACCCCGACACGGCGTGGGTCTTTCCCATGGACGGCACCGACGTATGGCCGCGCACCTCGCCCGGCGGCAAGCCGGCGGCGTATCGCACCCGCGACGGCGGCAAGAGCTGGAAGCGGCAGTCCGAAGGCATGCCCAGGACGCAGGGCTGGTGGACGGTCAAGCGGCAGGCCATGGCCGCGGACGGCTTTGCGACCGCCGGCGTGTACTTCGGTACCACCTCCGGCGAGGTATGGGCCACCCGGGACGAAGGACGCACCTGGAAGCGCCTCGCCCAGCACCTGCCGGAGATCTACGCGATCGAGACGGCATGAGCGTTGGCCAGGACTCGTTTCGCGTGGCCATCCCGTCGCAGCTGCGCTCCTATACCAAGGTTCCTGCCGTGACCGTGACCGTGGTGGCGACCCCGCCGCGCCTCGCGGACGTGTTCGCCGCGCTGGAAGCGAGCTACCCCGGGATCCGCTTCCGCGTGATCGACGAGACGGGGCGCGTGCGGCCCCACATGCAAGTCTTTGTGGGCGGGCGCGTGCAGCGCGATCCGGCCGCCATCCTCGTCCCGGGCGACGAGGTCATGATCGTCGGGGCCCTTTCCGGGGGGTGATCCTGGCGCCTTCCGCAGGGCGTGGCACGGGGCCGTCGAACGCCCGTGCGACATTGCGGCGCAACATCTCGTTGCGAGACTGCCCACAAAACGAGTAAAATCCTAAGGTTTGCTTCGTTGCTCGAGCGCGCGACGTGAAAGCTTTGCAAGAAACGCGCGCCGGCCCCATGCGCGCCCAGGCGCCCCTGTCGACCCCCGCCGTTCGCCGTGTCCTCAAGTGGCAGGCGATCGTGACGGTCGCGGGAGCCGCCGCGGCGTATGGATGGGGCGGGGGTCATGCGGCGCTGTCGGCAGCGCTGGGAGGGATCGTCAACATCGCGGCCGTGGTGGTCTTCGCGGTCGTGTACACCCTGTCCCGGCCCACCACGCGTGGCGTGACCGTGGCCGCGCTGATCCGCGCCGAAGCATTGAAGATCCTCGTGATCGTCGGGCAGCTGTGGTTTGTCCTGACGTTCTACAAGGCGATCGTGCCCGTGGCGTTCTTTGCCACGTTCGTGGTCACCGTGTTGCTGTTCCGCCTGGCCCTGCTCGACCGCACCGACCCGACCTGACAAGAATCCATGGCGACCTCGTACGAGTCCCCCACCGAGTACATCAAGCATCACCTGACCTTCAACGTGAAGTCGTTGGGGGATTCCACGTTCCATCTCGACACCGTCGTGATGTCGGTCCTGCTCGGGGTGATCGGCATCGGCTTCATGTGGCTCGTGACGCGCAAGGCCACCACCGGCGTGCCGTCCAAGACCCAGGCGTTCGTGGAGCTCGCGATAGGGTTCGTCAACGAGCAGGTCAAGGGCATGTACCACGGCACGAGCCGCTGGGTGGCGCCCATCGCGCTGACCGTGTTCGTGTGGGTCTGCCTCATGAACGCGATGGACTTCCTGCCCGTGGACATCATGGCCACGATCTACGGCTGGTTCGGCATTCATAACTGGCGCAACGTCCCCACCGCGGACATCAACACCACCTTTGCGCTGGCCCTGGTGATCTTCGGCCTCATGGTGCTCTTCGGCATCAAGTCCAAGGGCCTGGGCGGTTGGACCAAGGAGCTGTTCGTGGCCCCCTTCGGCCACAACCCCCTCCTGTGGCCGTTCAACTTCCTGTTCAACCTCATCGAATTCGTCAGCAAGCCGCTGTCGCACAGCCTGCGTCTGTACGGCAACATCTACGCGGGCGAGATCATTTTCCTGCTGCTCGGCTTGTGGGCCGCGAGCGGCCTCGCCGGCACGATCTTCGGCGGCGTGCTGAACCTCGGTTGGGCGATCTTCCAC
>CALFEY010000331.1 GCA_937958295.1 uncultured Pseudomonadota bacterium
GCCATGCGGCCCTTGCCGCGGGCCAGCGCTGTCGCGCGAGGTAGGTGCCCATGCCGAGCACGATGAGGCCGGACAGGAAGCCCAGCACCGGGAAGATTTTCTCGGGCAGGACGTAGGCCGAGGCGAGCAGCGTGGCAAAGCCCAGGGCGAACACCCCCAGCGTGTGCGTGATCGTGACGGTGAGGCCGAGGAACGCGGCATGGCGCGCGGTGGCGCGCGAGCCGATGAGATACGCCCCTACCACGCTCTTGCCGTGTCCCGGCGAGAAGGCGTGCAGCGCGCCGAGAACGAGTGCTGACAGGAGCGCCAGGAGTTGCACGTGAGGCGCGACCTCCGGGGCGGCGATCATGTCGACCACCTGACGCGTCCGCTGCGCGAGCCACCCTGCATTGAAGATCGCCGCCGGTTCCCCTGCTTTCGGTACCGGCGCGACAGCCGCTGCGACCGCCCCCTCGCGAACGGGTTGCGGTGTTGCGCCGGCCGGCATCATCCCGTAGCGATAGGACAGGCGCGCCGCGCGTTCCGCGAGCGGGCCCTCCGCGGGCAGGGTCTGCACGGCCTCGACGAGGGCCGCCGTGGGTGACGTGCGATACGCGTTCGTGTTGAAGATCGCGATCCCGTCGCCGGGCTCCACCACCATCTCCTGCCACCCGAAGCGTTCCGCGTAGTTGTGGTTGGCGAGCGTCAGGACGCGGGTGGCGGTACCGGTCGGGAGCGCGCCGGCGAAGTCGATGTCGAGGCGCAGCGAGAAGCCGCCCTGTTCGGTAGGCAGGCTCGTGCTCCAGCGCACGGGCCGCAAGGGTACCGGGGTGCCGTCGACCGTCACGGCGAGCTGGCCGGCGATCGGGTCGGCGAGCGCTTGGGCGTACGCATCGCGCTCGGCCTCCGTGGTGACGCCGTCGCCGTTCGCGTCGGCTGCGTGCAGCTCGCGCAGCGCCGGCAACTGGCCCAGCACCACCGCATAGCGAACCGCGAGAACCCCGTCCGCCACGCGCGCCCCCACGTATTGGTTGGTGGTGAAGTTACCGAGGAGGCTCGCCACGGTATCGGCGCGCGCGGTGGCTGGCAGCGCGGCGAGGCAGGCCATGCCCACCATGGCGGGCAGGTAACGATGCCGGCGCGACGCGCGGCGGGGACGTTCGATCATGGCGCTCCACCTCCTCACCGTATCTACGCGGCGCGGCGGGAGATGGATGCGCGAGGGGTGAACGCGGGCTCGCCGCCGCGGCGTCCTCCATCGACGCCCCGGACGCCCTTTGCAGACGTTCCCTAGTGCACGTGCTTGTGCGTGTGCACCGTGCCGTCCGGGTGCCGGTGGAGGTGTGCGTGCAGCGCGCCGCTGCCGTGGCGCTGCTCCACGCGCCCGAACTTCCACCAGGCCACCGAGATGGCCCACGCTGCGAGGAAGAGGCCCACGATGACATAGCCCAGGATGCCGAAGTCGATCGCGGCGATGCGATCGGCGATGGGTCCGGTCATGCCGGTGAGCTCGATGGCGACCTGGGCCAGGCCCACCACGCCGATCACCAGCGCCACCAGGATCGACACCGCGGTGGTGGCGATGTTGTAGAAGATCTTGCGCAGCGGATTGAGGAACGCCCAGTCGTAGGCTTTGGACATCAGCACGCCGTCGGTGGTGTCCATCACCGACATGCCCGCGGCGAAGAGGATCGGCAGGCACATCACTGCCGCAAAGGGGAGGCTCCCCGCGGCAGCGCCGGCGGTCATGGCGATCAGCGCGATCTCCGAGGCCGTGTCGAAGCCGAGCCCGAAGAGCAGGCCGATGGGATACATCTGCCAGCTGTGGTCGATCCACTTCGACAGCCGCCCGCCGAAGAGGCGATTCATGAAGCCGCGCTTGGTGAGGATCTCTTCCAGGTGCTCGTGGCTGTGCGTGCCGGCCTTGGCCTTCTTCCACACGCCGAGGAGCTCCATCAGGACCACGAAGTTCAGCGTGCCGATGAGCACCAGGAATGTGCCTGCCACCGTGGCACCGATGATGCCGCCCCAGGCCTGCATCCAGGGCATCTCCCGGGCCACGAAGCCGGCGGCGAGGGCCACGGCGATGGCGAGGAAGAACACGATCGAGGAGTGGCCGAGAGAGAAGTAGAAGCCCACGCCGAGGGGCGAGCGCCCTTTCTGCAGGAGGAAGCGCACGGTGTCGTCGATGGCCGCGATGTGGTCGGCATCGAAGGCGTGCCGCAGGCCGAGGAGGTAGGCGACGAAGCCCAGCCCCACGAGGCTCGGATAGTCGGATGCGTAGTAGAGGTATAGCCCCCACCCCAGCAGGTGCAGCAGCGCAATGAAGCCGTAGTACCCAGTCAGCGCCCGCCACTGCGGCGGGGTGAAAGTGAGCCTGCGGGCCGGCGCGCTGGCCGGGGTGACGACGCGGTAAACGGACTCGGTCATGGCGTGGGGCCTCCCTCCCCAGGAGGTACGCAGTATGA
>CALFEY010000332.1 GCA_937958295.1 uncultured Pseudomonadota bacterium
TTCGCTACGCCCCCGACCTCGTGCTGTGGACCTACGTGCTGAACGATCCCGCCGATCCGTTGATCGACAATGCGAACGGTGAGTTGGGCGTCTACTGGCACGCTCCCGCGAGTTTCGCGCTCGATGCACTGCGCCAGCTGTGGCGGCGGGCCGTGGCCAACCTTGCCGGTCGCAACTGCCCCAACGAGTGGCACCGGCGCCTGCATTGCGCGCATCGCGACGAGATCGCGGCGCACTTTGCCACCATCGCGGCTGCCGGCAAGGCACGTGGCGTGCCGCTGATGCTCGTATTGCTGCCGCTCGTGCGCCAGGAGGGATGGGCGCCGTATCCGTATGCCGACATTCACGCCGACTTGCGCATGCTCGCGCAGGACAACGGAATGCCCGTGATCGACGCGACGTCCGCCTTCGCCAACGCGCGGGTGGACGAGATCGCGCTACCTGATCCTGGCGGAGGAATCGATCCCTGGCATCCCAACGCCCGCGGTCACGCGCGCATCGGTGCCTATCTCGCGCGGGAGTTGGAGGCGCGAGGGGCGACATCGGGCCAATGACCGTTCCGCTAAGGCGCGGAGCATGATACTCGCTTCATCCCTCGCGCTGACCGCCGGTCGACTACATGTTGTGCAATGTACGCAAAGGGCGCAGACTCAGCGCTCACCCAAGAGCCGTTGCGGGTGGCCATGCACTTGCACCGCATGAGATACGCGGCGTGAGGTTCAGCATGGAAAAGTACAAGCACATGGCTTACTCGGTATCCGCCGAGCGCCACTTCGGACCTGATGCCACCGGCTCGTTTCCAATGGCCATGCTTTTTGCCTTGGCCGGGGATGCAGTCGTGGACATGGACGAGCAGCGGTGGCCGGACCTTGTGTTCCCCACCAACGGGGACGCAGCGGACTTCGCCGATCTTCAATGCCGCAAGGCCATTGACCGGAGCGCGCGGGCCCTTGCCCCCGGCAAGGCATCGGCCGAACTCGCCACCTTCTGATTTCGGCGCGGCGCCCCACTCGGCCGCGCTCACTGGTAGTTCACTGCACGCCTCGCTGGCAGCCGTACTTCGCCAGATGCACGGGATGCGCGTGCGCAAGTCGATCTTTCACCGTTGACTCGGCGGGCATCGTGCCGCCGAGCGCGGCCTGCCTGTCGCCACCGGAGCACCGCCGATGTGCATCATCCCTCAAGCTCGCCATCCCTCGCTGCCAGAACGCTGCCTGTTCGCGGCATTCTTCACCCTGCTGCTTTGCTTCGGGTCCGCTGCGTCTGCGCAGATATCGCTCGCGACGGGCCAGAGCTTTGGCGTCCTTGGTGGTTCCGCTGTCACCAACGTGGGGCCAACGGTGGTGAGTGGCAACCTGGGCGTGAGCCCGGGCACGGCAATCACGGGATTCCCGCCGGGCCAGATTCAGCCGCCTGGTGTCGCGCACGCCGCTGATGCCGTGGCCTCGCAAGCCCAGGCCGATGTGGCCACCGCCTACGTTGCCATCGCGACGACGCCAACGCTCGTGGACCTCACGGATACGAACCTCGGCGGCCTCACGCTCGCCCCCGGTGTCTACGGCTTTGCCGCGGCGGCGCAGCTGACGGGCACGCTGACACTCGATGCGCTGGGCAATCCGGATGCGGTGTTCCTCTTCAAGGTCGGCAGCACGCTCACGTCCGCCAGCAATGCGAGAGTCTTGGTGATCAATGGCGGCTCCGCCTGCAACGTGTACTGGCAGATCGGCAGTTCCGCCACGCTCGGCACGACCACCACGTTCGCCGGCAACCTGCTGGCGCTATCCAGCATCACGTTGAATACCGGGGTCACCCTGAATGGACGGGCCCTCGCGCGCAACGGCGCCGTCACGCTCGCCAGCAGCACCGTTGCTGGATGCGCCTCGACGCCGGTCGTATGCCCGGCCGTGACGCTGACGCCCCCCGTACTGCCCGCGGGCGTCGCAGGATCAGCGTTCGGGACGGCCGTCATCGCGTCCGGTGGCAGCGGGCCCTTCGTCTATGGCGTGTCGAGCGGGGCCCTGCCTCCGGGCGTGACGCTGAATCCGGCATCCGGCGCGATCACGGGAACGCCCCTGTCGCCCGGCACCTTCACCTTCACCATCACGGCGACCGACGCGAACGGCTGTGCGGGAGGACGGGCCTACACCATCGTGGTGAGCGCGGCCAACTGCCCGGCGATCACCGTCGGCCCGGCCGCCCTGCCGAGCGCGCACGTTGGCACCAGCTACTCCCAGGCCGTCACCTCGACCGGCGGCTCCGCGCCCTATACGTATAGCGCGTCGGGGACGCTCCCGGCGGGCCTGA
>CALFEY010000333.1 GCA_937958295.1 uncultured Pseudomonadota bacterium
TGGATGTTCGTGAGCGGCGTGTTCGGTTGCAATCCCATGTACGCGAGTGCCCGCTCGATGCCCTCCCGCCGGACGCCGTCGCGCTCCTTCTCGGGATCGGGCACGCGGCCGTCGATCGGCAGCACCATCTCCGGCGACGTGCCCCAGGTGACCTGCGGCAACACCTTGGAGGCATCGATGACGAGGGTCGTGTCGAACTTGGCGCCCTCGTCGCTCACGAGCGTGCGCCACAGCGCAACCGCCTGGTTCCACGCCTCGCCGGTGGGTGCGAAGGGACGGCCCTTCACGTAGTCGAGCGTGTGATGGTCCACGCCCACCATGCCCGAGCGGGCGCCGGCTTCGATGGCCATGTTGCACATCGTCATCCGCGCTTCCATCGTGAGCGCGCGCACGGCTTCGCCGCCGAACTCGATGGCGTAGCCCGTGCCGCCCGCGGTGCCGATGCGACCGATCACTTCGAGCACGAGGTCCTTGGACGTGACCCCCGGCGCCAGGTGCCCGTCGCACCGCACGAGCATCGACTTGGCCTTCTTCATCACGAGGCACTGCGTGGCGAGCACGTGCTCGACCTCCGACGTGCCGATGCCAAAGGCAAGCGCTGCGAACGCGCCGTGGGTGCTCGTGTGCGAGTCCCCGCACACGACGGTCATTCCCGGCAGCGTGGCGCCCTGTTCCGGTCCGATCACGTGGACGATGCCCTGACGATGATCGAGGAACGGGAAATAGGCCTTAGCCCCATGCTCGGCCATGTTGGCGTCGAGCGTCTCCACCTGCGTGCGGGAGATCGGGTCGGCGATGCCCAGGTGCCAGTCCTTGGTGGGGGTGTTGTGGTCGGCCGTGGCCACCACGGATTCAACCCGCCACGGCTTGCGCCCGGCGAGCTTCAGGCCTTCGTAGGCCTGCGGGCTCGTCACCTCGTGCACGAGGTGACGGTCGACGTAGATCAGGGCCGTGCCGTCGGGCTCTTCCCGGACCACATGGCTGTCCCACAACTTGTCGTAGAGCGTGCGTGGCATTTTCTCGCGCCGCCGGACCGGAGGGTGGCCGGCGGGATGACGATTATTGCACAGGCGCGTCGGGCGCCGCTGCCGGGACGGAACGCGTCCCCCAGCGCGCCGTGTGCCGACGTCACCCGGCGTCGATTGTCCTTCCGAGCGCCGCCACCACTGCCTGCGGGTCCCGTGCCTCGTCGGGGGTGAGACGCCGCACGGGCATGCCCCGCAGCCAAGTGAGCTGCCGCTTGGCGAGCTGGCGCGTGGCCGCGATGCCCTGCTCGCGCAACGCGGCGGCATCGATCTCGCCGTCGAGGAAGCGCCATGCCTGTCGGTAACCCACGCTGCGCATCGAGGGCAACGCCGGATCGAGCCCATGGCGCGCCCGCAACCCGCGCAGCTCGTCCACCAGGCCGGCGTCAAGCATCGCGTCGAAGCGCGCCGCGATGGCCGCGTGCAGCGCGGCACGCTCCGGCGGTACCAGCGCAAGCGCCACGCTCGGGCCGAGCGCGTCTGCCGCGGGTGCGCGCTGGCCTTGCAGCGCCGACAGCGGCCTGCCGGTGATCGCGTGCACCTCGAGTGCCCGCTGAATGCGCTGCGCATCGGTGGGCGCGAGGCGCGCGGCCGTGCCCGCATCCACCCGGGCGAGCTCCGCGTGCAGGGCGGGCCAGCCTTCGCGCGCCGCCCGCGCATCGAGTGCAGCGCGAATCGCGGCGTCGGCCTGCGGCAGGTCCGACAGGCCTTCGGTCAGCGCCTTGAAGTAGAGCATCGTGCCGCCGGCGAGGATGGGCACGTGGCCGCGGGCGCGGATCCCCGCCACTGCCTCCAGCGCGTCGCGCACGAACCGCGCGGCGGAGTAGGCTTCGGTGGGCTCGACGACGTCCACGACGTGATGCGGCACGAGCGCCCGCTCGTCGGCGGACGGCTTGGCGGTACCGATGTCCATGCCGCGATAGACCTGCGCGGAGTCCACCGACACGATCTCCCCGCGGAAGTGTTGCGCCAGGGCGAGCGCGAGTGCGCTCTTGCCCGACGCGGTCGGGCCCATCAGCAGGATCGCGGCACGCACCGGGCGCGGTGGCGCGGAGCCTAGCGGCCGCGCATAAACAGGCGGTCGAGGTCGGCGAGCGAGAGCTGGTACCACGTGGGCCGGCCGTGGTTGCATTGGCCGCCCCGCTCCGTGGCCTCCATCTGCCGCAGCAGCGCGTTCATCTCCGGGACGGTAAGCGCGCGATTGGCCCGCACCGAGCCGTGGCATGCCATCGTGGAGAGAAGCTCGTCGCGGCGTGCGGCCAGCGCCTGCGTGCCGCCGAACTCGCGAATGTCGTGCAGCACGGCGCGGGCGAGCGCCGCGGGATCGGCATCGGTGAGCGGGGCCGGCACCCCGCGTACCGCGAGCGTGGCAGGCCCGAGCGCAGAGAGCGCGAAGCCGAGCATGGCGAGGGCTTCGCCGTGCTCCTCCACGGTGGCCATCTCGAGCGGCTCGGCGGCGAAGGTTGCGGGCACGAGCAGCGGCTGCACCGGCAGGCGCGCGTCCGCGGCCGTCTTGAGGCGCTCGTACACGATGCGCTCGTGCGCCGCATGCATGTCCACGAGCACGAGACCGTGCCGGTTCTGCGCGAGCACGTAGATGCCGTGCAGTTGCGCGAGCGCGAAGCCGAGCGGGTGCGGGTCGTCATCTTCCCACGCAGGCGCTGCAATGGTCGCCGCCGCAGGGCGGCCGCCGAAGAGGCGCGCATAGAAAGCCGACGGCTCCGCGGCATCGATGGCGAGCGCCGCCTGCGTGGATGGCGCCCATGCCATCCCTGCCGATCCGCCGCTGCCCGGCGCCGCCGAGGACAGCATGCTCGCGCCACCGATCGGCGGCATCTGCGCCGCGGCGGCGCCAAGCTTTTCGGCCGCCGACACGGCTGGCTGCTCGGCCGCGGTGGCGGCAAGCGAGCGCTCCACGGCGCGCCGCACGAATTCGTGAATGGCGCCCGAATCGCGAAAGCGCACTTCGGTCTTTTGCGGATGCACGTTCACGTCCACGCGACGCGGATCGACTTCGAGCCATAGCGCGTATGCGGGTTGGCGCTCGTGGTGGAGCACATCGCGGTACGCCTCGCGCAACGCGTGCGAGAGCACGCGATCGCGCACGAAGCGCCCGTTCACGAACGCGTACTGCCCACCGCCTTGCGCCGCATACGCCGGGCGCACCGCGAAGCCCGACAAGCGCGTTGGCCCCGCCTCCACGTCCACGCGCGCCGCGTGCGCCACGAAGTCGTCGCCCAGCAGCGCCTCGACGCGCGCCTGGCGGCCGCCCGCGGGCAGCCGGTGGACCGCGCGACCGTTGTTGTGCAGCGTGAAGCCCACGTGCGGATGCGCAAGCGCGATGCGCCGGAACGCCTCGTCGCAGTGGCCCCATTCCGTGGCATCGGTGCGCAGGAACTTGCGCCGCGCCGGCGTGTTGAAGAAGAGCTCCTCGACCGTCACGCTGGTGCCCGCGGCGAGTGCGGCCGGCGCCACCGGCGCCACCGTGCCGCCTTCCACCTCGATGCGCCACGCATGCGGCTTGTCCCGCGCGCGCGAGGCCACCGACATGCGAGACACCGAGGCGATGGATGCCAGCGCCTCGCCGCGAAAGCCGAGAGAGGCAATCGCTTCCAGGTCGGTGGGCACGCGAATCTTGGACGTGGCATGCCGCGCGAGCGAGAGCGGGAGCTCCTCGCGCGGGATGCCGCCGCCGTCGTCGACCACGCGAATGCGCTTGACGCCGCCGCCGGCGATGTCCACGTCGATCTGCGTGGCGCCGGCATCCAGCGCGTTCTCGAGGAGCTCCTTCAGCACGGCGGCCGGACGCTCGACGACCTCGCCCGCCGCGATCTGGCTGATGAGGAGATCCGGCAGCGTCTGGATCGACGCCATCAGCGTCGCCTCATCGGGTGGTGAGCCCCTGCGCCCAGCGCGCGTAGATGGCATCGGCCACCGCACCGAGCGCGGCGAGGCGCTCGTCGAGGTCGCTCTCGATGTCAGCCGCGCTCTGCCGGTACGCGCTCGACCGATGCGGGAGCTCGTCGGCGCCGAGCCGGCACCAAGTCTCGACGAGATCGCGCGTCATCTCCACATGGCATTGGAAGCCCAAGTGGCGGTCGTCGATCACGTAGCCCTGGTTGGCAACGAAGTCGTTGGTGAGAATGCGCGTGGCCATCGGGGGCAGCTCGAATGCGTCGTAGTGCCACTGGAAGGCGGCGAAGCGGGGCCTTCCGCCGAACCACTCGCGCGCCGCGCCGCGCTCGGCGACGTCGACGTGGAACCACCCGATCTCCGGCGCCGGCATGCGCGCGACCTTCGCGCCGAGCGCCTTGGCCATCAGCTGGCCGCCGAGGCAGTGGCCGATGACGGGCGTGCCATCGGAGATCGCGTCGCGGATGAGGCGCTCGAGCGGCGCGATCCACGGCAGGTCGTCGTTGACGCTCATGGGGCCGCCCATCATGCCGAGCCCTGAGAACTGCGCAGGACTCGCAGGCACCGCTGCGCCTTCGTCGAGCGGCACGAGCTGCCATGGGATGCCCTGGCGGTCGAGCCAGTCGCCGAACCGGCCAGGGTGCTCGGTCTGCGAGAAGCGGAAGATGGCGACGGGCTGCATCGGGGAATTCTAGCAGTCGTCGCGGTAGCCGCCCGGCTGGGCCGTGCCGCCTACATCTGCTTGAAGAGATGCGTGAACTGGCGCGAGATCGGCAGCTTCTCCTGGCGGTGCTTAAGCAGGATGAACTGGCGCTCGGCATCTTCGCGCAGCACGCCCGACACGGCATCGAGATTGACGATCGTGCCGCGATGGACCTGCCAGAACTGCTTCGGATCGAGATCGGTCAGGAGGTCTTTGAGCGGCGTGCGGATGAGCGCCTCGCCGCTCGCGAGCACCACGCGCGTGTACTTCGTGTCCGACTGGAAGTAGAGCACGTCGGACACGGGGATGAGCTTCACCTGCTTCCCCACGGCCGCCTTGACCCATTTCATATGCCCGGCGCCGGCGGAAAGCGTGGAGCGCAGTTCCGCGACGAGGTTGCGAAGGTCGATAGGCGGGCTCGCGAGCTTGCGCGTCATGCGCTCAACCATCGCGGCCAGGCGATCCGAGTCCACGGGCTTCAGCAGATAGTCCACGGCGCCGGCTTCGAAGGCCTTGAGCGCGTACTGGTCGTAGGCCGTGATGAACACCACGTGGCACTGGCCGCCGATGGCGGCGGCCACCTCCAGGCCGGACAGACCGGGCATGCGGATGTCGAGGAAGGCGATGTCGGGCCGGTGCACGGCGAAGAGCTCGAGCGCGGCATCGCCATCCTCGGCCTCGGCCACGATCGAAAGCTCCGGCCAGGCCTCGGCCAGCTTTTCCTTCAGCCGCTCGCGCATCAGCGGTTCGTCTTCGGCGATGAGGGCGGTCGGGCTCTTCATGACGTCGCGGTCTCGTCGGTGGGAACGGGGGCCGCCACGCGCGCGCAGGCGGTGGCCGGCAGCACGATGCGCGCCCGGAAGCCGCGAGGCTCGTTCCCCTCGAGCGAGAGCGACGCGCGCTTGCCGTAGAGGAGCTCGAGGCGCTCCCGGATGTTGGCGAGGCCGATGCCGCCGGCGGTGGGCCCGGCGGCCAGGCCCGCGCCGGTGTCGGCCACCAGGAGCACGAGGTCATCGTCGCGGCGCGCCGCCGCCACGTCCACGCGTCCCCCGCGTGCCACCGGCTCGATGCCGTGCTTGATGGCGTTCTCGGTCAGGGTGATGAACATGCCGGGCGGGATCGCGCAGTCGGCGATGTCCTCGGCCACGTCCACCGACCAGCCAAGGCGCTTGCCCAGGCGCGTCTGCATGATGCCAAGGTAGGCTCGGATCATCGCGGCCTCCTGGCGCACGGTGGTCATCTCGTCACGCAAGGCGGGGGCCGCCGCACGCAGGAAGCGGATCAGCTCGCCGATGAGCCGGGCGGCGTCCGGCGCGCCCTTCTCCGCGAGCTGTTGCGCGCTGCCCAGCGTGTTGAAGAGGAAATGCGGCTCGATCTGCAGCTGCAGCAGCTTGAGCTTGGACTCGGCGAGCTGGCGCGAGGTCTCACTCTGGCGGGCCTCCGCCTCGAGGCTCGCGGTGAGGGCGCGATACTCGCGGTTGCGCAGGTGGGCGATGAGCGCCGTGACGAGCGAGAAGAGCACGCCGAACACGAGCGCCGCGGTGACTACATGGCGCAGCTTGGCGCTGTCCTGAAAGAAGACGAATGGGTCCACGCCCTTCACGAGCCCCGCGATGCTCGCCCCCACGAAGGCGCCGGCGAGCGCGAGGATCGGCGCTGCCACGATGTAGCGGAAGATGCGCCCCTGGAAGCGCCGGTAGCCGAACCAGGCCGACAGCCCCGACCAGATGAGCGTGAGCACCACGAGATTGAAGAGGATCGCCGCTTCCGCAAACGTCATGTTCCACGGAAAGCGCGAGGCCACCCACGCCACCAGGGTGGTCGCCAGAACCACGAAGATCAGCCACCGCCAGCCGCCGTTGGCGTAGAACCAGCGGTCGAACGCGCGCACGTCGCGGCGCTCGATCTCGGAAAGCGAGGCGAGCACGCGCTGGGCGAAGAGGTCGTAGCGGTGCTTCAGGGTGGCGAACATACAGCGGCCCATTCTAGGGGCTCGCGCGCCTGCGCGCGACCGGCTCGCGACCGCCGGCGCCCAGCCGTCACCAATGGCGACGACGGCCGACCAAACGCCTACATGCCCCGCGCGATGCGGGCGTAGGCCGAGTGATTGTGGATCGACTCGAAGTTCTCGGCCTCCACGCACCACGCGGCAAGGCGCGCGTCGGCGGCGAGCCGCCCCGCCACGCCGCGGACCAGGTCTTCGACGAAGCGCGGGTTGTCGTAGGCGCGCTCGGTGACGTATTTCTCGTCGGCGCGCTTCAGGATGCCGTAGAGCTCGGAGGAGGCCTCCTCCTCCGCCACGCGCAGGATCTCGTGGACCTCCACCGCGCCCTGCGTACGTACCGAGATGGTCACCATGGAGCGCTGGTTGTGCGCGCCGTACTCGGATATCTCCTTCGAGCACGGGCACAGCGAGGTCACCGGCACCGCCACCGTGACGGTCTTGGTGACGCGGCCATCGGCCAGCTCGCCCACCAGTCGCACCTCGTAGTCGAGCAGGCTCGCCACGCCCGACACCGGCGCGGTCTTGCGCACGAAGAACGGGAAGGCGAGCTCGATGCGCCCGCCCGGGGCGTCCAGGCGCACCACGAGCTCGCGCAACAGCGCGTCCAGGCCCGCCACGGAAAGCGGGGTAGACGCCGCGGCGAGGTCCTCGAGCAGCGCTACCAGGCGGGACATATGCGTGCCCTTGCGGTCTTCCGGCAGCGCAACGTACACGCTCGCCTGGGCAATGGTGGGTTGCGCGGCGCCATTGGCGTCGGCGAAGACGAGCGGGTAGCGCAGGCCGCGGATGCCGACCTGGTCGATGGCGAGGTGCCGCTCGTCCCGTGCCGACTGCGTGTCGGGGATGGGGATGAGATGGGCGGGTTGCTCGGGACGGTTCATGGCAGAAGAATTGTAGCGGATCGGTCTTGCGTCACCGGCGGGCGGCCGGGGCGCGAGGGACGTCGGCGATCCTCGCGCGGGGGCCGCACGTCGTCAGGCGGCGGGCTTCACCCGCTTGCCCGCCAGCTGTGCCGTGTGGGCGCGCACCGAGGCCGCGATGCCGGGAGCGTCGAGCCCCACGTGCGACAGGAGGAAGTTGGGGTCGCCGTGGTCGAGGAAAAGGTCCGGCAGCCCCAGATGGAGGAGCGGCACCGCGACCCCTGCCGCTGCCAGCGCCTCGCCCACCGCGCTGCCGGCGCCGCCGGCCACCACCCCTTCCTCGATCGTGACGAGCAACTCGTGGTCGCGCGCGAGGCGCAGGATGAGGTCGACGTCCAGCGGCCGCACGAAGCGCATGTTGGCCACCGTGGCATCGAGCTCTTCCGCGGCCGCCAGGGCCGGTGCGAGCATCGGGCCGAAGGCCAGGAGCGCCACGCGTTGCGAACGGCGGCCGGCTTCGCGGCGGAGCTCGCCCTTGCCTACCGGCACCGCGCTCATGGCGGCCACGATCGGCGCGCCCGGGCCCGCGCCGCGCGGATAGCGCACCGCGGCGGGCGTGCCGAGCGTGACAGCGGTGTACAGCATCTGCCGGCACTCGTTCTCGTCGGCGGGCGTCATCACGGTGGTGTTGGGCAGGCAGCGCAGATAGGCGAGATCGAAGGCGCCGAGGTGAGTGGCGCCGTCCGCGCCCACAATGCCGGCGCGATCGATGGCGAACACCACCGGCAGGTTCTGCAGCGCGACGTCGTGGATCAGCTGGTCGTAGCCGCGCTGGAGAAACGTCGAGTAGATGGCCACCACCGGGCGCATTCCGTCGCAAGCGAGCCCCGCCGCGAAGGTCACGGCGTGCTGCTCGGCGATGCCCACGTCGAAGTAGCGCGTGGGATATTCCTGCGAGAAGCGCACGAGCCCCGATCCCTCGCGCATCGCCGGGGTGATGCCCACCACGCGCGGGTCCAGCCCGGCCATGTCGCACAGCCAGTCGCCGAAGACCTGCGCGTAGGTGGGCTTACCCGCCGCCTTGCTCACGACGCCCATGGCCGGGTCGAACTTGCTCACGCCGTGGTAGAGGATCGGATCCTCCTCGGCCCGCGGATAGCCATAGCCCTTCTTGGTGATGACGTGCAGGAACTGCGGGCCTGACAAGCCGCGCACGTTGGCGAGCGTGCGCACGAGGTTGTCGACGTCGTGACCGTCGATGGGGCCGATGTAGTTGAAGCCGAACTCCTCGAACAGCGTGCCGGGAAGCACCATGCCCTTCATGTGCTCTTCCACGCGACGCGCGAGGTCGTGCACGGGCGGCAGGCGGCCGAGCACTTCCTTGCCCCCGCGACGCACGGTGTTGTACAGGCGGCTCGAGAGGATCTTGGCGAGGTAGTTGTTGAGCGCCCCCACCGGCTCGGAGATGGACATCTCGTTGTCGTTGAGGATCACGAGGATATCGTTGCCTTGCGCGTTGTTGAGCGCCTCGAAGGCCATGCCGGCGCTCATCGCACCGTCGCCGATCACCGCCACGGCGTGCCGCTTGACGCCGGCGAGCCGCGCCGCGGCGGCCATGCCGAGCGCGGCCGAGATGGAGGTGGAGGAGTGCGCCGTGCCGAACGTGTCGTAATCCGATTCCTGGCGACGGGGAAAGCCCGACGGCCCTTCCCATTGCCGCAGCCGTGCCATGGCGGAGCGCCGGCCGGTGAGAATCTTGTGCGCGTAGGTCTGGTGGCCGACGTCCCACACGATGCGATCGTGCGGCGTATCGAAGACATAGTGCAGTGCGACCGTGAGCTCCACCGTGCCGAGATTGGAGGACAGGTGGCCGCCGGTCTGCGCGACCGAGTGCAGCAGGAACTGGCGGAGCTCCCGCGCGACGTCGCGCAACTGCGACCGATCGAGCTTGCGCAGGTCCGCCGGGGATTGGATGCCTTCGAGGAGGGGGTAAGGGGTCATGGCGTCTAGCGGTCGCGCTTTGTGATCCAGTCGGCGATCTCCCCCAGCCGGCGGCCACGACGGCCAAAGGGGGCGATCGCAGCGTGGGCCTCCTCGCGCAACGCCTCGGCGTGCTCCCGCGCTTCGGCGAGGCCGAGGAGCGAGACGTAGGTGGGCTTGTTCTGGGCAGCGTCCTTGCCGGCGGTCTTGCCGAGCGACGCCGCGGAGCCCTCGACGTCGAGGATGTCGTCGACGACCTGGAACGCGAGTCCCACCGCGCGGGCGAAGGTCGCGAGCGCCGCCTCGGTCCCCTGGGCGCCACGGCCGCATTGCGCGCCGAGGAGGATGGAAACGCGGATCATCGCCCCCGTTTTCATGCGGTGCATCGATTCCAGGGCCGGCAGGGCCATGGCCTTGCCCACGTGCAGGAGGTCGACCGCCTGGCCGCCGGCCATGCCCGCCGCGCCCGCCGCCTGCGCGAGGAGGCGACAGGCCTGCGCGGGATCGGGCAGGCGCACCGCCTGGAGGGCGGCGAAGGCCTGCGCCTGCAGGGCGTCGCCCGCGAGAAGCGCCATCGCCTCCCCGAACTTCACGTGGCACGTGGGCTTGCCGCGGCGCAGGACGTCGTTGTCCATCGCCGGCAGGTCGTCGTGCACGAGCGAGTAGGCGTGGATCATCTCGACGGCGGCCGCGACACCATCCACCGCGGCGGGCTCGGCCTGCGCGAGCTCGCCCGCGGCGTAGGCCAGGAGCGGCCGCATGCGCTTGCCACCGCCGAGAGTGGCATAGCGCATGGCCTCGATGAGCACGTGGGGGATGGAGACTGCCGGCGCGAGCGCGCGGTCGAGCACGCCCTCGATGCGCTGCTGCCGTTCCAGGACCCAGTCCGGGAAGGCGACGTCAGGCCCCATCGTCCCCATGGCTCGCCGTGAAGGGCTTGAGCACGCCCTTCTCCAGGATCTCGATCTGCTGCTGGGCGTCCTTGAGCGCACCTTGGCAATAGGCCACGAGCTCGGCGCCGCGCCGGTATGCTTGCAACGATTCGACGAGCGGCATCTGCCCGCCTTCCATCGCGGCGACGATGCCTTCGAGCTCGGCGAGCGCCGATTCGAAGTCCTTGGGAGCGGCGGAAGGGCTGGGTGTCACGCGTTGGGAGGGACGGAAGCGGAACGGAAACGCCGGCGGTCGCTCGGCTCGCGGGGCGAGGCGGTGGCTTCGCGGCGGACGGGCTCGCTGCTGCGGGACCTGCACCCGGATCCGGCGCGCACACGGGCACGGATCGGCGCAAGGGTCGCCAGCACGGGATTTCTTCCGTAAGGTCTTGACCTGACGATGGAAAGTGCCATATCATAGCATGTTTGACGACGCGGCCAGCAGCGAGACCTTTCGTGCGGCCGACTTAGCAAAGCGGTCCGGGGCGGCAACACGCTCGACCGGTGGGGCAGGAAGAGGCAGGGCGCGGGGCAGCGGAAACCCCGAGGGTCCGGCCAAGGTCACACCACGAGTCATGCCGTAAGCGTCCCGGGTTGTTGGGTTGGGTTGGTTGCAAGCAACCATTGCTACGAAAGGGTAGGCCGATGTCCGACCTCGCTACCGCGGGGCGTTTGCGTCCTTCCACGACGCAGTTTCCCGTTTCCTGGTATTGCGATCCCCGCGTCCTGGCGGCCGAGCGAGCTCACCTGCTCGCCCGCGGGCCCGGCTACGTCGGCCACGAGCTCATGGTCCCGGAGCGCGGCGACTTCCAGGTGCTTGCCGCCCGCGACGATGCACAGATGCTCGTCCGCAGTGCCGGTGGCATCGAGCTCCTCTCCAACATCTGCCGCCACCGCCAAGCCATCATGAAGAACGGCCGCGGCAATGCGAGCAACATCGTGTGCCCGTTGCACCGGTGGACCTACGATCTCAAGGGCGAGCTCCTGGGGGCGCCGCACTTCGAGTCGAAGCCATGCCTCAACCTCGCGCGCTCGCCGCTCACCCATTGGAACGGCCTGCTCTTCGACGGCCCGCGTGACGTGCGCCGCGACTTGGCGGCGCTCGGCGTGAAGGAGTTCGACTTCTCGGGCTACCTCCTCGATCGCGTCGAGACGCACATTTGCAACTACAACTGGAAGACCTTCATCGAGGTCTACCTCGAGGACTACCACGTGGGCCCGTTCCATCCGGGACTCGGCCAGTTCGTGACCTGCGAGGACCTCCGCTGGGAGTTCGGTGACTGGTACTCGGTGCAAACCGTGGGCCTTAACAACCAGCTCGCCAAGGCTGGCTCGCGAACCTACGAGCGCTGGCACAAGGCGGTGCTCAACTTCTACCGCGGCGAGATGCCTCGCCAGGGCGCCGTGTGGCTCACCTACTACCCGAACATCATGCTCGAGTGGTATCCGCACGTGCTCGTGATCAGCACGCTGATCCCGGAGGGAGTGGATCGCACGCGCAATATCGTGGAGTTCTACTATCCCGAGGAGATCGCCCTTTTCGAGCGGGAGTTCGTCGAGGCGGAGCAGGCGGCGTACATGGAGACCGCGAGGGAAGACGACGAGATCGCCGAGCGCATGGATGCGGGGCGTAGAGCCCTTTACGCGCGCGGGAGCAGCGAGGTCGGCCCTTACCAGTCGCCGATGGAAGACGGCATGCAGCACTTCCACGAGTTCTACCGGCGCGAGATGGAGCCGCACATCGCGCACCTGTAGCAGGGTGCCCCGCCGGCGGAGCAAGTAGAATCCGCGGATGATCCGAACCCTCGTTTCCACCGACGACCTCGAGGTCCGGCTCGCCAAGCCGGACCTCGTCGTGCTCGACGTCCGCCACGACCTCGCCAAGCCCGACACCTGGGGCGAAGCGCAATACAACGGCGGGCACATCCCGGGCGCGATCTTCGTGCATCTCGATCGCGACCTCTCCGGCCCGAAGACAGGGCGCAACGGACGCCATCCGCTGCCCACGCCGGAAGATGCCGCCGCGACCTTCGGCAGGCTGGGCATCGGAGCGGGCAAGGAGGTCGTCGTGTACGACCAGGGCGGCGGGGTCTTCGCCTCGCGCTTATGGTGGATGCTGCGCTGGTTGGGCTTCGCCGATGTCGCAGTGCTCGACGGCGGCTATGCCAAGTGGTCGGGCGAAGGGCGCGTGGTGAGCGAGGAGGCCACCGTGCCCACCCCCACGGAGTTCCGCGTGGGGAAGGTCACGCCCACCGTCGACGTCGCCGGCATCGCGGGCAGTCTCGCGCGGCGCGCCCTCTTCATCATCGACGCCCGCGGCGGCGAGCGCTTCCGCGGAGAGACGGAGCCGATGGACCGGGTCGCCGGTCACATCCCCGGGGCACGCAACCGGCCCTACACGGAGAACCTCGGCGCCGGCAACACGTTCAAGTCGGCGGCGGAACTGCGCCGGGAGTTCGAGGTGCTTCTCGATGGCGCCGGCGTGGATTCCGTGGTGCACCAGTGCGGGTCCGGTGTGTCGGCCTGCCACAACATCCTCGCCATGGAAGTGGCGGGACTCTCCGGCACCCGGCTCTATCCCGGGTCATGGAGCGAGTGGTGCGCGGACCCGGCACGCCCCATCTCCATCGGCAGCAAGTAGGCGGCAGCGAACGTCCCAGCCGCCGCGCAAGCTAGTCGTCGACGGTAAGCGGCCACTGCGCAAGCGTGGCGTGGACGGGCCCGTCGGCGTGCAGCTCCGAGCCGACAAGACAGAGGTTGCGCACCTCCCAGGTGATGGGCGCCACCGTGGCCCGAGCCTGCGGCTGCACGCAGCGCCGGGCGAGCGTGACGTGCGGACGAAAGGGCCGGCTCTCCACGTCGAAACCCGTGTCACGCAGCGCCTGGTTGAGCGTGGCGTGCAGATGCGACAGCGTCGCGGGCAGGTGCGACGGCGCAACCCACGCCACCCCCGACGCCCGCCACGCGCCGAGCGTATCGAAGAGCAGCCGGGCACCCGCACGGGGCAACGCATCACCGATCCGCCGAAGGTCCGCGAGGCTCGTGGCCGGCACGTCTCCCAGGAACGCCAAGGTGAGATGGACGTGCTCGCCGGAGATCGCGCGGCCACGCGAGCGCCGCGCCACCTCGCGGGCCAGCGACACGAAGCGCAGGCGCACCGTGTCGTCGGGAACCAGGGCGAAGAACGCGCGGATGTTCTGCCCCACCGGCGCATCGTGCTGCGGCGCGGCCAGGGGATCGATGGTGGGTATCATTCCCCTCCGACCGCATGAGCTGGTGCGGAGTTGCATTGCACGGTCGTGCAAACGACAGCGCCGCGCGAGGCGCGGCGTCGTCGTTTCGAAGCCACCGGCCGGCGGCCGGCGCTTTCCGAAGGCGGGGGTCAGCCGTTGGCCACCGACAACGGCGGCTTGCCATCGTCGAAGAACTGCTCGTCCTCCGTCGAGTTGCGCAGCGCCGTCGTGGAAGCCTGGCTCCCCTGGATCGTGGTGGTGACGGCATCGAAGTAGCCGGTGCCCACCTCGCGCTGGTGCTTCACGGCCGTGAAGCCACGGCCGATTGCGGCAAACTCCGCCTCCTGCAGCTCCACGAACGCGCTCATGTTCTGCCGCGCATAGCCGTGCGCGAGGTTGAACATTGAGTAGTTGAGGCTGTGGAATCCAGCCAGCGTGATGAACTGGAACTTGTACCCCATGGCGCCCAGCTCGTGCTGGAACCTCGCGATGGTCGCGTCGTCGAGGTTCTTTTTCCAGTTGAACGAAGGCGAGCAGTTGTACGCCAGCATCTTGCCCGGAAACTTCGCGTGGATGGCTTCCGCGAAGGCCTTGGCGAACGCGAGATCGGGCTTGCCCGTCTCGCACCAGATGAGATCCGCGTAGGGCGCATACGCCAGTCCCCGCGCCACCGCCTGGTCGAGCCCGTTGCGGCTCTTGTAGAAGCCCTCGATCGTGCGCTCGCCGGTGAGGAAGGGACGGTCGATCTCGTCGATGTCGGAAGTCACGAGATCGGCCGCCTCGGCGTCGGTACGCGCGAGGATGATCGTGGGCACGCCCAGGCAGTCCGCGGCCAGGCGCGCTGCCACCAGCTTGTCGACCGCCTCGCGCGTGGGCACCAACACCTTGCCGCCCATGTGTCCGCACTTCTTTACCGAGGCGAGCTGATCCTCGAAGTGCACGCCCGCCGCGCCGGCCTCGATCATGGCCTTCATGAGCTCGAATGCATTGAGCACGCCTCCGAAGCCGGCCTCGGCGTCGGCGACGATCGGGGCGAAGAAATCGGTGTCGCCGCGACCTTCCATGTGCTGGATCTGGTCGGCACGCAGGAACGTGTTGTTGATCCGCTTGACGACGCTCGGCACCGAGTTGACGGGATAGAGCGACTGGTCGGGATACATCTCGCCGGACACGTTGGCATCGGCGGCGACCTGCCAGCCCGACAGATAGATGGCCTTGAGGCCGGCCTTGACCTGTTGCATCGCCTGGTTACCCGTCATCGCGCCCAGCGTGTTGACGAAGGGCTCCTCGTTGAGGAGTCGCCAGAGCTTCTCGGCACCGCGGCGGGCGAGGGTGTGCTCGACGTGGATGGAGCCGCGCAGGCGCACGACGTCTTCCGCGGAGTAGCCGCGCTTGATGCCCTTCCAACGGGGGTTTTCCGTCCAATCCTTCTTGAGGCGGGCTGCTTCGAGGTCGTAGTTCACTGCGGTGCTCCCTTGCGATCTGGTCCCATGAGGTCGGCCGAGACACCCGCGCGGCCGTTGCGTGATTGCGTGGCCACCATAACAAGCGGACAAGGCGTCGCACAACAGTTTTTGCGCATCGCAGAAAAATATTTTTCCTTCAAAATCATGATATTAGAAACCAATTCCACAGAATGGAAATAACCAGATCCTCTTGCGCGACAACGGTGCTGCTAAGCATCCATATCTTATATAAGATATTAGATACTTATTGTTATGTGTTTATTGTAACCTATTGAATATTATTGTATTGTTATTGTCGACGTCTTCTTGCGCGATGGCAAAGGCCTTCCCCCGCGGCTGGAAATGATTTCCGTTGTGCCCCGACGCGCTTTTGGCGGCGGATCGGGTAGGCGCCTGCCTTCCCCTGCGGGAATATCGATGACGCCGGCAGCTATGACGCTGGACCGCCGGAGGCTCTATGCTGTGGTCGCGCACGGGTTGCCCCTGGCCCGTGTCCCACCCCAGGAGGAATCTCCGTGCGAATGCATCTGCTCGTGGCGTCCCTCGTGGCCGCGACCACCCCCCTCGCGGGCGCCCAGAACCCCGATCCCAACTTCGCCCGCAACATCGCCGCCGCCTGCGCGAACTGCCATGGCACTAACGGCGTGAGCAAGGGCGGCATCCCGTCCCTGGCGGGGCAGTCCAAGTCAGAGCTCGTGCGCAAGATGCAGGACTACAAGAGCGGCCGCACGCCCGCGACGATCATGCCGCAGCTCGCCAAGGGCTACTCGGACCAGGAAATCGACCGCATGGCCGGCTGGTTCGCGGCGCAGAAACCTTGAAGGGGAGCGCCACCATGTCCAGACACCTGTCCTCCCGCCGCGACTTCCTGAAAGTCGTTGGCGCTGCCGGTCTCGCCACGGGACCGCTCGCCGGATGCGCCGTTTCGCCCAGCCGCAGCGGTCCGAAAGTCGTGATCGTCGGCGGCGGCTACGGCGGCGCCACCGCCGCCAAGTACCTCGACCTGTGGAGCGGCGGCACCCTCGACATCACCCTCGTCGAGGCACAGGCCAATTTCGTCTCCTGCCCGCTGTCGAACCTGGTTCTCGGCGGTAGCAAGCAGATCGCCGACCTCACGGTGAGCTACGACGGGCTCCGCAACCGAGGCATCAAGATCCTCGCCGACACGGCGCAAGGGGTGGACCCCGTCAGGCAGACGGTGCGCATCTCGAACCAGGTGGATCTCCCCTACGACCGACTGATCCTCTCGCCCGGCGTCGACATCCTCTCCGACGAGGTGCCTGGCCTCGGCACGGCACAGGCCCAAAGCCGCATCCTGCATGCGTGGAAGGCGGGCCCGCAAACCGTAGCGCTGCGCCGCCAGCTGGAGGCCATGCCCGACGGCGGGGTCTACGCCATCACCATCCCGCGCGCCCCGTACCGCTGCCCCCCCGGACCCTACGAGCGAGCCTGCCAGGTGGCGTGGTACTTCAAGCGCTCGAAGCCGCGCAGCAAGGTGCTGATCCTCGATGCCAACGAGGACGTCACCTCCAAGAAGGGCCTCTTCATGAAGGCCTGGAACGAGGACTACAAGGGCATCGTCGAGTACCGGCCCAATCACCAGCTCACGGCCGTGGACGCTGCCACCCTCACGGCCAAGTTCGAGTTCAGTCCCGACGTGAAGGCCGACGTGCTCAACGTGATCCCGCCTCAGCGCGCCGGCGCGATTGCGGCGCAGGCGGGCGTGATCACCGCCAACAATCGCTGGTGCGAGGTGGACTTCCGCTCGTTCGAGTCGCTAAAGGTACCCAAGGTGCACGTGCTGGGCGACTCCATTCTGCTCGCCCCGCTGATGCCCAAGTCCGGGCACATGGCCAACCAGCACGGCAAGGTCGCCGCGGCCGCGATCCTCAATGCGCTCGCCGGCCAGACGCCCAACCCTACGCCGATCATCAACAACACGTGCTACAGCTACATCACGGACAAGGACGTCGTGCACGTGTGCTCGGTGCACAGGTACGACGCCGACAAAAAGACCTTCCTCACGGTCCAGGGCTCGGGCGGCGTGTCGATGGCGGCGTCGGCGCTAGAAGGCGAGTACGCCTTCGCCTGGGCGCGCAACATCTGGGCCGACGCGCTCACCTGACCGGCGCCCCGGCCTGCACTCACTTCATCGAGTGCAGGCCGATGCAGTTGCAGTCGGGGTCGAAGCCGATCGCGATGAAGCCGTAGGGGCCGATGGGGAACTTCGGCTTCATGAGCTTGCCGCCGGCAGGCTCCAGGCGCGCCGCCTCGGTGGCACAGTCCTCGCACCCGAAATACACCATCGTGCCGCCGCCGGACGGCACCCCGTCCATCTTGGCGAGGGCGCCGCTCGCCCCGGGCACGCCATCCCCGCCCGGGAAGGCCCACATCTGCAGCGACGGCTCGTCGTCGTTCGGGCTCTTCAACTCGGTGAGCTGCACGCCCAGCACCTTCTCGTAGAACGCGCGAGCGCGCGGCATGTCCTGGACGTAGATCTCGAACCACACCACCGGGTTGGTTTTCATGCGAGCCTCCTCGTTGAGCGCGCGACGGGCGCGAATGGCGATGGTAACGCCCCGTCGCCGGCGGCCGCCACGCCACAAGTGCAAACGGCGCCTCGAAGGAGGCGCCGTTTGCGTTGCGACGAGCCCTTGGGGGACGGTCAGGCGACCGGCTCTGCCTCGGACGCGTTGGGCTCCTTGGGCGTCTCCTCGAACGTGAGCTTCACCTTCTCGTCGGCGTCGATATCGATCATCACCTTGCCGCCCGACACGAGGTGCCCGAAGAGGAGCTCGTCGGCGAGCGCCTTGCGGATCGTGTCCTGAATGAGGCGCGCCATCGGGCGCGCTCCCATCTGCGGATCGAAGCCCTTCTTGGCCAGGAAGTCGCGCAGCGCCGGCGAGAACGACGCATCCACCTTCTTCTCGTGCAGCTGGTTCTCGAGCTCCAGGAGGAACTTGTCGACCACGCGGAGGATGATCTCGTGGTCGAGCGCCCCGAAGGAGATGGTGGCGTCCAGACGATTGCGAAACTCCGGCGTGAACAACCGCTTGATCTCGCCCATCTCGTCGCCCGCAGCCTTGGTCTGCGTGAAGCCCATCGTCGTCTTGGACAGCTCGGCGGCGCCCGCGTTGGTGGTCATGATGATGATCACATTGCGGAAATCGGCCTTGCGCCCGTTGTTGTCGGTGAGAGTGCCGTGGTCCATCACCTGCAGCAGGATGTTGAAGATGTCCGGGTGCGCCTTCTCGATCTCGTCGAGGAGCACCACGCTGTACGGATGCTTGGTGACCGACTCGGTGAGCTGCCCCCCCTGGTCGAAGCCGACATACCCCGGGGGCGCGCCGATGAGGCGCGACACCGCGTGCCGCTCCATGTACTCGGACATGTCGAAGCGGATGAGCTCGACGCCCAGGCAGTAGGCGAGTTGGCGCGCCACCTCGGTCTTGCCCACGCCTGTGGGACCGCTGAACAGGAAATTGCCGATCGGCTTGCGCGGATTGCCCAATCCCGAACGCGCCATGCGGATGGCGGACACGAGCGCATCGATGGCCTTGTTCTGGCCGAAAACCACGTTCTTGAGGTCACGGTCGAGTGTCTTGAGCGAGTTGCGGTCATCCGAGCTCACGCTCTTGGCGGGGATGCGCGCGATCTTGGCGACGATCTCCTCGACCTCGGTCTTGCCGATTACCTTCTTCTGGCGTGACTTAGGCAGGATCTTCTGCGCGGCCCCCGCCTCGTCGATGACGTCGATCGCCTTGTCGGGTAGGTGACGGTCGTTGATGAAGCGCGCGGCGAGCTCGGCGGCGCTGGTGAGCGCGGCCGGGGCGTACTTCACGCCGTGATGCTGCTCGAAGCGCGTCTTGAGGCCCTTCAGGATCTCGATCGTTTCGGGGATCGAAGGCTCGGGCACGTCCACCTTCTGGAAGCGCCGCGAGAGGGCGTGATCCTTCTCGAAGATCTGGCGATACTCGTTGTAGGTGGTGGCACCGATGCACTTCAGCGCTCCGCTCGACAATGCCGGCTTGAGCAGGTTGGACGCGTCGAGCGTGCCGCCCGAGGCTGCGCCAGCGCCGATGATTGTGTGGATCTCGTCGATGAAGAGGATCGACTTGGGGCTCTCGGCGAGCTGCTTAAGCACCGCCTTCAAGCGCTGCTCGAAGTCACCGCGATACTTGGTGCCTGCGAGGAGCGCGCCCATGTCGAGCGAGTACACCTGGTACTCCTTGAGCAGATCCGGGATGTCGCCCTCGTTGATCCGGCGCGCGAGCCCCTCCGCGATGGCGGTCTTGCCGACACCGGCCTCGCCCACGAGCAACGGATTGTTCTTGCGGCGGCGGCACAGCACCTGGATCACGCGCTCCAGCTCATGATCACGGCCGATCAGCGGGTCGATCTTGCCCGCCTTGGCGAGCGCGTTGAGGTTCTGGGTGTAGGCATCGAGCGCACCCTGCGCCTCGTTGCCGCCCTCCTCCTCGCTCTTGCTCTCCACCTTCTCCTGCTTCTGCTGGGGCGTCTTGGTGATGCCGTGGGCGATGTAGTTCACCACGTCCAGGCGAGTGACCCCACGCTGATTGAGGAAATAGACAGCGTGCGATTCCTTCTCGCCGAAGATCGCCACCAGCACGTTGGCGCCGGTCACCTCCTTCTTGCCCGACGACTGCACGTGCAGGATGGCGCGCTGGATGACGCGCTGGAAGCCCTGCGTGGGCTGCGTGTCGGCGTCGGAGTGCGGTGCGAGCCGGGGCGTGTGCTCCTGGATGAAGTCGGACAGCACCCCGCGCAGCTCGTCCAGATCGACCCCACACGCCTTGAGGACTTCCGCGGCGGAGGGGTTGTCGAGCATCGCGAGCAGGAGGTGCTCGACCGTGATGAATTCGTGCTGCTTCTGCCTGGCCTCGACAAAGGCCATATGGAGGGAGACTTCGAGTTCCTGCGCGATCATCGACCTTCCTTCGTCCTTTCGGCACCTGCGGAAAGATTCCGCACGGTGACTATAACGCCTACGTCTCCTCCATCGTGCACTGCAAAGGATGCTGATGCTTGCGTGCGATATTGATTACTTGTTCCACTTTCGCCAAGGCGACTTCGCGAGTGTACGTGCCGCACACGCCCATGCCCTCGCGGTGGACCTGCAGCATGACCTGCGTGGCCTTCTCGCGACTCATGGCGAATACAGTTTGCAGGACGACGACCACGAAGTCCATCGGCGTGTAGTCGTCGTTCAGCAGCATCACCTTGTACAGCGGCGGTGGCTTGACCTTGGCCTTCTCGGCCTCGAGAACGGTGCCGCGCTGTTCCTGATTTCGCATGTCCCCTAACGATACTCCGGATCAACTTGGGGTCAATGTTTGATGAATGCAACAGTTTTAGCAAGGCCGCCCGGGAATCCGCCGCATGTCCTTGACGCTGCGGGAAGTTTGCGCGTAGAAAGCGCATGTTTGGCGAACTTTCGGTTCGCGTAGGCGATGCCGGCGTCCGCCGGCGGCTACCGGCCTTAACAACCGGCAGGCGCCTGTGGGCAAGTTCCGAACCCGCCAGACACCCGTTCAAAACCTAAAGGAACACGCAGTATGGCAACCGGTACCGTCAAGTGGTTCAACGATGCAAAGGGCTTCGGGTTCATCACGCCGGACGGCGGCGGTGAAGACCTCTTCGCCCATTTCTCGGCGATCAACATGCAGGGATTCAAGACGCTCAAGGAAGGCCAGAAGGTCTCGTTCGACGTGACCCAGGGTCCGAAGGGCAAGCAGGCGTCCAATATCCAGGCGGCGTAGCACGTCCCGTTGCCGGCGGCAGGCCCCGTCGCCTTCCGCCTCGCAAATTGCCAAGGCCCGC
>CALFEY010000334.1 GCA_937958295.1 uncultured Pseudomonadota bacterium
CACTGGCGGCGTTACCCTTGCCGCACCTATCGTCTGGGACAACGCCTGGACCACCGGCACCTGGGTGACCTCGCCGACCGTGGTCCAGCAGGAGGTCGTCGTGGCCCAGTCCGCGGCGCCGACGCCGCCGAGCCTGTGGTACTACTGCACGGAGCCCGCCGGCTACTTTCCGTACGTCCAGACGTGCAACCGGGCGTGGATCACCGTCACGCCGCAATCGGTGCCGCCGGGCTCCGGAGGTTGAAGCCATGAATCGCATCGCACTGGCGGCGGCCGCCGCCGCCCTGCTGGCAGGCTGCGCCACGGTCCCCACCGGACCGCGGGTGGCCGTCATGCCAGGCCCGCAGAAGAGCTTCGCCCAGTTCCAGGTCGACCAGGCCAACTGCCAGCAGTTCGCGCAGTCGTCCGTGGGGGGAACGCCGCAGGACGCCGCCGCGCAGAGCGCCGTGGCGAGCGCCCTCATCGGCACGGCCATCGGCGCCGCTGCCGGCGCCATCATGGGCTCGGCCACCGGCTACAGCGGGCAGGCCGCGGCCTGGGGCGCGGGGACGGGGCTTCTCTTCGGCAGCGCCGCAGGGGCCAATGCCGCGGGCTACTCCGCGCAGGATATGCAGCGCCGCTACGACATCGCATACATGCAGTGCATGTACGCGAACGGCAACCAGGTGCCCGGCCAGGTGGCAATGCGCGCCCCGCCGCCGCCGCGCGCGGCACCAGCCATTCCCCCGCCCAATACGCCACCGCCGAGCTTCCTCCCCGGCAACGGTGGTGGGCCGCCGTCCCCGGCGCCCAGCGGCAGCAGCGGCTCGCCGCGCATCGCCGCGCCCCGCGCCGCCCCACCGTCGGGAATGGTCGGCGCCGCGCCTGCGAGCCCTCCCGCCGCCGCCGCCACGGCGCCGGAAGCGACGGTCACGCCGGGCTTCGGCGTGCCCGCCGGTCCGGTGCAGCCGGGTCCGCCGGTCATGATCGCGCCGCCTGGCGGCGGCAGCTATCCGCCGTCGATGTATCCGCCGCCGGGCACGCCGCCGCCGGCCGGGGCTTCCTAGCCGCGCCCGCCGGGCGTGCCGCAAAGCCACACGGGGCGCGGAAGGCGCCCCGTGTCATGTGCAGGCTTCCCGCTGCGGCCGTCAGGCGCGGCCGTGCGCCATGCGTTGCCCATGCTCCCGGGTGGCGTGGAAGCCCACCTGTGGCCAGCGCTCCATGGCCACCTGGAGGTTGAACCGGTTGGGCGCAAGGTAGACCGGATTGCCGTCGACGTCGGTGGCGAGCGAGGCGGCGCGGTCGCGCTCGAAGTCGCGGCGGACCTTCTCGTCGGGGTAGGTGAGCCAGCGCGCGGTGGCGATGCCGGCCTCGTCGTAGAGGGCGTCGACCTTGTACTCGGCGGCCAGCCGCGCCGCCACGACCTCGAACTGGAGCTGACCGACCGCCCCCAGGAGCAGGTTGTTGCCGATCACGCTCTCGAAGACCTGGATCGCGCCTTCCTCGCCCAGCTCCTGCAGGCCCTTCTGCAGCTGCTTGGCCTTGAAGGGGTCGCGCGGCCGTGCCACGCGAAACATCTCGGGGGCGAAGTAGGGGATGCCCTTGAAGCCGAGCGCCTCGCCTTCGGTCAGCGTGTCGCCGATCTGGAGCTGGCCGTGGTTGTGGATGCCGATGATGTCGCCGGCCACGGCGTCCTCGCTTTGCACCCGCTCGTTGGCCATGAAGGTCATCACGTTGCCGAGCTTCATCTCGCGGCCCATGCGCTGGTGCTGCACCTTCATCGCCGGCGTGTAGCGCCCCGAGCACACGCGGAAGAACGCGATGCGGTCGCGGTGGCGCGGATCCATGTTGGCTTGGATCTTGAAGACGAAGCCGGTGAAGGGCTTCTCGGTGGGCTCGACCATGCGGGGACCGCCGTCACGAGGCTGCGGTGGCGGCGCCCACTCGATCAGGGCCGCGAGGATCTCCTGCACACCGAAGTTGTTGATGCCGGAACCGAAGAACACGGGCGACTGCTTTCCCGCGAGGAAGGCGGGCAGATCGAAGGGCGCGCTCGCGCTGCGCAACAGGTCGACGTCGTTGCGTAGCGCCGGCATCTCGTCCGGGAAGAGCGCGGTGAGGCGCGGGTTGTCGATGCCTTCGATGACTTCTGCATCCTCCGAGCGGCGCTCCTCGCCGCCCGTGAAGCGCACGAGGCGGTCGCGGCGCAGGTCGAACACGCCGCGAAACGCCTTGCCCATGCCGATGGGCCACGTGATCGGCGCGCAGTCGATCGACAGCACCGACTCGATCTCCTCGATGAGCGACAGCGGCTCGCGCACCTCGCGGTCCATCTTGTTGATGAATGTGATGATCGGCGTGTCGCGCAGGCGGCACACCTCGAGCAGCTTGATGGTCTGCGCCTCCACGCCTTTGGCGGCGTCGATCACCATCACCGCGGCGTCCACGGCGGTGAGCACGCGGTAGGTGTCCTCCGAGAAGTCCTGGTGGCCGGGCGTATCGAGCAGGTTGATCGTGTGGCCGGCGTAATCGAATTGCATCACCGACGACGTGACCGAGATGCCGCGCTGCTTCTCCACCTCCATCCAGTCGGACGTGGCGTGTCGCGCGCTCTTGCGTGCCTTTACCGTGCCCGCGAGCTGGATCGCGCCGCCGTAGAGCAGGAGCTTCTCGGTGAGCGTGGTCTTGCCGGCGTCGGGGTGGGAGATGATGCCGAACGTGCGGCGCCTGCCGACGTCCTCTGCCAGGGCATCCTGGGGGGTGCTTTGTGCCATCGTTGCTGCCGGATGCCCGCGCGAGCGGGCCAAGGCGCAATTGTACGTGCCGGGTCCCTTCGGTAACATCGGCAGCTTCGCCCGTCGCGAGTGGCCACACCTTGCGCGTCCTTTGCGCCGCGAGCGCGCTCCCGACTCCTCCACGCCTCCGTCCACTGCCCGAGACCATGTCCAAGCTGCGCATCACCGCCGGCGGCCACACCTTTGTCGCCGCGACCAACCCCGACGCCCCGCTGACCGTGGCGGCCTTCGAGAAGCTCCTGCCGTACCGGCAGAAGGTCATCCATGTGCGCTGGAGCGGCGAGGCGGTGTGGGTGCCGCTCGGCGACTTCAAGCTCGGCGTGGGCTTCGAGAACCACACGAGCCACCCGTCGGTGGGCGACATCCTGTTCTACCCCGGCGGCTTCAGCGAGACGGAGCTCCTCATCGCCTACGGCTCGTGCTGCTTCGCGAGCAAGATGGGACAGCTCGCGGGCAATCACTTCCTCACGATCGTCGAGGGCCGCGAGCACCTGCGTGCGCTTGGCGTGAAGACGCTCTGGGAAGGCGCGCAGGAGATCGTCTTCGAGAAGATCTGAAGCCGGGGGTACGTTCGCCGGAGTCATGCCGGCGAACGGGGACCGCGCGCGGCGCACCGGCGCGGAGGCCCCGTCGCGCCCGGCCGCGTTCAGGACGGCGGCGTCTGGGCCGCGATCTCCTTGCGGATCGTGCGTAGCTTGTCTTTCACGCGCACCGCGTTCGCCGTGCCCATGCGCAGCATGATCTTCTGGCCGGCGGAGCGCTCCTCGAGTGCGGGGTCGGCGAATTCGTAGAGCACCTTGGGCTGCACGAGCTGCGGTGACGGCACGTCAGGGGCGGCCAGGAGGTCGTCGATGGCCTGCACCACGCGATCGTTGAAGTAGCCGTTGGGGTAGCCCAGCTCCTCGTAGGCTTTCTGGAAGAGCGGATAGAGGCGGACGTAGGCCGCCACGAGGCGCTTGGCCTCCACGCCTTCCATCGCCACGACGTAGGGCCGGTATCGCAACGCATTGTCGGAGGCGATCAGGAGCTCCCCGCCGCGGCCGGCGACCGCGAACGGGCCGGGCACGGCCCGGATGGGACGCAGGCGCGCCGCGGCCGTCTTCCGTGGGAGGTTGTCGATGGTGACGACGAAGTTGCGCACGAGGGCGTCCGGCACGAAGTAGCGCACGAACGTGTCACGGCCGAAGAGCTCCACCAGCGCCGCCTGCGCGGTGCCGTCGCTGTCGGCAAGCGGCGGCAGCAGCGGCGCGGCGGCAGGCGGGGGGGGGAGCGGGTGCGCGATG
>CALFEY010000335.1 GCA_937958295.1 uncultured Pseudomonadota bacterium
TCAAAGCCGGCGGCCACCAGCCGCTGGAATCCGATGCGATCGGCCTCGTATTCGTTCTCGCGGGTGAAATTGAGTTGTTGTTGCATATTCAACGCCTGCGCACCCGCGATCGCGGCAGTCACCCCATCCCCGCCGCCCCCGGCGCGCGACGCGAGCACCGCGAGGGCGAGCCCCGCGAGCGTCATCAACATCGAGTTCTTCTGGTTGTCGATCATCCGCGCCATGTGGCGCTGGGTGACGTGCGACATCTCGTGGGCGAGCACGCTCGCGAGCTCGGACTCGTTCTGCGCGAGGAGGATGAGCCCGGTGTTCACGCCGATGTAGCCCCCCGGCAGCGCGAACGCGTTGATGGAGTCGTCGGGAACGGCGAAGAACTCGAAGTCCTGCTTGGCATCGCTCGAGGCCACGATCAGGCGAAATCCGAGCTCGTTGAGGTAATCGTTGACCTCGGGGTCCTGCAGGTACCCGCCCTGGGCGCGGATCTGGCGCATCACGGCCTCGCCGACCTTGCGCTCCTGGGCCGGCGTGAACGTGGCTTGCGACGAGTCCCCGAGGTCGGGCAGCGCGAGCATGGGCGGGGCGTAGAAGCCCGAGCCGGACAGCGCCGACCGGCTTGCATAGGGAATGGGCACGTCGCGCTCCGCGGGAATGGAGGTCCACAGCGACGGGAGCGAGGAGGGCGTGGGGGTGGCGACCGCGCCCGGCGCCGCTGCCGTCGTGGCCGGCGCGGCCACGATGGGCGACGTGCCGCCGGCCTTGGCGGAGGACGCCGGGACCTGCGCGAGGGGCGCGGCGGCGAGCGACAGGGCCACGGCCCCGGCGAGGACGCGGGTGGCGAGGCAGGCGCTCGCGGGGAGGGGCGATCGGGTCACGGGAGGCTTGGGGCCCGCGCGGCGGGCCGTATCACTGACGATGCTAAGATGCCCGCCGCAAGCAAAGAGTTCATCGCGGAACAATCCCTTGGCGCGCTCACGCACGGCGAAATCGAAGGCCGGTCCGGATGCCGGCCGGCCCGCCGCCGTGCCGGCGCCGGACGCCCCTCATTTTACCCACTTCGATGCCGCCGGGCAGGCGGTGATGGTGGACGTGGCTGGCAAAGACGTCACGCATCGCGTGGCGCGGGCGGAAGGACGCATCGTGATGCAGCCGGCCACGCTGGCGCTGATCCGCGACGGCCGTGCGAGCAAGGGCGACGTGCTCCTCGTGGCCCGCGTGGCGGCCATTGCGGCGAGCAAGCGCACCGCGGACCTCATTCCGCTGTGCCATCCGCTGCCGCTCACGCGCGTGGCGGTGGAGTTCGCCATCGACGATGCCGCCGCGGCGGTGATCGTGCAATGCACCGCGGAGACCGTGGCCCGCACCGGCGTCGAGATGGAGGCGCTCACGGCAGTCGCGGCCGGATTGCTGACGATCTACGACATGTGCAAGGCGGCGGACCGCGGCATGCGCATCGAGGCCATCCGCCTGCTCGAGAAGTCGGGCGGACGCTCCGGCCACTTCGTGGCGGAACCCGCGTAAACCCTGGGAATTCGCCGCCGCGGCGGTGCCGTTTGGTCCGGTGGTTGGACCACTTGACCATCGCCCGCACGCGCGCGTAGAGTTCGCCACGCGCCGGACCATCGACCGGCGCGACCCTGTTCCCACGGGGTCCGCACTGCGCGCGAGCCGGCACCAAGACCCGTCGCCGCGCCCGAGGAGACGACGTTCGTGCCCCTGCATACGGTCGAACCGCTGCGGCTGTACCGGCAGATCGCGGGTCAGATCGCGGCACTCATCGACAACGGCGAGTTCCCGGCGGGCTCGCGCCTACCCGCGGAGCGCGAGCTTGCCTCGCTGCTCGGCGTATCCCGCACCTCGGTGCGCGAGGCGGTGATCTCGCTCGAGATCGCCGGGCGCGTGGAAGTGCGCGTGGGCTCGGGCATCTTCGTGGCCGAGCCGGGCGCGGCGCAGATCGCCGGGCTTGTCGACGACGGGCCGAGCCCGTTCGAGCTCCTTGCCGCCCGGCGCCTGATCGAGGGCGAGATCGCGGCGCTTGCCGCGAAGTCGGCCAAGAAGGCCGACGTGGCGGCGCTGTGGTCCACAGTGGACCGCATGCGCGAGAAGGCCAACGACTTCTCCCGCCGCGACGCTGCCGACCGCGAGTTCCACGTGCGGCTCGCCGCCGCCACCGGCAACGGCTCCCTCGCGCTGGTGGTGGAAGGCCTGTGGCGGCAGCGCCGCGGCAAGCTGTGGTCGCGCATCGAAACCTATTTCCACACCAAGAAGATCCGCGAGGCGACGCTCGTCGACCACGCGGCGATCATCGATGCTATCGGAGCGCACGACGCGGACGGCGCGCGCGCAGCGATGCATCGGCACCTTGCCCGGGTCGAGCGCGAGTTCGCCCGCAACTGGGACCTGATCGTCCCGGGCGAGGCGATGAAGAACGGCGTGCGCCGGAGCGCCAGCGCGCGCAACCGCCCCGGCACGACGCAGTCCACAACGTAACGAAGGAGGAGCTTTCATGAAGATGCAGTTCACCCGTATCGCCGCAGCGCTCGCCATCGCGGCCGTTTGCCTGCCTGCCACCGCGAAGGAATTCCGCTCTTCGGACGTCCATCCGGACGACTATCCCACCGTGGCGGCAGTCAATTACATGAGCGACATCATCAAGCAGAAGACCGGCGGCAAGGATTCGATCAAGGTCTACGGGATGAGCAAGCTCGGCAGCGAGAAGGATACGATCGAGCAGACCAAGATCGGCGCGCTGGATTTCGTCCGCATCAACGTGGCGCCGATGAACAACATCTGCCCCGAGACCATGGTGCCGACCATGCCGTTCCTGTTCCGCAGCAAGGAACACATGCGCAAGGTGCTCGACGGCCCGGTCGGCGACGAGATCCTGAAGGCGTGCGAGAAGCAGGGGTTCATCGGTCTCGCTTTCTACGACTCGGGCTCGCGCTCGCTGTACACCGTCAAGAAGCCGATCAAGACGATCGCTGACGTGAAGGGCATGAAGATCCGCGTGCAGCAGTCCGACCTCTGGGTTGCGCTGCTGCAGGCTATGGGCGCCAATGCCACGCCCATGCCCTACGGCGAGGTCTACACGGCGCTGAAGACGGGCGTGGTGGACGGCGCCGAGAATAATTGGCCGAGCTACGACACGTCGCGTCACTTCGAGGTCGCCAAGTACTACGCCATCACCGACCACTCGATGGCGCCCGAGATGCTGCTCATGTCCAAGAAGGTGTGGGACACGCTCACGCCGCAGGAGCAGGCGATCATCCGCGACGCCGCCAAGCAGTCGGTGCCCTACATGCGCAAGCTGTGGGACGCCAAGGAAGAGGAGTCGCGCAAGAAGGTCGAGGCGGGTGGC
>CALFEY010000336.1 GCA_937958295.1 uncultured Pseudomonadota bacterium
GGCCGTGCTGCTCTTCGCCGGCACGATCCGCCCCGCGGGCCTTCTCCTGTCCACGTTCGCGGCCGCGCTCGTGGCGAGCGCGGCCAGCCACGAGACTCGCTGGCGCGAAGCGCTGCCCTGGGCGGTGGGCATCAGCGGGTTCTGCGCCCTGCTCTTCTCGGTGGCCCTCAAGCTGCCGATTCCGCTGCTGCCCGCCTGGTGATGCACGCATGGACCTCTTGAGCCACCTCGCCCTGGGACTGTCGGTGGCCGTCACGCCGATCAACCTCGGGCTCTGTCTGCTCGGCGCGCTGGTCGGCACCCTCATCGGCGTGCTGCCAGGCCTGGGACCGGTGGCAACCATCGCAATGCTCCTGCCGCTCACCTTCGGGCTGCCGCCTACCGGCGCGCTGATCATGCTCGCAGGCATCTACTACGGCGCGCAATACGGCGGATCGACCACCTCGATCCTCGTCAACATCCCCGGCGAGGCCTCGTCGGTGGTCACCACGCTCGACGGCTTCCAGATGGCCCGCCAGGGACGCGCCGGTGCGGCGCTCGCCATCGCCGCCATCGCCTCGTTCGTGGCTGGCACGGTCGCCACCGTGCTCGTGGCGGCGCTCAGCAAGCCGCTCACGACGGTGGCCCTGGCCTTCGGCGCGCCGGAGTACTTCTCGCTCATGGTGCTCGGCCTGGCCTTTGCGGTGGTGCTGTCGCATGGCTCCGTGCCCAAGGCCGTGGCGGCGATCCTCCTCGGCCTCGTGCTGTCGATGGTGGGCTCCGATCTCGTCACCGGCGCCGCGCGCATGACCTTCGGCATCGCCGATCTGTCCGACGGAATCGGCTTCGTGGTGATCGCGATGGGCGTGTTCGGCTTTGCCGAGATCATCCGCAACCTCGAGGCCCCCGACCGACGCGGCGCGATCGGCGGCCGCATCACCGGCCTCATGCCCACGCGCGCCGACCTTGTACAGTCCGCGCCGGCGATCGGCCGTGGCACGCTGATCGGATCGCTCCTCGGCATCCTGCCCGGCGGTGGCGCAGTCATCGCATCGTTTGCCGCGTACACGCTCGAAAAGCGGGTGTCCAAGCACCCCGAGCGACTCGGCAAGGGCGCCATCGAGGGCGTGGCCGCGCCGGAGAGCGCCAACAACGCCGCGGCGCAAACCTCCTTCATTCCGATGCTCACCCTCGGCATCCCGGCCAACGCGGTGATGGCACTGATGATCGGGGCGATGACGCTGCAGGGCATCATCCCCGGGCCGCAGGTGATGGCCAGGCAGCCCGAGCTCGTGTGGGGCCTCATCGCCTCCATGTGGATCGGCAACCTCATGCTGCTCGTGATCAACCTGCCGCTGGTGGGACTGTGGGTGAGCCTGCTCCGCGTGCCGTACCGCCTCCTGTTCCCGGCGATCATCGCCATCTGCTGCATCGGCGCCTACTCCGTGAACAACTCGCCCTTCGACGTGATGCTCACCGGCGCGTTCGGCCTCATCGGCTACTGGCTCGTGAAGCACGACTTCGAGTCGGCCCCCATGCTTCTCGGCCTGGTGCTCGGCCCGCCGATGGAGGAGAACCTGCGGCGCGCGATGGTGATCTCGGGCGGCGACGCCACGGTGTTCGTCACGCGACCGATCTCCGCGGTACTCCTCGCCCTCACGGTGCTCATGCTGGTGGTGGCGATGCTCCCGCGCATCCGCCGGCGCCGCGAGGAGGTGTTCGTCTAGGGCCTGCGGCGCGAACTTCAGTGTGCGGCGATGAAGGCCGTCACGGCCGCATTGAAGCCAGCCGGCTGCTCGCGATGCATGGCGTGGGCCGCATCGGCAATGGTGACGACGCCCTCCACCCGCGGATTGAGGCGCCGCATCTGCGCGAGCATGAGCGGATAGCGCGCGGGACTCGCGGCGCCGGTGATCGGCAGCACCGGCATCGGCAGCGAAGCGATCTCGGCGGCGCTGAACTGGGGCCGCTGCGCGCACGCCGGCCCCGTGCGGATATTGTCGAGCATGCCCTGCTGCACGGCACGTGAGCGTCGCTCCCATGCGCCCGGGCCGTTCAGGTCCTCGACGAAGCGTCGCGCCGCCGCCACCTCGTCGCCACGCGCGAGGTTTGCCGCGAGCCGCTCGAACATCTGCGCCGATTGCCGCGCCATCGCCTCGCCCTCGGGCGAGGGCGGCAGCAGGGCCTCGAGCCCGCCGGGATCGGCCAGCACGAGCGAGCGCACGACCCCGGGGTGACGCAGTGCCAAGGCGATCGCCACTGCGCCACCGCGCGAGTGGCCCAGCAGATGCACGGCGCCCACCTCCAGTGCCGCGATGAGCGCCGCGACGTCGTCCGCATGCTGCTCGACGTTGAAGTCGTCGCCGCGGCCGTCCCAGCGCTCGGGATAGCAGTGCCGCAAGCTCGGCGCGAAGGTGCGGGCGTGCACCGACAGCGGCGCCACCTGCGCCTGGAACGCACGATAGTCGTTGACGGACCCGTGCACGAGCACGAGCGCCGGCAGGCGCGTTCCCCCCTCGACGTAGGCGAGCGGATAGCCGTTCACCTCGCGAAAGTGCGTGATCTCGCCCGTGGGCCACGGCGCGGATGCGGCGGCCCAGGAGGGCCGGGACTGCGCGGAGGTTGTCATCGCGAAGGAAGAATCAATCGGAGGAAGGGGCGGGCAAGGCTTGTGGCGATGCCGGCGGCACCTTCGCTGCCCGCGCCGCATCGGCCGAAGTGAGCACGTAGTCGATCTGGTAGATCGCTTCGCTCGCTTGCGTCGCGCCTCGCGCCGCCAACGCGGGGACCGCAAGGCCTGCCGTGGCGAGATCGGCCAGCGCGCCGTCCCGATAACCGGTAACGACGAGGGCCCAGTCGATGGCCCCGTCCGCGCCGCGGATCTGCTGCTCGTGGGTCATCGGCGGCGCGAGCGCGCCCTCGAGCAGAAAGGCACCGCCCAGCCCGGGGTGTCCGGCGAGTGCCGGCAGAAGCTCGCCGGCGACCCACGCCCGGAGCGTCGCCTCCGCGCGCGGCAACGGCTTGAAGCGCCACACGCCCGCGACCCGCCCCAGGCCGATTCCGCAGCACGCGCTCACGCGGCAGAAGCCGCGGCGCATGCCGCGGTAGTGCGGCATCATCCGCGCCGTCCAGGCCGTGGGATGGTCGAGGCGCTCGCGATAGGCAGTCGACGTGAGCGTGGAGAGCGCCTCCACCTCGTACACCACCATGTAGCGCGGTCGTCCACGCATCGCCACCCAGCGTGTGCCACGCAGGAAGCCCGGGATCGCGAGGCGCTCGGGCAGGTGCTCGACCGTGTGCCAGTGATCGTGCTCGACGATGGCGTCCGCTGCGACATCGAAGGACAGCAGCATGGCAGCGGTTCCGAGGAGCATGGGAAGCGACGGTGAGCGAGGCGGCAAATGCGATCGGTGGGAGCCGGCACCGCGCGAGCGCCGGACCACGCATTTTGCACGAACGATCCGGGGGTTGACATTGGTTTCCAAGGAAACTATATTTTACGTTCATGTACCCACGCGAAATCAGCGGACTGGACGACCACCTTGGCTTCTGGCTGCGTCTCGTCTCCAATCAGGTCTCGGACACGTTCCGCAAGCGGCTGGAGGCAGCCGGATGCTCGGTCACCGAGTGGGTGGCCATGCGCACGCTGCACGACGCCCCCGCCACCCACGCGGCGTTGGTGAGCGCGCTTGGCATGACCAAGGGTGCGGTGTCGAAGGTCGTGGTTCGCCTCGAGGCGCGCGGCCTCGTGGCGCGCAGGCCGGGCGACGACCGGCGCAGCCAGGCGTTGTCGCTCACGGCCAAGGGACGCACACTCGTGCCCGAGCTCGCGCGCCTGGCCGATGAGAACGACACCGCTTTCTTCGGCCCGCTCACGGCCGCGCAACGCCGCGCCTTGCTCCGCACGTTGCGGGAGCTCGCCGCCACCCACCGCATCGAAACCATTCCCGTCCACTGAGAGCGTCGACGCCAGGAGACTACGATGGACCCCCGCATCGCCGCCACGATCGACCGTTGCTCCACCGCCTCGAAGGAGGGCCGCATCCGCTTCGGCGACGTCGTGGCCACACTCGCGGCCGCCGGCGTGGAAAGCTACTGGGCCGACTACCGCGGCGCGGCCACCACCTACTATCTCGCTACAGGAGACGTGCATGCCACAGAGGTCGATCAACCGCACGTCCCCATCGCGGAGGCCTTCGATGCCGCGGGCGTGCAGAGCGCGATCCGCGGCGCGCAACGCGACGAGGTGCGCTATCCCGAGTTCGTGCGCCTCACGCGCGCCGCCGGATGCGTGGGCTACGTGGTGTGGCTCGCGGGGCGCCAGGTGACCTACTTCGGTCGCCGCGGGCAGATGCACGTGGAGCGTTTCCCGGACTGACGCGCTTGGCCGCGTCGAGGAAACTCGTCATGGCGTCGCGGCTGCGCGCGGGGGGCCGCCATCCGTGAGCCCCGCCCCGTAGTACATGCGGACGATCCCTGCGCGCGCGGCGGCATCCTCGCAGGCGGCGCACGGACGCGACGTGGAATAGAGCACCGCGCCCGCGAGGTCTTGGCGGCCGAGGCGGCGGCGGGCCTCGCGGATCGCCACGCGCTCGGCGTGCGCGGTGGGGTCGGCGTCCTTCACCACGCGGCTCGGCCCCTCGCCCACGAGCGTGGCCCCGAGCACGACCACCGCGCCGAAGGGCTGGTCTGCCCAGGCAAGGGCTCGCTCGCGCATCGACTCCGCCGCGATGTACCAACGCTGCTCCGGGCCGCCCGGCACCTGCGCGAACGCGCGCCGCGCGGCCGGCGGCAGCAGAAGCGCCGCGGCGAGCGCCGCCCGTCTTCTCATCGCGGTACCAAGAACGCCCGCGCTACAGACTCGCGGCCACGTCGCGCGCCGTCTGCACGCGGGCGAACGCGCCACCGAGCCCCGCGAGGTAGGCCGCCTGCACGTCCGGCGCGGCCACGGTGCGCCCCCCGAAGGACAGCGCGCGCGTGGCGCACGCATCGTGCGCAAGGTGGCACTCGAAGCCCAGATCGGCCGCGGCGCGCACGCTGGTGTCCACGCACATGTGCGTCATCATCCCGGCGAACGCAAGCGAAGTGATCGCGCCTGCACGGAGCCGTTCGAGCAGGACCGTCTCGCGAAAGGCGTTGGGATAGTGCTTGACCACGACCGACTCGCCCGCGCGCGGCGCGACCGCTTCGTGGATCTGCGCTCCCCGGGTGTCCGGCAGGAAGAAGGTCGCGCCTGCCCGCGTGGACAGATGCTGGATGTGAAACACGGGCCGTCCCCGGGCGCGTGCGGCTTGCAGCAGCGCTGCTGCCTGGGCCACGGCGGCGGTGGACTCCACGAGCTCCATCGCCCCTTCCGGGAAGTAATCGTTCTGCAGATCGATGAGTACGAGGGCGATCGTCATGCACGCAACGCTAGCGCGCGCGGCGCCGCGGTGTCAACGCTGCGGTGGCGGCCCCCTCGCCGTCCCTGCGGGGAGGGATGGGACCCGCGAACCCGCGCTCAGCGCATGCGCCGCAGGTACGCGACCACGGAAACGGCCGAGAAGCCCAAGGCCGGCGCCGCGACCATCAAGAGGAACGCGCCGAGCGCACCGGCTCCGAACAGCAGCAGGGCAGACATTAGGCGCCGGGCCGACAGCGAGTCCCACCGCTGCCACACGATGAGCGCCGGGAACGCCACGAACACGACAAGGCCCACCACGACCTGGGCCAGGAGCGAATCGGGCATGGCGGATGGCCGACGCGCGCGGAGGCTACCGCAGATCCTCGACGCGATCGACATCCCCCACCACCCCCGGGTCGTCGACGTCGATCTGCTGCACCGCCCATTGCCGGGCGCGCACGACCGAGCGCGCGCCCTCGTCGCCGTTGAGCTGCAACAGCGCGGCGCCGTAGGGCTTGGCAAAGCCCACGGGATGGCCGCGCTGTCCGCAGCACGCCGGCGCCACGATCTGCGCCCCGGCATGCAGCGCAGCGCCCACCGCGGCGATGGTGGCCGGCGCGATCCAGGGCATGTCGCCCAAGGCCACGATCCAGCCGTCGGCGTCGACGCAGGCGCGCACGCCGCACGCGAGGCTCGTGCCCATGCCTTCGTCGGCGCGCTCGCACACCACGACGCGCGCGCCGGTGGCGGATAGCGCGTGCTCCAGCAGGGAGTCGCCGGGCCGCACTACCGCCACAACGTCGTTCAGCGCCGCCACGAGATGCAGCGCGCTCGCCGCCCCGATGGGTGTGCCCGCGGACACGCCGTGCGAGGCGCGCGGCAGGGGGGCGAGCAGCTTCGCGCCGCCGTAGCGCACGCCGCGTCCCGCGGCGAGGAGCACGCCCACGATCCGCATCGGCGTCCTCGCTACAGCCGGCACGCCAGCCACAGAAGACGCGCGGCACTCACTCCGGCAGCAGCCGGAACTTGCCGTCCCTGACCGTGACAAGCACGCGGGCGCGCTCGTCCATGCCGTTGTGATTGGTGGCCGACATGTTGAATACGCCCTGGGTGCCCACGACGTCGCGCTCCTTCTCGAGCGCATCGCGCAAGGCCACGCGGAAGGCTTCCGTGCCCGGCTTGCCCGCCTTGAGGGCGACCGGGATCGCGCGTTGCAGCAGGATGCCGCCATCCCACGTGTTTGCGCCGAACGTGGCCGGCTTGCTGCCGAACTGCTTCTCGTAGGCGGCGATGTACGCCTGCGCCACCTTCTTGGTCGGATTGGAATCGGGGATCTCGTCGATCACCAGCATGGGGCCGGCCGCGAGCACCGTGCCTTCCACCTTCTCCTTGCCGAGCTTGATGTAGTCGTCGGTGGCAACGGCGTGCGTCTGGTACACGCGTCCCTTGTAGCCCTGGTCGAAGAGCGTGGCCTGCGGCAGCACTGCCGGGCCGCCGACCGCGGCGATGAGCACGGCGTCCGGCTTGGCCGCGAGGAGCTTGAGCGATTGTCCGGTAACGCTTTGGTCGGTGCGCGCAAAGCGCTCGTTGGCGATGATCCGGATGCCGGCCCTTTCGGCAAGGCCGCCGAAGACCTTGTACCAGTTCTCGCCGTACGGATCGTTGAAGCCGATGAAGCCGACGGTCTTCACGCCGTTCTTCGTCATGTGCTTGATGAGCGCCCCCGCGATGAGGTCGTCGTTCTGGGTGGTCTTGAACACCCAGCGCTTCTTCGCGTCGAGCGGCTCGACCACGGCCGAGGTGCCCACGGTCGCCATCACCGGCACTTTTGCTTCCGCGATGATGTCGAGGATCGCCAGCGCGTTGGGCGTGGTCGACGGCCCGATCATCGCGTCGATGTTGTTCTCCTGGATGAGCTTCTTGATGTTCTGCACCGCGCGCGTGGTGTCGCCACCGTCGTCGAGCTGGAAATACTCCACGGTGGCATCGCCGATCCTGCGCGGCAGGAGGTCGCCCGTGTTCTTCTGCGGGATGCCGATCGCGGTGGTGGGACCGGTGGCCGACACCATGAGGCCGATCTTGACCTGCGCCTGCGCAACGGCGGCAACGGCAAACAGCGAAAGGGCGAGACAGAGGCGAGCGAGCACGGGACGACTCCTGGCGATGACGGTGAAAGCGCGCGGGCACGCGGCCTTCAGGCGAACTGGCCCGCGGTGAAGCCGGAGGACCATGCCCATTGAAAATTGTACCCGCCCAACCATCCGGTGACATCGACGGCTTCGCCTATGAAGAAGAGCGCGGGCAGGGCACGCGAGGCCATCGTGGCCGACGACAGTCCCGCCGTCTCCACGCCGCCCAGTGTGACCTCGGCCTTGTTGTAGCCGAGCGTCCCCGAGGGGCGCACCGGCCATGCGCGGAGCGCTTCCGCGGCCGCGCGCAGTCGTGAGGGACCGAGCTCGCGCAGCGGTTGCGCAAGATCCTGCGCGGCGCACCACTGCTGCGCGACGCGCTTCGGCAGCCGTTCGGCCAGGAGGTTGTCTAGGCGCGGATTGCCTGCGCGCCGCGCCGTGAGCCATGCCGTCGTGTCCGTGCCGGGCAGAAGGTCGATCATGATCGGTGCGCGACCCTCCCAGTACGACGAGACCTGCAGGATCGCAGGCCCGGATAGCCCGCGATGGGTGAAGAGCAAGCTCTCCCGGAAGCGCCCTTCGCCACACCGGGCCTCCACGTCCACCGACACCCCGGAGAGCGCGCCGAAGCGGACGAGATCCTCCGGCGCCCAAGCGAGCGGCACGAGGGCAGGACGCGGCGGGACCACCGCGAGCCCGAACTGCTCGGCGAGTCGGTACGCGAACGGCGTGGCGCCGATCTTCGGCACGGTGAGTCCGCCGGTGGCCACCACCAGCGAGGTCGCGCTCAGCGCGCCCTGCGCCGTGGTCAGGGTGAAGCGGCTGCCGTCGTGGCGCACGCTCTCCACCGCGGATGGCACGCGCCACGTGACGCGGCCGCGCTCGCACTCGGCCTTGAGCATTGCGACGATGTCGGTGGCAGAGCGATCGCAAAAGAGCTGGCCGAGCTTCTTCTCGTGATACGCGATGCGGTGGCGCTCCACGAGGCGCACGAAATCGGCGGACGTGTAGCGCGCGAGCGCCGCCTTGCAGTACTCGGGGTCGCGCGACAGATACTGCGTGGCGGAAGCGCTCACGTTGGTGAAGTTGCAGCGGCCCCCTCCGGAGATGCGGATCTTCTCGCCGATGGTCGCCACATGGTCGACCAGCACCACGCGGCGGCCGCGCTGGCCCGCCTGCGCGGCGCACATCATGCCGGCGGCGCCAGCGCCGATCACGGCAACGTCGTACTCGGCAATGAGCTTCTCCATCGCGTGCTGGGGTCGGGTCGCCACGCGGCGACGCGCGCCGGACCTCTAGGAAGGCAGGAGCGTGAGGATACGGTGCCGCGAGGCCAGAATGTGATCGCGCATGAGCCTCCTGCTGGCAGCGGCGTCCCCCCGCTCCAACGCGGCAAGGAGGTCGGCGTGTTCGCCGATCGCTTCGGTCGTCACGCGCGTGTGCGACACCAGCCGGAAGATATGGACGTGGGTGCGCAGCTTGGCGAGGGCATCGGCCAGGAAGGCATTGCCGCTCGCCTCTGCGATCACGGCATGGAACTCCGCATCTTTGCGCGCGAATTCGCTGTAGGTCGGCGGGGGCTCGCCGGGCGCTCCGCTCATGTGCACGTGCAAGCGGGCGAGCGTCGCGCGCAACGGGGAGGTCAGGTTGCGCGCGGCCATCGCGGCGCCGGCCGGTTCGATCAGCAGGCGCAGCTCGAAGAGCTGCTCGACTTGCTCGCGCGTGAGCTGCGGCAACGCGCGATGGCCCACGAGGTGGGTCTTGAGGACGAGGCCCTCGGCTTCCAGCCGGCTCAGCGCCTCGCGCACCGGCGTGGGCGACACCCCCAGCTCCCGGGCGAGCGTGTCCATGTTGATGCGCGCCCCGGGCACGATCTCGAGGCTCGTGATGCGGTCGAGGATCGCGTTGTAGACCTCGCCGACCAGTGCTCGCGGCCGCGGCAGCGCGCGATCGGCCCCGCCTTCGGCGACCGCCTTGGGCTTCGGTTCCATCCTTTACGTCCCCGCCGATGGGCTGTTTGCCACCGTTTCCTCGCCGCTCACCGCCCCAACCCCATAAATCTGATATCCTATAGGAAATATAATTATCACACTCGGAGGACACGTCAATGTTCATCGCCCGTTTCGCCGCCATGATCCTCGCGGGCATGGTCGCTCTTCCCGGTGTCGCCTCCGCGCAAGATTATCCGACGCGCCCCATCACCTTCATCGTTCCCTTCGCCGCCGGCGGCGGGGTCGACTCCATCATGCGCCGCATGAGCGACGAGCTGTACAAAGGGCTCGGCCAGCCCATCGTGATCGACGCGCGTCCCGGCGCGAACGGCGCGATCGGCTCCGCCGCGGTGGCCCGCTCCGCCCCGGACGGCTATACCCTGCTGGCCACCGCGAGCTCCACCTTCTCGCTCAATCCGAACCTGGTAAAGGACTTGCCCTACGACCAGTTGAAGGACCTCGTGCCGGTGGCCACGATCGGACGGTCGCCGTGGCTGCTCGTCGTGCCGGCCGACAGTCCTTTCAAGTCCGTGGCCGACGTGGTGGCCTTCGGCAAAGCCAATCCCGGCAAGCTGGCCTTCCCCTTCTGGCAGTCGAGCGTGCTGGTCACGGGCGAGACCTTCGGGCGCGTTGCTGGTGTCCAGCTACGCAAGGTGCCGTACAAGGGCGCGGTGGAGGCAATGACGGACGTTCTGGGGGGCCGCCTGCCCATCATGTTCACCGACACCATCGGCGCGCGCCCGCAGCTGGCAGCGGGCAAGATCCGCGTGCTCGCCTCCACCGTCGAGAAGCGGCCGAGCTCGTTCCCCGACGTGCCCACGCTCAAGGAATCCGGATACGACGTGGTGACCGACAGCATGACGGCGGTCTTCGCTCCCACCGGCACGCCGAGGCCCGTGCTCGACCGGCTCAACCGGGAGTTCACGAAGATCGTCGGCGCCAACGAGGACATTCGTGCCAAGCTGCGCGACTTCGGCCTCGAGCCCACGACGATGACGCGCGAGCAGTTCGACGCGTTCGTCCGCGCGGAGCTCCCGCGCTGGGCCGATATGATCGAGAAGGCCGGCCTGCAGAAGAACTGAAAGGGAGTCGCGCGACATGTCCGAAGTGGTGATCGTCACAGGCGCCAGCAGCGGGATCGGTGCCGCCACGGCCCGCCTTCTCGGCGCGCGGGGTGCGAGCGTCGTCGTCAACTACATGAGCTCGGGAGCGCTCGCTGAGGCGGTGGTCGCGGACGTCGAGGCCGCAGGCGGTCGGGCTATCGCCGTGCAGGCCAACGTGGGATCGAATGCCGACATCCAGCGCTTGTTCGCCCGGACCGACAGGGAGTTCGGCCCGGTCACTGGGCTCGTGAACAACGCCGCGATCAACTCGGCCGCGCACCGGTCGATCGACGCCTACGACTTCGATGAGGTGATGCGCATCCTCGCCGTCAACACGGCGGGCGTCCTCGCATGCTGCCGCGAGGCGGTGAAGCGGATGTCGACGAAGCACGGCGGCAAGGGCGGCGCCATCGTCAACGTGTCGTCGATCGGCGCCCTCACGGGCTCGCCCGGGAGGTTCATTCACTACGCCGCGTCCAAGGGCGCCGTGGACTCGATGACACTCGGCATCGCGGCCGAGGTGGTCCGCGACGGCATCCGCGTGAATGCCGTTCGGCCGGGACTCATCGACACCCCGATCCACGAGAAGACCGGCGACGCCGACCGCGTGCGGGAAATCGGCGCCAAAACGCCCCTCGGCCGCGCCGGACGCCCCGAGGAAGTGGCCGAATCGATCGTGTGGCTGCTCTCCGCCAAGGCCTCGCTCGTGACCGGCGCCATCCTCAACGTGATGGGTGCGCAGCGATGATGTCGCCAGCGAGGCTTCAGCGCACCAGCGTGTTCTTGTAGACGCGACCGTCTTTCATGATCACGAGCAGGTTCTTGGCCGGATCGGCGAGCAGCGCGATGTTCGCCACGGGATCGCCGTCAACGAGCAGCAGGTCGGCGAACGCACCCTCCTCCACCACGCCGAGCTTGCCCGTGTAGGGACTGCGCTTGCCGGACAGCGCGAGCAGCTCGGCATTGGTGCCGGTGGCCATCACGAGCGCCTCCGCCGGCGTGTACCAGCGCGTGAGGCGCACGACGAACGCCCCCTGCGACTGCGCGAGGCTGCGCGAGAAGAGGATGTCCGTGCCAAAGGCCGTCTTGATGCGGTACTTCTTCGCGAGCGCGTAGACGCGCTCCGTACCGTCGCGCACCTCGCGCGCCTTGATCGCCTGCTCGGAGCCGGGCGGGAAGGTCGCGGCGATCTCTTCCGCGAACGGCTGGGTCGACAGCCACACGCCCTTCTCGGCCATGAGCTGCGCGGTGGCCTCGTCCATGAGATGAGCGTGCTCGATCACGCGCACGCCCGCCGCGATGGCGCGCCGGATCGCCGCCGGCGTGTACGCGTGCACGGTCACGTACGTGCCCCAATTCTCCGCTGCCTCCACCGCCGCGCGCAGCTCCGCCTCGGTGAACGTGGACACGTCGAGCGGGCTGTGCGGCGACGACACGCCACCGCCGGCGGTGAGCTTGATCTGCGAGGCGCCGAGCATGAGCTGCTCGCGCACCCGCACGCGCACCTCGTCGGGACTGTCGGCCACCATGGCGGCCCCGAGCGATTCCATCCGGGCCGGCGGCCCCCCGAGCTGGCGCGGCAACTCGTACATCTGCCGGAAGTCGCCGTGCCCGCTCGTGACCGTGATCATCGCGCCTGCGGGAAAGATGCGGGGACCGGCCACGACGCCGTCGTCGATCGCGCGCTTCAGCGCAAAGGCAGGGCCGCCGAGATCGCGCACGGTGGTGAAGCCGCGCATCAGCGTGTCGCCGGCCTCGGCGGCCGCGAGGAGCGTCGTGTAACTGGCATCGTTCACCATCGCCTGCGCGGGCGAGGGCCGCACGAGGGTCGTGTGCCAATGGGCATCGATGAGACCGGGCATCAGCGTGCGGCCGCCGCCGTCGATCACGGTGGTATCGGCACCACGGTCGACAGCGATAGGGGACGTGGAGATACGCTCGATGCGCTGACCGCGTACGAGCACGTTCGACGGCGCGGAGCGCTGCCCGCTCGTGCCATCGAAGACACGCACGTTCTGGAACAGCGTGGCAGCAGGCGGCGCGGCAACCGGCGTTGCGGATGTCGGCGCGGGAGCGGCGTCGTGGCCATGCGCGAGCACCGGCAGCACGGCCAGCAAGAGGAGGAGACGCGCGGCGGACAGGGTCATGCGCGCCATGCTACTCCCGCCCCGGAGGGGTCGCCGGAAACGGGCGGCGCGTTCAGTCTCCGAAGAACTCCTTGACCTTGTCGAACCAGCCCTTCGCCCGCGGACTGTGCTTGTCCGGGTTTTCCT
>CALFEY010000337.1 GCA_937958295.1 uncultured Pseudomonadota bacterium
ACAACATCTGGCGAGTGGCGATCGGTGCGTCCATGTGCTGAAAGTGGCGCCTAACTCGAAATAGATTGCTATCCAAGTCCTTAGCCTACGCCCGCCAATTCCCCCGGTCAAAGTCCCAACCGCCTGATTCTGTAGAAATACGCACTGCGCAACAGGGCGAAAAAGCCTTCTAAGCCGGCGTTATCGACACGCCGTCCGGGCACTACCCATGAGCCCCTTCTCCGCTGCCCTCACGCCACCGACGTCAACCTCGGCGCCACCCGTGGCGCGCCATGCCCGGGCGCCCATTCGCTCGCGAACTGCGCAAGCTCGTCTGCGGGCAGGGGCCGGCTCATATGAAAGCCCTGGCACTCATCGCACTGGTGGGTGCGCAGGAACTCGAGTTGCTCCGATGTCTCCACGCCTTCGGCCACCACGCGGATACGCAGGCTGCGCGCCATCGCGATTACCGCGCGCGTGATCGCGGCGTCGTCGGGATCATGCGGCAGGTCCTTGATGAACGAGCGGTCGATCTTCACGTTGTCGACCGGGAAGCGCTTGAGGTAGCCCAGCGACGAGTATCCGGTGCCGAAGTCGTCGATCGACACGGCGATGCCGAGGTCGCGCAGGCGCGAGAGGATCGTTACCGCGCGATCCGGGCTTTGCATCACCATGCTCTCGGTGATCTCGAGCTCGAGGCCACCCGGAGGCAGCATGGCCTCGGCGAGCGCGTCGCCGATGTCCACGATGAGGCCATCGTCCATGAACTGGCGCGCAGAGAGATTCACCGCCACGCGCAGCCCGTGCAGTCCCTCGGCGCGCCACTGCGCCGCCTGCGCGCACGCGGAGCGCAGCACCCAGCGGCCGATCGACACGATGAGTCCGGTTTCCTCCGCCAGCGGAATGAACTGCGTGGGAGCCACCACGCCGAGGTCGGGATGATTCCAGCGCAGCAGTGCTTCGACACCGACCATGCGTCCGCTCACGATGTCGATGCGCGGCTGATAATGCAGTACGAACTCACGCCGCACCACCGCATGCCGCAGCGACGATTCCAGCGCGAGGCGCTCGAAAGAATGCGCGTTTTGCTGGGCCGCGTAGAACTGATAGGTGTTCTTGCCGCGATCCTTCGCGAGGTACATCGCGATGTCGGCGTTCTTGAGCAGCGCCGGCGGGTCCAGGCCATCGACCGGATACGTCGAGATGCCGATGCTGCCGGTCACGTGGTACTCGCGGCCGGACAGCACATAGGGGCGACTCACCGCCGCGAGGATGTTCTGCGCGATCGCCGAGAGCTCGCGCGAGTCGGCGCCGTCTTCCACGAGGACCACGAACTCGTCGCCGCCCAGCCGCGCCACCGTGTCGCTCTCGCGCAGGTGATGGCGCAGCCTGCGCGCGACCTCCTGCAGCAGGCGGTCGCCGGCCTCGTGGCCGAGGCTGTCGTTGATGTTCTTGAAGCGGTCGAGGTCGATAAAGAACAGGGCGAACTGCTTGTTGCGTCGCTGGGCGAGCGAGAAGGCGCGCTGCAGCGTGTGCATGAACATTGTGCGGTTGGGCAGTCCCGTGAGCTCGTCGAAATGCGCGAGACGGCGGATGCGCTCCTCGGCGCGCCGCGATTGCGTCACGTCGCGGGCGATGCCGCGGTAGCCGGTGAAAGTGCCGTCGGCATCGAACACCGGCTCGCCGGAGAAGCTCAGGTAGCGCCATTCGCCGTCGCTGTCGCGCACGGTGAGCGTGAGATCGCGAAAGGGCTGGCGTGCGCTCGTGAGCGAGTGGTAGCGGACGAGATCGGCCTCGGACAGCGGCATGGGGCCCCGCGCCATGCCCGGCCCGCCGCGCAACTGTGCGATGCCCGGCCAGTCGCGGTGGGGATCCATGCCCGACACCTCGGTGAAGCGCAGCTCGGCATCCTGCTCCCAATACCAGTCGGAGGAGAGCGCGAGAAGGCTACGGAAACGCGACTCGCTGTGCCGCAGCCGCGCCTCGGATTCCTTGCGCGCGGTGATGTCCTCGTTGATCCCGGCAAGGCGCAGCGCGCGTCCCGTCGCATCGCGCTCCACCACGCGACCACGGCAGCGCACCCAGCGCCAGGTACCGTCGTTGGCGCGCACGCGGTGCTCGACGTTGTAGTCGCGCTTGCGGCCGGTCACCACCTCCACGTACTCGCGGAGGATGCCCTCGCGCTCCTCTTCGGGAGTGAGCGCCATCAGCGACGCGAAGTCGGTATGCGTGGCGCGCCGCTCGCCGCCGAGCATTTCGTTCCACCGCTCGGACATGTACACCGTGCCCGCGGTGTCGACGTCCACGAGGATGAGGTTGGAGCCGAAGAGCGCCGTGTTGAGGCGCGCGATAGCGGCGTCCCGCTCGTCTTCGGCGAGCTTCTCGCGGGTGATGTCGCGCAGCGTGCCGCGCAGCAGTACCACTTCGCCTGCGCTCCCCGCGAACGTTTCGAGCAGCGCGTGCAGCCACACGACCTGACCGCTGTCGCGGACCACGCGAAACTCGGTATCGGCGTTGGCACCGGTGGCGAGCGCCCGGTACGCGAGGCCCCGCATGCGCTCTCGGTCGTCCGGGTGGACGAGTGCGGCGAGGGCTTCCGCGGTCGGCGGCGACGCGCCGGCGTCGAGTCCGAGGAGGCGGTGGCACTCCTCCGAGCAGTCCAGAACGCCCGTCGGCAGCGCAAAGCTGAAGCTCCCCAGCGTGGCGATGCGCTGCGCCTCGGTGAGGTGGGCCTCGGTGGCGCGCGCGCGGCGCGTGCGCTCGTGCACGCGCGTCTCGAGCGCGGCCTTCTCGTCCTGCAGCGCGCGATAAAGCTCCGCCGTCTCCGCCGAGGCGAGATCCTGCGATCGCTCGAGGAGATAGCGATCCTGGTCGGCCTCCTGGTAGGCGCGGCTCACGCGCTCGAGGAGAGCGTTCCATTGCTCGAGCGACGGCGGCGAGGTGCGGTCGATGCCGGTGCGCATGAGCTGCCGCACGAGCAAGGTGTGCAGGCGATTCATCGACGCGCTCCCGCGCGGCAGGTGGCCCCGTGGCTCATGCAGAGGCCTCGTCGAACAGGGTGACCGTCATGGTCTGGTTGTGCAGGTCGCAGGCATCGCCACGGTGGCGTTGCGCGATCTCACCGTAGGAATAGAAGCCCACCTGCGCGGCGTGGCGCGGCAGCGCATCGAGCACGCTCTCGATCTCCTCCTCGGTGCGCTCGCCCAGCACCAGCCGGCGTCCAACGCACGACACGGCGATGGCCAGGGGTCGCGACAACTCCGCGAAATCACGCGCAGCGCGAGCCCCCGCCAGGCCCGCGCTCTGAATGAGGCTCTCCGTGCGGGTGCGCATGAGGCGCGCGCGATAGCCCTCGGGCATGTCCCCGGCGAAGGTGAGCGATTGCGCGGCTTCGTTCAGGCCAAGGATGGTACGCACGATGGGCATGCCGTCGTCGTCGGGAGCGCGCACGGCGAGCGGAAACAGCAGTGCCGTGGCGGGCAGGCCCGCGGCGCGCTCGCCAAGATAGGTGCGGTAAAGCGCGAGCGCGGGCTTGCCGTCGAGCTCGTAAAGCACGTTGCCGGAGGACCGCGTGATGGTGCGCTCCGGCCCGAAGGCAGCCCACCCGGCGTGGCAGCCGTGGCCTACCTGCAGACGCGCGCCGTACAGGCCCACGGCGGTGGCGAGCGACTCTGCAGGGCCTTCGTCGCCCAGCACCCATGTCGTGCCGAAGCGGTCGCCATCGCCGGCCAGGCCCCCGGTCACGACGATGCACGGCGACAACGCTGCCGAGAGCCCCGCGGCGAGGCGGCTTCCGTTCGCGCGCATGCCGTCGCACAGCACGAACACGGCACGCAGGTCGGGCCCGTCGAGCGCGCGAGCCATGGCAGCGCCCACTTCGAACGCGTCTCCCCCGGAAACGAGGACGTGGCTGACCTTGCGCAGGGCCACCGAGTCGAAGCGCGCCAGTGCCAGGGAGAGGGTGTTGTCGTGGACGTGTCCGCCGGCGATCTCGCCCGCGCTGGAGCAGCCGATAGTGACCGATCGCGGCAGACGGGCCGATACGTCGGCCAGCGCGGCACGCATCGCCGCGGACGCGGTTCCGCCGAAGATGACGGCCAGCGTGCCCGGCGAGTCCATGTCGGCGGGCCAGGCGGCGGACCACCCGGCACCGTCGCGCCACGTGAGCGTTTCCAGTAACATTATGATTATTAGATATTTATTGACGATTTCTCGGAATTCGCCGCGGCTCCCCGCCGCCGATGGAGGGACCCACAGCAATATCCGGGCCGCGTTGTAGACAACGCGTCGACCACGCGACGAGTGGCGTACGGTCGTGCAAATGGAAAGGGCGCCGCGAGGCGCCCTTCTCAAAGAACCGCCCGGCGCCCGGAGGCGCCTTCGCGGACCCCGTTACTCGGCGATACCGATCGGGGGGACGTCGGCGTTGGTGTCCGCCTTGGGAGCGGGGGCACCGCCGCGGCCGTTGGCGGCGTCTTCCTCGGCGGCGGCCTTCATCGACAGGCGCACGCGACCCTTCTCGTCGGCCTCGATCACCTTCACGCGCACGATCTGGCCTTCCTTCACGTAGTCGGAGACCGCGTTGACGCGCTCCTTGGCGATCTGCGAGATGTGCAGGAGGCCGTCCTTGCCGGGCAGCAGCTGCACGATCGCGCCGAAGTCGAGGAGACGCAGGACCGGGCCTTCGTAGATCTTGCCCACTTCGACTTCGGCCGTGATGCCTTCGATGCGCTGGCGGGCCACTTCGCACGCCTCGGCATTGACCGACGCGATGGTGACGGTGCCGTCGTCCTTGATGTCGATCGTGCAGCCCGTCTCTTCGGTGAGCGCGCGGATGACCGCACCGCCCTTGCCGATCACGTCGCGGATCTTTTCCGGATTGATCTTGAACGTGTACATGCGCGGCGCGTGCGCGGAGATCTCGGTGCGCGCGTGCGGCATGGCTTCCTGCATGATGCCGAGGATGTGCATGCGCCCCTCGCGTGCCTGCGACAGCGCCACGGCCATGATCTCCTTGGTGATGCCCTGGATCTTGATGTCCATCTGCAGCGCCGTGACGCCACGGTCGGTGCCGGCCACCTTGAAGTCCATGTCGCCCAGGTGATCCTCGTCGCCGAGGATGTCGGTCAGCACCGCGAAGCGGTTGCCGTCCTTGATGAGGCCCATCGCGATGCCGGCGACGTGCGCCTTGGTGGGCACGCCGGCGTCCATCAGCGCGAGGCTCGAGCCGCACACCGAGGCCATCGACGAGCTGCCGTTGCTCTCGGTGATCTCGGAGACGACACGCATCGAATAGGCGAATTCCTCACCCGAGGGCAGCACCGCGACGACCGCGCGCTTGGCGAGGCGGCCGTGGCCGATCTCGCGCCGCTTCGGGCTGCCTACGCGGCCGGTCTCGCCGG
>CALFEY010000338.1 GCA_937958295.1 uncultured Pseudomonadota bacterium
ACGATCCCAAGCTCGACGACCTCGCGCTCATGGAGGCCCTGAAGTCGAAGGCGTTCTACGTCGGTGCCCTGGGCTCGCGCGCCAACAATGCCAAGCGCCGCGTGCGCCTGCTCGACTTCGACGTCACAGAGGAGGAAGTTGCGCGCCTGCACGGCCCGATCGGGCTCTTCATCGGCAGCCGCACTCCGCCCGAGATCGCCGTGTCGATCCTTGCCGAGATCACGGCGGTGAAGAACGGCGTGCGCCTGCCCGAGGCGGCCAAGATCGGCGCGGCCAAGGACCAGCTCGCGAGCGAGGCCTGCGCGACCTCATAAGACAGCCGCCGTAGGGTGGGACACGGGCGTGTGGGTCATGGTAAGGTATCGCCCGAAAAAATTGCCTCGTTCGAGGTGTCATGCCCGCCCATCACGATCGCACGCCGCTCCTGCCGTTGTCGTTGTCCGTTGGTCCCCCCTTCCGTACCCCTCGTGTGACGTTGCGCCTTTCCGGAGCGATCCGGGGTGCGTGCGTGGGCGCCGTTCTCGCCCTGGCAATGGTCGTGGCGGCGCCGGCGGTGCAGGCGCAGGCACCCACGGCGCCTCCTGCGCCCGCGGCGCCCGCCGCCGACGACAAGAGCTCGCTCGGGTCGTTATGGTCGAGCCCGGCGTGGAGCGCCCCCGAGCCCTGGCGCACGGACAAGTGGTATCTCCAGTTCGCCTACTACACGCTGCACTTCAATCCCGATCCCGATCACCAGCAGTCGTATCTCGTGGACCTGTCCTACGGCCTCGACGAGACGTGGCTCGAGGGGCAGTGGATCGTGGGACTGTCGCTGTTCCAGAATTCGTTCGGCCAGTTCTCCCAGTACCTCTACGGCGCGTTGAAGTGGCGGCCGTGGAAGGGGCACCCGCCCTTCTACGTCAAGGTATCGGCGGGCCTGCTGCACGGCTACAAGGACGAGTACCGCGACAAGATCCCGTTCAACGGCAATGGCATCGCTCCGGCGATCATTCCGTCGGTCGGCTATTGCTGGGGGCGCTATTGCGGCGAGTTCGTGCTCCTGGGCGGCAGCGCTGCGCTCTTCACCGTGGGCATGACGATCCCCTGAGGCCGCTCGTCGCCGCCGTCTCGCCGCGGGCTCATGACGGCGCGGCGAAGAGCCGCTGCACGGCCGCACGCGCGGCCGCGAGTCCGCCGCCGCGGTGTCCCGCCCGGTCGAACGCCAGCGCGCTCACGATCTGCAGGTGCCGCCGCTCGAGGTCCTCCCGCGAGGCGGCGCCGAGATTCACGATGGCATGCCGGTAACTGCCGAGCCACTTCTGCTCGCGGGCGCGCGCATGGCCGCCGCGGGTGAACACGTGGAGCGCGGCATCGGGGTGGGCGGTGGACAGCCAGCGGCGTTGCGCCGGACCGGGCGCGGCGATGGCCCGGGCATCGAAGGCACGCTGCACGAAGCTCGCCGCCACGGCATGCCGCCCTGCGCCGCGCGTGAAGCGCGGTGTCCTTCCCACCGCCAGATCGGCGAGCACCTCGTAAGGGTGGGTGCCGTCGACCATGGCGTACAGGTCCGCGAACTGGCCCGCGAAGCGCGGATTGATCTCGATCACCCGTGGCGTGCCGTCGTGGGGATCGCAAAAGAGCTCGACGTTGAAGGCGCCGTGCGCAAAGCCCACGGCGCGGATCGCGCGCTCGGCCATCGCCAGCGCCCGGGCCTGCGCCGGCGCGGGAAGCCGCGACGGATACTCGAAGCGGGCGAACGCCTGCGTGCCCGTGTACATCACCGCATCGACGATGCCGAAGAACGACACGCGGCCCCGGTCCATCCAGCCATCGACGTTGACCTGCACGCCATCCATCACGCCTTCGGCCAGCATGCGCAGGGGATCGGCGTCGTGAATGCCGTGCGCGCGAGCGAGATCGCCATACGGCCGCACGAGGTGCCGGATGAGATGCGCTTCCCACGGCGAGAAGGTCAGGTGGCGCCCGAGCGTGGCGACGTCGTCGATGCGCCGGGCGAGGATCGAGAACGCCGCCTTCACCGGCTTC
>CALFEY010000339.1 GCA_937958295.1 uncultured Pseudomonadota bacterium
GTGCGCGTCGTGAAGAACCAGTCGGTCCTCGCCACACCGTTCCTCGACATCGGCACGCTCGTGCTCGCCACGGGCGAGCAGGGACTCCTGGGAGTCGCCTTCCACCCGCAATACGCCGCCAACCGTCAGTTCTTCGTGAACTACACCCGCAAGGCCGACGGCGCCACGGTGGTCGCGCGCTACACGGCGCAGGCCGCCACCCCCGACATCGCCGATCCATCGTCGGGTCAGGTGCTGCTGGTGATCGCGCAACCCTACAGCAACCACAATGGCGGCTCGCTCAAGTTCGGGCCGGACGGCTACCTCTACATCGGCATGGGCGACGGTGGCAGCGGCAACGACCCGGATGCGCGGGCTCAGGACCGCGCCACGCTGCTCGGCAAGATGCTGCGCATCGACGTGAACGCCGGCTCGCCCTACGCGATTCCCGCCGGCAATCCGTGGGCGAGCGGCGCCGGCGGAAGGCCGGAGATCTGGGCCGTCGGGCTGCGCAACCCGTGGCGCATCTCGTTCGACCGCAGCAACGGGGACCTGTGGATCGCTGACGTGGGGCAAGGCGCCATCGAGGAGGTCAATCGGGTTCCGGCCGGATCCGGTGCCGGCGCCAACTTCGGCTGGCGCATGATGGAGGGCACCACCTGCACGGGCCTCGCGGGCCCGGTCGCCTGCAACGATTCGTCCCTCACGCTTCCCGTGCTGAGCTACGGCCACGACGTGGGCTGCTCGGTCACCGGCGGCTTCGTGTATCGCGGCACGCAGGTGCCGTCGCTCGCCGGTCGCTACGTCTACGGCGACTTCTGCAGCGGGCGCCTGTGGGCGGCGTCCGCCGTCGGCGCCACGTGGACGCCCGTCGAGCTGGGGGACACGCCGTTCCAGTTGAGCGCATTCGGCGAGGACGACGCGGGCGAGCTCTACTTCGCCGACTACGCCACGGGCGACATCTACAAGTTCGCCGATACCGCGCCGCCGGTCACGCCGCGCCTGTCCGTGTCGTCGCCGAGCGTGGCGTTCGGCACCGTGGCGGTCGCGACCACGGCCACGCGGACCCTCATGGTGTCCAACGGCGGAGGCGGCACGCTGGTGCTCGCCTCGATCGCCGCGTCGGGAAGCGGCCGGCGGGGCTCCGAGTTCGCCGCAGGCGGCGCTTGCGTGCCGGGCACGCGCCTCGCAGCAGGCCAGGCCTGCGCCCTCGACGTGCGCTTCACACCGCCCGCGGCCGGGGCGTACGCCGGCTCGCTCGCCATCGGCAGCGACGCCGGCAGCGCAACCGTGCCGCTGTCCGGCACCGGCGGCAATGCCGCTGCGCCGCCGGCGCTGCGCGCCAGCGTGTCGAGCCTCGCCTTCGGCAACGTCGCGCTGGGGAGCAGCAGCGCCTCGCAAGCGATCAGCCTGAGCAACGCGGGGGCCGGCACGGTCACGCTGTCCTCCCTGGCCCCCGGGGGCAGTCATCCCGTGGACTTCGCGCGCGGCGGCACGTGCGCGAGCGGCACCACTCTCGGTGCCGGGCAGTCGTGCACGTTGACCTATACGTTCATCCCCACGGCCGAAGGCGCGCGCAGCGCGAGCGTCACGGCGGCCAGCAACGCGGGCACGGTCTCGGTCGCGCTCGCGGGCACCGGTACCGCAGCGCCGACCTCGCCCCTGCCGTCGCTGTCGCCGACATCGCTCGACTTCGGGACCGTCGCCCTGCGCGCGACGAGCGCGTCGCGCACGCTCACGGTGACCAACGCGGGAGCCGGGACACTCACCCTCGGTGCCTTGACCTCCGGCGGCGCCCACGCGGGCGACTTCGTGCGCAGCGGGACGTGCGCGGTGGGCACCGTGCTCGCCGCGGGGCAGCGTTGCACCGTGCAGTACGTGTTCACGCCGCAGGCCACCGGTGCGCGCACCGCGAGCCTCACGATCGCCACGAGCGCGGGCAATGCCACGGTCGCGCTCTCCGGGACGGGCTTCACCGGACGGCCGCCGCGCGGCTGACGCAGCGCACGTTGAGGCGCCGTCGCGCGGCGAGGGCGGGGCATGCGAAGATCGCGCTCTACCGGCCCCTGGAGCGCGTCGAGCATGTCCCGTTACGCCCTGCGCGGCATCGCGCCGCAGGTTCCCGCCTCGGCGTTCGTGGCCGACAGCGCCACGCTCATCGGCCGCGTGGTGCTGGGCGAGCAGACGAGCGTGTGGCCGGGCGCGGTCTTGCGGGCCGACTCCGATGCCATCGTGATCGGCGAGGGCAGCAACGTGCAGGACAACGCCGTGCTGCACGTCGACCCGGGCGTGCCCATGAGCATCGGGCGCCGCGTCACCGTGGGCCACCAGGTGATGCTCCACGGCTGCACCATCGGCGACGGCGCACTCATCGCCATCCAGGCGGTGGTGCTCAATCATGCGGTCATCGGCGAGGAATCCCTCGTGGCGGCGGGCTCGATCGTGACCGAGCGCAAGGTGTTCCCGCCGCGCTCGCTCATCATGGGCGCCCCCGCGAAGGTCGTGCGCGAGCTCGACGAGCAGGGGCTCGCCATGCTGCGGCACGCCGCCGATGCCTACATCAAGCGCCGCGCGCTCTATCTTGCCGAGCTCACCCGCATCGACTGAAAGAGGAGGACTCATGACCGCCTATGTGATCGCCGACATCGAAGTGAAGGATCCCGTCGTCTACGACGATTACCGCCGGCAAGTGCTCGCCACGATCGAGCAGTTCGGCGGCCGCTTCCTCGTGCGCGGCGGCAAGCACGAAGTGCTCGAGGGACAGCCGTCGGTGCATCGCACGATCGTCCTCGAGTTCCCGTCGATGGAGGCGGTGAAGCGCTGGTACGCCTCACCGGAATACGCGCCGCTCATCGTTCTCCGGCAGAAGGCGGCAAGCGGCTATCTCTTCGCGGTCGAAGGCGCCTGAGGGCCGCGTCCCCAGCGCTTCGGACAGCACGGTCACGCCGGATGCAGGCACGCCTCGACAACGTGTTCTGGCATGCGCTCACGGGCGCGCAAGCGAAGTTTGCCGCGGGCAAAGGAACCGTGCGCCGCTACGCGCCCGGCTTCTCGCCCATCGCCGCCTTTGCAGACCCGGCCGAGCCCGACTTCGCCGCGCTCGCCGCCTACGTGGCACCGGGCGAGACGGTCTACCTCGACGGCGTCGCCGGGCCGCTGCCCGCCGGGTGGCGCGTCGACGTCGAGACGAGCATGTTCAAGATGCTATGGACGGGAGGCACGTGTACGGTGGAGTCAGGTTTCGTTCCCACGCCGCTCGGCGCGACGCATCGCGTCGAGGCTGAGGCCCTGGCGGCACTCACGCGCCCCGGACCCTTCGGACCGCGCACCATCGAGCTCGGCGACTACTTCGGCGTGTTCGCGGACGGACGCCTCGTGGCCATGGCGGGCGAGCGCGCCCACGTTGGATCGCTGCGCGAGGTCAGCGGGGTGTGCACGCATCCGGAGCACCAGGGACGCGGCCACGCGCGCCGGCTGATGGCCTACCTCGTGAACCGCCACCAGGCGCGCGGCGAGACCTCGTTCCTGCACGTGATGAGCGCGAACGCCGGGGCGCGCGCGATGTACGCGCGCATGGGATTTCGCGACTATCGCGAGGTGACGGTGCGCGCGGTGGCGTGGGCGGGGGACGTGCGCTCGTGACCGATCCGCTCCTGCTCGATCTGCCCGCGGTCATCGAGACCCCGCGCCTGCGGTTGCGCCCGCCGCAGGCCGGCGACGGCCCGGTGCTCCACGAGGCGATCGTGGAGTCGCTCGCGCGGCTGCGCCGTTTTCTGGCGTCGCTGTCCTGGGTGGGCGGCGAGCAGACGCTCGACTCCGCCGAGATCTACTGCCGCAATGCCCAGGCCAACTTTATCGCGCGTCGCGACCTGCCGTTCTTCATCTTCGAGAAGGCGACCGGCCAGTTCGTGGGGGCCACGGGGCTGCATCGCACCGTGTGGGCCACGCCGCGTACCGAGGTGGGCTACTGGGGGCGCGCGTCGCGCGCGGGCGAGGGCTTCGTGAGCGAGGCGGTCGACGCGCTCGCGGGGTATGCGTTCGTGCACCTGCACGCGGTGCGCGTGGAGGCGATCATGGACGAGGCGAACGTATCGTCGCGACGCGTAGCCGAGCGTTGCGGATTCCGCCTCGAAGGCGTGCTGCACAACGAGCGCCGCGCCCCCGACGGCACGCTGCGCAACACCTGCGTGTACGCGCGCACCGCCGAGGAGCGTCCGGCCTCCGCTCAGAAGCTGTAACCGATCCGCAGCGCTCCGGCCTGCCCGAAGTACTTGTCGCCGAAGTCGGCGTTCCACTGCAGGCGTGCCTCCAATCCGCCGCGGCGGAAGAGCTCCACGCCGAGCACCGCCTTGCCGAACGCATCGGGGATGGGAGCGGTGATGTCGAAGCTGCCCGCACCCGGCACGCTCGCGAATCCGGCAGCGGCGCTGAAGCCGTCCTTGCTGAGCACGCTGAAGCCCAGGGCGCCGTAAACGCGCAGGGTGGAGTCGGCGTCGAGGTCGCGGCGCAGGCCGGCTTCCACGCTGGGCGTGGCCATGAAAAGCGTCTGCGAGCTGCTGCTTACGTCGAGGCTGTACAGGCCGCCGCCGTTCTCACTGTACCCACCCATCCGGACGTAAAGCACGTCGAGGTCCAGGGCAGGGCGCAGGTATCCGCTGCCGAGGGGCAAGGCATAGGTCGCGCGCAGCTTGCCGTCGACGAAGTTCGTGCGATTGGAGCTCGTCGTGGAGAACACGAGGGGGGCGAGGCCCCCGGCGCCGGGAAGGGAGAAGGTGCGATTGGCGTCGGTCCAGGCCGTCCCGCCGGCCAGCGTGCC
>CALFEY010000340.1 GCA_937958295.1 uncultured Pseudomonadota bacterium
CATATCGCCACGATCCCGCGTGGTATCGAAACTTCCGTTATGCCACCGAGGCCGCGCGCGGGCTCGACTGCGCCGAAGACCTCGGCGCCCCCGGGGTATTCGACTTCGACCTCGCTTCCGGGGACGCGACGCTGGTGCTGCGCGCAGGCTTGCGCGTCGACGCGCAAGCCGCCACCGATCCGGCCGCCTTCGCCGCGCGCCTGCGAGCCGCGGAGTACGCGCGCCGCAGCCCGCACGATGCGCTCGCCCGTGCCGCCGACGCGTTCCTCGTGCGCCGCGGCAGCGGCACGACCGTCGTCGCGGGCTACCCCTGGTTCACCGACTGGGGTCGCGATACCTTCATCGCGATGCGCGGGCTCGTCCTCGCGCGCGATCGCGACGACCTCGCGGGCAGCATCCTCGGCGAGTGGGCCGGTGCCGTGTCGGAAGGCATGCTGCCCAATCGCTTTCCCGATGCCGGTGCGGCGCCCGAGTACAACGCCGTCGACGCCTCCCTGTGGTTCATCGTCGTTGCGCACGAGTTCTTGGCCCGCGGCACTGCCACGGCCTCGTTGCGCGATGCGCTGGAGAACGCCGTGGCGGCGATCCTCGACGGCTATGCGCGCGGTACCCGCTTCGGCATCCGCGCCGACGACGACGGCCTCCTCGCCTGCGGCGTGCCGGGCGTGCAGCTCACGTGGATGGACGCGAAGGTGGGCGAGCACGTGATCACGCCACGCATCGGCAAGCCCGTGGAGGTACAGGCGCTGTGGATCAACGCGCTGCGGCTCGCTGGACGCACCGCTGCGGCCGACCGCGCGCAGGCCGCCTTCCAGGCGCGCTTTCCGGCACCGGGGGGAGGCTTGGCCGACGTCGTCGACGCCGACCATGTCGCCGGCACCGTGGACACGAGCGTGCGTCCCAACCAGATCTTCGCGGTGGGCGGCCTGCCATACGCCGTGGTCGACGTCGAGCGCGCCCGCGCGGTCGTGGACGTGGTCCTGCGCGAGCTCGTCACGCCCGCCGGCCTGCGCACCCTCGCGCGCAGCGACCCGGCTTACCGGCCGCGGTACGAAGGCGGCGTGGCCGAGCGCGACGGTGCGTATCACCAGGGCACCGTGTGGCCGTGGCTCATGGGCGCGTTCGTGGACGCCTGGCTGCGCGTGCATGGCGACGACGCCGCGGCGCGGGCGCAGGCGCGCACCCAATTCGTGGCTCCGCTCGAGGCGCAGCTCGCAACGAGCGGGCTGGGCTACCTGCCCGAGATTGCCGACGGCGACGCGCCGCACACGCCGCGCGGGTGCCCGTTCCAGGCGTGGTCGCTGGGGGAGCTCCTCCGCCTGCGGCGGCGAATGGACGGCCGCTAAGCAGGCCCCGCCTGTGCCCCTGCCTTTGCGGGCGCGCACCCGCGCGCGAGGCCTTCTTCTAGCGCGGCGCGATCTCGCGATAGAGCTGCGCGTACTGCTGGGCCGAGTGGCGCCAGCTCACGTCGGTGGCCATGGCCCGCGCCTGCAGGCGGCGCCAGCGCGGCGGATCCTTCCACACCGCATGCGCGCGATCGATCGCGAAGGCGAGCTCCGCCACGGTGACCGGCGAGAACTGAAAGCCCGTCGCCACGCCCGCCGCCACGGCGGCGTCGTTGGCATCGACCACCGTGTCCGCAAGGCCGCCGACACGGGCCACGAGCGGCAACGTGCCGTAGCGCAGCGCGCACATCTGGGTGAGGCCGCAAGGCTCGAAGCGCGACGGCACCAGGATCACGTCGGAGCCGGCCTGCATGAGGTGCGCCAGATCCTCGTCGTAGCCCAACTGCAGCGCGACCCGGCCCGGGTGCGCGCGCGCCGCTTCCGCGCACGCCTGCTCGAGTCCCCGGTCGCCGCTGCCCAGCATGGCCAACTGGCCGCCTCCGCGGAGGATCGAAGGCAGCGCCTCGAGCACGAGGTCGAGTCCCTTCTGCCACGAGAAGCGGCTCACCACGCCGAACAGCGGCGCATCGGGCAGCGGGGAGAGCTCCATGCGCTTGCGCAGGGCCACGCGGTTGCGCGCCCGGCCCGCGCGCCGCGCGGCGTTGAAGTGCGACGGGATGCGCGCATCGGTGGCGGGGTCCCACACCGTGTCGTCGATGCCGTTGAGGATGCCACGCAGCACGTGCGCGCGATGGCGCAGCAGGCCGTCGAGCCCCATGCCGCCTTCGGGCGTGCGGATCTCCGCGGCATAGGTGGGCGACACGGTGGTGACGCGATCCGCGAGGGCGATGCCGGCCTTGAGGTAGCCGATCGCGCCGTGGTACTCCACGCCGTCGAGCGACCACGCATGCCAGGGCAGGCGCAGCATGTCCAACGTGACGCCCGGGAAGCGTCCCTGAAAGGCCAGATTGTGCAGGGTGGTCACGGTGGCGGGACGCGCGCCGCCGTCATAGTGCAGGTAGGCCGGCGCGAGCGCCGCCTGCCAGTCGTGCGCATGCACCACCGCCGGTACGAACTGCGCAATCGCTCCCCGGCCGATGTCGGCGCCCACGCGCGCAAGGGCGGCGAACCGGAAGGCGTTGTCCGCGAACTCCTCGCCGTTGGCGGCCGCGTACGGGCCCCCGTCGCGGGCGTACAGGTGAGGCGCATCCACTACCGCGAGATCCAGCCCGCCCGCGCTCGCGAGGCGAACGGTGGCCGGGCCGCCGAAGAGGTCGGAGTAGCTGTGCGCCACCGCCGCCGCGCCGATCGCCCGCATCACCGCGGGATAGCCCGGCAGCAGCGTGCGCACGTGCACGTTCTCGCGGGCCAGCGCCGCGGGCAGAGCGCCCACGACGTCGGCGAGCCCGCCCGTCTTGACGAGCGGATAGGCCTCCGAGGCGACCGCGAGGACGCGCAGGGGATGCGAGGAAAGCGCTTCAGGCAAGGCGGTCGAGCATCGCCTGCGTGATGAGGCAGATCCCACTGTCGGTACGCCGAAAGCGCTGCGCGTCGAGGTCGGGGTCCTCGCCCACGACGAGGCCGCGCGGGATGCGCACGCCGGCATCGACGATCACGTTCGTCAGGCGGCAGTAACGGCCGACGTCGACATGCGGCAGCAGCACGCCGTGGTCCACCGAGCTCCACGAATGCACGTGCACGTGCTCGCACAGAAGCGAATTGCGCAGGAGCGCCCCCGACACGATGCATCCACCCGACACGAGCGACGAGATGCCCATGCCGCGGCGGCCGTCCACGTCGTGGACGAACTTGGCGGGAGGAGAGATGCCGGCGTAGGTCCAGATGGGCCACTCGCTGTCGTACAGGTCGAGCTCGGGCACGACGTCGGTGAGGTCGATGTTGGCCGCGAAGTAGGCGTCGAGCGTGCCGACGTCGCGCCAGTAGATCTCCGTCTCACCGGGCGAGCGCACGCAGGAGCGCGAGAAGCGATGCGCGACCGCCTTGCCGTTCTTCACGAGCCACGGAATGATGTCGCGGCCGAAGTCGCGCGCCGAGGCAGGGTCGGCGGCGTCGCGGCGCAGCTGGTCGAAGAGGAAGTCACGGCGGAACACGTAGATGCCCATGCTCGCCAGCGTGCGGCCCGGTTGGTCGGGCAACGAGGGCGGATTGTCGGGCTTCTCGAGGAAATCGAGGATGCGATCGGAGTTGTCGACCTTCATCACGCCAAGGCCGCGGGCGTCCCGCACGTCCACCTCGATGCAGCCCACCGTGACGTCGGCATGGTCCTCGACGTGCTGCACGAGCATCAGCTCGTAGTCCATCTTGTACACGTGGTCCCCGGCGAGGACCACGATGTACTCGGGGGCGTAGCCCGCGATGATGTCGATGTTCTGGTACACGGCGTCGGCGGTGCCCATGTACCACTGGTTCTCCTGCACGCGCTGCGACGCCGGCAGGATGTCGAAGCTCTCGTTGCGCATGGGCTGCAGGAAGTTCCAGCCACGCTGGAGGTGGCGGATGAGGCTGTGCGCCTTGTACTGCGTGGCCACGGCGATGCGGCGAATGCCCGAGTTCAGCGCGTTGGACAGCGCGAAGTCGATGATGCGCGACTTGCCGCCGAAATAGACGGCGGGCTTGGCCCGGTTCTCGGTGAGCTCCATGAGCCGCGTGCCACGGCCTCCCGCGAGCACGTAGGCCATGGCGGAACGGGCGAGCGGAGCGGCGTGGCTCATGCGCTGCATGGTAACCCGGCCGTCAGGCGCGCCGCGGCTGCGGCAGCGTCCAGACCTCCTCGGCGTACTCGCGGATCGTGCGGTCTGAGGAGAAGAAGCCCATGCCGGCCGTGTTGCGGATGGCCGAGCGCCACCACGCTGCCGGATCGCGCCACTTGGCGTCGACCCGTCCCTGCGCCTGGACGTAGCGCTCGAAGTCAGGGCACACCATGAAGAAGTCGCGCTGGCGCAATGCGTCCACCAACTCGCGGAAGCGGCCGGGGTCGTCCGCCGCGAAGGAGCCGTTGTCCAGGGCTCCGAGCACGTCGGCGAGCGCCGGCGAGGCCGCGATCTCGGCGTCCATCGCAAGGCCCGCGGCGCGGCGGGCCAACACCTCCTCGGCGGTGAGGCCGAAGAGGAAGAAGTCCTCCTGACCCACCCGGTCGAGGATCTCGATGTTGGCGCCGTCGAGCGTGCCGATGGTGAGCGTGCCGTTCAGCGCGAGCTTCATGTTGCCGGTCCCCGAGGCTTCCATGCCGGCGGTGCTGATCTGCTCGGGGGGGTCCGCCGCCGGGATGATCGACTCAGCGAGGCTCACGTTGTAATTCGGCAGGAACACCACGGAGAGCAGCCCGCGCACGGCGGGGTCGGCGTTGATCACGCGCCCCACGTCGTGGATCAGCTTGATGATGAGCTTGGCCTGGCGGTAGCCCGCCGCCGCCTTGCCGGCGAAGAGCTTCACCCGCGGCACCCAGCCCCGGCCCGGGTCGGCGCGCATCGCCTGGTACAGCGCGATGGTCTGCAGGATGTTGAGGAGCTGCCGCTTGTACTCGTGGATGCGCTTGACGTGCACGTCGAACAGCGCATCGGGGTCAAGGCTCGTGCCCGTAAGATCGGCCACGATGCGTGCGAGCGCCACCTTGCTGTCGCGCCGCTGCCGCGCGAACCGCTCGTGCAGCGAAGGGTCGTCGGCCAGCGGCGCGAGGCGCGCCAGGGCGTCGGGATCGTCGAGCACGTCGCGCCCCACCGCCTCCACCAGGAGCGACGTGAGAGCGGGATTGGCCTCGAACAGCCAGCGGCGGAAGGTGATGCCGTTGGTCTTGTTGACGATCTTGTCCGGGTGCACCGAGTGCAGATCGTGGAAAACCGTCTTGCGCATGAGGTCGGTGTGCAGCGCCGATACGCCATTCACCCGGTGCGCGCCGAGAAACGCGAGGTGGCCCATGCGCACGCGCCGGCCGCGGGTCTCGTCGATGAGCGACACGGAGGCGATAAAGTCGCCGTCGCGGCCCTGCGCGCGCAGCGCGTCGAGGTGCGCGGCGTTGATGCGCACAATGATCTCCAGGTGCCGCGGCAGCAGCGCCGAAAGCTGGTTCACGGGCCAGGTCTCGAGGGCCTCGGGCAGGAGCGTATGGTTGGTGTAGTTGAACACCTGCGTGGAGATGCGCCAGGCGTGGTCCCACGGCATACCGTGCACATCGACCAGCAGACGCATGAGCTCGGGCACTGCGATGGCCGGATGCGTGTCGTTGAGCTGGATCGCGACATGATCGGGCAGCGACTCGAGCTCGCCATGCTGCGTCTTATGCCGGCGCAGGAGGTCCTGCAGCGAGGCCGAGGCGAAAAAGTACTCCTGGCGCAGGCGCAGGTCCTGGCCCGCCGCGGTCTCGTCGCTCGGATAGAGCACCCGAGAGATGGCCTCGAGGCGCACGCGCTCGGCCAGCGCGCCCACGTGATCGCCGCGGTTGAACTCCGACAGCGACAGCGGATCGGCCGCGCGCGCCGACCACAGCCGCAACGTGTTGACGTGCAAGCCGCGCCAGCCGGGGATAGGCATGTCGTGCGCGACGGCGAAGACGGTCTCGGCCGGATACCAGGTCGCACGGCGGGTGCCGTCGGCCGCGACCGCCTCCTCCACGCGACCGCCGAAGCCTACGCTCGCGGTGGCCTCGGCCCGCTCGAACTCCCAGGTGTTGCCGAAGAGCAGCCAGTCCTCGGGCATCTCCTGCTGCCAGCCGTCGCGCAGCACCTGCCGGAAGATCCCGTGGTCGTAGCGGATGCCGTAGCCGTGCGCGGGGATGCCGAGCGTGGCCATGCTCTCCATGAAGCAGGCGGCGAGGCGGCCGAGGCCGCCGTTGCCGAGGGCC
>CALFEY010000341.1 GCA_937958295.1 uncultured Pseudomonadota bacterium
CAGGATCTTCAGTTCGCGGCCGCTTTCTGCTATGATGTTTGGCTTGCGTGGATGTCTTCTTTGAGGGCATTTGCCGCGTCGAAGAAATGCGCGGGGGGCTACCGGGTGTCCCGCGCGGAAATACGGGGCAGTCATTAGAAATGGGCTTTTCCGGCCCATTTTTCGTTTCTGCGTCCCTTTGCGGGCCTCGTCGCGCGGGGCCCTCGGACTCGTCGACGGATCGATTTTCGGAAGAGTGAATGGCCGACAGCCGTGCCCTCATGGGGGAGTTGCTCGACAAGACCGTCCCCGCGATGGGGTACGAGCTCGTCGACTGGGAGCTGCAGCCCCGGGCCGGGCTCGTGCGGGTCTTCATCGATGCACCCAAGGGGATCGACGTCGAGGATTGCGCGAAGGTGAGCCACCAGCTCACGCACCTCTTCACCGTTGAGAACGTGAACTACGAGCGACTCGAGGTGAGCTCGCCGGGGCTCGACCGGCCCTTGAGGAAGCTGGGCGACTTCGCCCGCTTCGCCGGCGAAGAGGCGCAGCTCACGCTGCGCGAGATGACCAATGGCGCACGCCGCATGAAGGGCGTGCTGCGGGGCGTGGAAGGCGACGCGGGCGGCGAGAGCGTGCTCGTGGAGACCGCCAAGGGCGTGCAGGCGATTCCCTATGCCGGGATCGACAAGGCGCGCCTCGTCCCCAGGATCGAGTGGAGAAAACCGAAATGAACCGCGAACTGTTGCTGCTGGTCGATGCCCTGGCGCGCGAGAAGAACGTGCCCAAGGAGATCGTGTTCGTCGCGCTCGAGTCGGCGCTGGCGTCGGCCACCAAGAAGCGCTTCCCCAACCAGGAGATCGACGCCCGCGTGTCGATCGACCGCGAGACCGGTGACTACGACTCCTTCCGCCGCTGGACCGTGGTGCTCGACGAGGAGCACGAGGAGCCTGCGCACCAGATCGCCATCACCGATGCCGCCGAGCGCGATCCCGACCTCAAGCTCGGCGACATCGTGGAAGAGCCGCTCGAGCCGATCGAATTCGGACGCATCGGCGCGCAGGCCGCCAAGCAGGTGATCCTGCAGAAGATCCGCGATGCCGAGCGCGAGCAGATCCTGAACGACTTCCTCGAGCGCGACGACAACCTGCTCACCGGCACCGTCAAGCGCATCGAGCGCGGCAGCGTGATCGTGGAGTCGGGCCGCATCGAAGGTGTGATCCCGCGCGACCAGCTCATCCAGAAGGAGATGCTGCGCGTGGGCGACCGCGTGCGCGCCTACGTGATGAAGATCGACCGCACCGCCAAGGGACCGCAGCTCATCCTCTCGCGCGTGGCGCCCGAGTTCCTGGTCCGCCTGTTCGAGCTCGAGGTGCCCGAGATCGAGGAAGGCTTGATCGAGATCCGCGCCGCGGCCCGCGACCCGGGCATCCGCGCGAAGATCGCGGTCAAGTCGAACGACCCGCGCCTCGATCCGCAAGGCACGTGCATCGGCATGCGCGGCTCGCGCGTGACCGCCGTGACCAACGAGCTCGCCGGCGAGCGCGTGGACATCATCCTGTTCTCCGAAGACCCCGCCAAGTTCGTGATCAACGCGCTGGCCCCGGCCGAGGTGCAGAGCATCCTCGTCGACGAGGACAAGCACGCGATGGACGTGGTGGTCGACGAGGAGAACCTCGCCATCGCCATCGGCCGCAGCGGCCAGAACGTGCGCCTGGCCTCGGAACTCACGGGGTGGCAGTTGAACCTCATGAGCGTGGAGGAATCGGCGCAGAAGCAGGAGAGCGAGACCGGCCGTCTGCGCGGCCTCTTCATGGAGAAGCTCGACGTCGACGAGGAAGTGGCCGACATCCTGATCTCCGAAGGCTTCACCTCGCTCGAGGAAGTGGCCTACGTCCCGATCAACGAGATGCTCGAGATCGAGTCCTTCGACGAGGACACCGTGAACGAGCTGCGCAGCCGCGCGCGCAATGCGCTTCTCACCGAGGCCATCGTGCGCGAGGAATCGGTGGAGAACGTCGAGGAAGCGCTGCTCTCGCTCGAAGGCATGGACACCGACGTCGCGAGCAAGCTTGCCGCCAACGGCGTCACCACGCGCGACGCGCTGGCCGACCTCGCCACCGACGAGCTGACCGAGATGACCGGCATGAGCGCCGAGCGGGCGGTGGATCTCATCATGAAGGCGCGCGCGCATTGGTTCGAGCCCGCAACCGCGGAAACGACCACGGCCGCCGCCACGAAGTAACGGCGCATCACCGAAAGGCGCCGGCAGCATCCGGCAGGAGACGAAACGCATGCCGCAAACGACCATCGAACAATTCGCTACCGAGCTCAAGATGCCGGCGGGCGCCCTCATCGAGCAGCTCGCCGCTGCCGGCGTGGCCGCCAAGAAGTCCGGCGATTCGCTCACCGAGCAGGACAAGACACGCCTGCTCGACTACCTGCGCAAGCAGCACGGCGCCGCCGCGGAGCCCAAGAAGCGCATCACGCTCACCCGCAAGCAGACGTCCGAGATCAAGGCCGCCGACTCGTCCGGCAAGTCGCGCACCATCCAGGTGGAGGTGCGCAAGAAGCGCGTGCTCGTGCGCCGCGAGGACGAAGCGCCTGCCGCGCTGGAGGCCGACGAGCAGGCACTGGCCGTGGCCGAGGTGGAAGAAGTCGTGGTGGCCGAGCCCGTGCCCGAGCCCGTCGTCGAGCTGCCGCCGCCGGAGCCGGAGCCTGTACCCGAGCCCGAACCCGAGCCGGAGCCGGAGCCCGAACCGGTGGTCGTGGCCGAAGCGCCTCCCGCCCCGGTCGCACCTTCGGCGCCGCCTGCCGCGCCTGCGATTCCGTCCCACCTCACGCCGCAGGAGATCGCCACGCGCGAGGAGGAGCAGCGTCGCTCCAATGCCTTGTTCCAGCGCCAGCAGCAGGAACTGCAGGAAAAGCAGGAGCGCGAGGCCGCACGCAAGAGCCGCAAGGAAAAGGAAGCCGAGGAAGCCGCCGCCAAGGCCGCGGCGGATGCCGCGGCCAAGCTCGCCGAGTCCAAGGCCCCCGCGGCCGGCGCCGCGGTCAAGCCGAAGGAAGGCACGCTGCATCGTCCGGCCGCCAAGCCGGGCGACAAGCGTACCGATCGTCCGGGCGCCAAGAAGGCACCGGGCCAGGTGTTCCAGGAAGAGGCGGCACGGCGTCGTGCGCTCAAGCTGCGTGGTGATTCCGGCGGCGCGGCCACGCCCGGCTGGCGCGGTCCCAAGGTCGGCGGACGCCATCGCGACGATGACGGCGGCGACGGCGCGAGCGCGTCGGGGCCGGTCGTGCGCGAGGTCACGGTGCCGGAGACGATCACCGTAGCCGAGCTCGCCCACAAGATGTCGGTGAAGGCCACCGAGGTCATCAAGGCGATGATGAAGCTCGGCACCATGGTCACGATCAACCAGAACCTCGACCAGGAGACGGCGATGATCGTCGTCGAGGAAATGGGCCACAAGGCGGTGGCGGCCAAGCTCGACGATCCCGATTCCCTGCTCGCGGAAGCCCACGGCGAGCACCAGGCCGAACTCCTGCCGCGGCCGCCGGTGGTGACCGTGATGGGCCACGTCGACCATGGCAAGACGTCGCTGCTCGACACCATCCGCCGCACGCGCGTGGCGAGCGGCGAAGCCGGGGGCATCACCCAGCACATCGGCGCCTATCACGTCGAGACGGCCAAGGGCGTGATCACGTTCCTCGATACGCCGGGCCACGAGGCCTTCACGGCGATGCGTGCGCGCGGTGCCAAGGTCACCGACATGGTGGTGCTCGTGGTGGCCGCCGACGACGGCGTGATGCCGCAGACGAAGGAAGCCATCGCCCACGCCAAGGCCGCAGGGGTGCCGCTCGTGGTGGCGATCAACAAGATCGACAAGCCCGAAGCCAACCCCGATCGCGTCAAGCAGGAGCTCGTGGCGGAAAGCGTGCTGCCCGAGGAGTACGGCGGCGACGTCCAGTTCCTGCCGGTGTCGGCCAAGACCGGCGAAGGCATCGATCGGCTCCTCGACGGCCTGCTGCTGCAAGCCGAAGTGCTCGAGCTCAAGGCACCGCGCGATGCGCCCGCCAAGGGCATCGTGATCGAGGCGCGCCTGGACAAGGGCCG
>CALFEY010000342.1 GCA_937958295.1 uncultured Pseudomonadota bacterium
CGCCCCGGTCGTGCCGGGCAGCGTGGCCGGGGTGCCCACGCCCACCGGCGCGCCGGTGGCCACTGCCGGCGAGATCGTCTCGATCAAGACGGATCTCTTCACGGCGGAAGTCGACACGCTGGGCGGCGTGATCACGCTCGTGTCGCTCAACAAGCACCAGGACACGCACGACCAGACCAAGCCCTACCTCGCCCTCCAGCGCACCACCGACCGCACGTTCATCGCGCAGGCTGGCCTCATCGGTGAGGGCCTGCCCAATCACCGCACGCAATGGAAGGCCGAGCCCGGCCCGCGCGACCTGGCCGCCGGTACCGATACCGTAGCGCTGCGCCTCACGGCCACCACGCCCACCGGCGATCCGGTGGTGAAGGTGCTCACGTTCCACCGCGGCAGCTACCTCATCGACGTGGCCTTCGATGTCACCAACAAGGGCGCCGCGCCGATTTCGCCGTACGCGTACTTCCAGCTCACGCGCGATACCAAGCAGGCGGTGGTGCAAAGCTCGATGGCGCCGGCGTCGTATGTGGGCCCGGTCGTGTACAACGCCAACGACAACTTCAAGAAGGTCGATTTCGGCGAGATCGACAAGCAGGCCGCCGACCCCAGCCGCAAGCCCGCGTTCACCAAGAGCGCCGATAACGGCTGGGTGGGGATGATCGAGCACTACTTCGTCACCGCCTGGCTGCCGTCCGACGAGAAGAAGACGCCGCGCGAGTTCTTTACCCGCAAGCTCGACAACGGCCTGTATGCCGCCGGCGTGATCGTGCCGTTGGGCGCGATCGCGCCGGGCGCTACCGGCGAGGTGCGCGTGCCGCTGTACGTGGGCCCGCAGGACCAGGAAGTGCTGGCCAAGCTCGCCAAGGGCCTCGACCTCGTGGTGGACTACGGCATCTTCACGGTGCTGGCGGCGCCGCTCTTCTGGCTGCTCAAGTGGCTGCACGGCATCCTGGGCAACTGGGGCTGGGCCATCGTGGTCATGACGATCATGATCAAGGCGGCGTTCTACCCGCTCAATGCGGCAGCGGCACGGTCGATGGGCAAGATGAAGCTCGTGGCGCCGAAGATGAAGGCGCTGCAGGAGCAATACGCCAACGACAAGCAGCAGCTCCAGATCAAGATGATGGAGATGTACAAGTCGGAGAAGATCAATCCGCTTGGCGGATGTCTGCCGATCGTCGTGCAGATCCCCGTATTCATCGCGCTGTACTGGGTGCTGCTGTCGGCGGTGGAGCTGCGCCAGGCGCCCTGGATCCTGTGGATCCACGACCTGTCCTCGCCCGATCCTTATTTCGTGCTGCCGGTGATCTACGCGATCACGGCGTACCTGCAGGTCAAGCTTTCGCCCACGCCCATCACCGATCCGGTGCAGGCGAAGGTGATGCAGATCATGCCGATCGCCTTCTCGGTGCTGTTCATCTTCTTCCCCGCGGGCCTCGTGCTGTACTGGCTCGTGAACAACCTCCTGCAGATCCTGCAGCAATGGCACATGAATCGTGTGCTCGAGCGGGAAGCGGCGGAGAAGGCGGCCAAGAAGCGCTAGCCAAGGCCGCGGCCGCAGCCTCGCCTTAACCGCGGACGGGCGACGGATCCGCGCGGTGGCTGGCCGCGGCCAGCAAGGCCGGCACCGCGAGCGCGAACGCCACCTGCGCGGCGAACACGCCGGTGTAGCGAACCGTGTCCGCCGTGCCGAGCGCGGCGATGGCGGCGTACACCATCTGCAGGAGCTCGAGGCCGAACTCGGTGCCGAGCATGATCGCCATCGACGGAAAGGCCGCGAGGATCGGCTGCCGGCCGGCCTCCTGCACGAGCGCGAGGCACAGCAGCACGGCGAGCCCGGCCGCGCCGAAGCCCATGACCATCGGCGCCGCGTAGAGGAGCGCCATGCTCGTCGTCGACGGATAGCCCAGGAAGAGCGCGGTGCCCCCCGCCGCGATCGCGGCAAACGCCAGGCGCACGGCGCCGGCCTCTCGCGGCAGTCGGTGCGCGAGCGCGCCCGCGGCGAGCGTGCCGGCGATCTGCGCCGCCGCGCCGAACGTGGCGCGGTTGGCGACGAAGGCCTCCGCGCGTCCACTGGCCACGAGATAGGCCGTGTCGAAAAAGCCCGTGGTGGGGACCTGCAGCAGGAAGAGGGCGGCCAGAAGCCACGGCACGGCGCCCGCGAGCGCCGGGGGGCGGTCCGTGGCGCGCAGGCGACGCGCGAACAGGACCGCCGCGGCCAGGCAGGCGCAGAGCGTCCCGAGCGCGAGCGGACTCGCAAAGCCCGCGACGTCGCCCACGCCGGTCCACGTCTCGAACGCCACCACCACCGCGACGAAAGCCAGCACCGGCGCGGCCGGCAGGCCCGCGGCCTCCGTCGTGCCCTCGTGCGTGCGGGCGAGCACGAGCGGCACGCAGGCCAGCAAGAGCGCCATCGCGAGCGGTAGCAGCGCGAAGCCGCCGAAGTAGAGGCCGAGGCCGGTTACAGGCAGCACCTCCTTCACGAGCTGCGGGGCGAGCAGGAAGCCGGCGGGCGCGGCGAGCGTCCACAGCGTCGTGAGCGACGTGCGCAGGGGCGGCGTGGGCGTTTGCGCCACGAGCGCCTGCGCCACGGGCGCCAGCAACGCGAGCGCGCCGGCGCCCACGGCGAGTCCCACGAACGCGCCGGCGAGCCGCCAGACTGGAGACATCCCCGCAAGATCGATCGCGGCAAAGCCGCCGAACGCGGCGGTGGCCACCGCGCAGGCACCAAGACCCAGGCGGCGCGCGGAGGTGCGCTGGAGAAGCAGGGGACACAGCGCCAGGGACACCACCATCCCGGCGATCAGCATCTGCATCAGCACTGCGACCTGCTCGGGCGACATTCGAAGATAGGCGGCGAAGGCGCCTTCGCTCACGAGCACGGTGCTGGTGACGAGCGCCTTCAGGCCATTGCCGAGCAGCGCGACGGCCCCGATCACGACGAGCACCGCCGCGCCGGAGCGCGGTACGGGTGCGGAAGGCGCAGGGGTCATGCGCGATTATGCGCATGCGGTGCGCGGGTCCCGCGTCTGCCGGCGGGTAAGCTTGTCGATGTGAGCGCGCCTGCTTCCCTCCGTTCCGCCGTGACCATCGCCGCGATTGCCACGCCGCCCGGCCGCGGCGGCATCGGCATCGTGCGCGTATCAGGTGGTGACGTGCGGCGGGTGATCGAAGGCGTGGCGGGTTGCGTGCCGCCGCCGCGCAAGGCCACGCTCGCCGACTTTCGCGACGGCGCCGGCGCCGTGCTCGACCGGGGCCTCGTGCTCCACTTTCCCGCGCCGCACTCGTACACGGGCGAGTCGGTCGTCGAGTTCCAGGGCCACGGCGGCCCTGCGGTCCTGCGGCTCGTGCTCGCGCGCTGCGTGGAGCTCGGCGCGCGCTTGGCCGCGCCGGGCGAGTTTACCCAGCGCGCCTTTCTGAACGGTCGCCTCGATCTCGCGCAGGCGGAGAGCGTGGCGGACCTGATCGACGCCGCCACGTCCACCGCGGCGCGCGCCGCCGCCCGCAGCCTCGCCGGCGAGTTCTCGCAGGAGGTGCACGCGCTCGTGGCCGCGCTCACGGAGCTGCGCGCCTACACCGAGGCGATGCTCGACTTTCCCGAGGAAGAGATCGAGTTCCTGGCCGCCGGCGACGTTCTTGCGCGCTTGCAGTCCTTGCGCGACCAGGTGGCCGGCGTGCTCGCGCGGGCTCGAACCGGTGCGTTGCTGCGCGAGGGGCTCGCCGTGGTGCTCGTGGGTCGTCCCAACGTGGGCAAGTCGAGCCTCCTCAACGCGCTCGCCCGCGAGGAGGCGGCCATTGTCACGGACGTGCCCGGCACGACCCGCGACACGGTCGAGCGGCGCGTGGAGATCGCCGGCATCCCCCTCACCGTCATCGACACGGCGGGCTTGCGTGACACCGACGATCCCGTGGAGCGCCTCGGCATCGACCGCACGTGGGTGGCGATCGGCCGCGCCGATGTGGCGCTCCTGCTCGTGGATGCGCGCGCGGGCGGCGGCGTGGAGCTCGATGCCGATGACGCCGCGATCGTCACGCGGTTGCCGGCGGGCGTGCCGCGGGTGACCGTGCACAACAAGTGCGACCTCGCGGATCTCCCGCCGCATGCCGAGACCATCGAAGGCGCGTCTCACGTGTGGCTGTGCGCGCGCGACGGCCGCGGCGTGCCCGCGCTCGAAGCGGCCGTTCTCGCGCTGGTGGGCGCCGATCGCGGGACCGAGGACACCTATCTGGCACGAGCGCGGCACGTGGAGGCACTGCGCCGAGCGGCCGCGCACCTGGCCGGGGCCGCGGCGCAGGCCACGCTCGCGCTGCCGGCGATCGATCTCTTTGCCGAGGAACTGCGCGCCGCGCAGAATGCGCTCGCGGCGATCACCGGGGAGTTCACGGCGGATGACCTGCTGGGGGAGATTTTCGGGCGGTTCTGCATCGGGAAATAGCCTTCCCGCCAGCCGCAGGTCACCCCGGACCGTTCCCAGGCTGTGGCCGCCAGCGGTTCACGGTATTCTGCGCGGCAAGGGTGGCCCGTCCGTCCGCCCCTTACACGCATCATCCCGATCGATCCCGGAGGATCCATGCAACCCGTTCGCCTCATTCGTGCCGCCTGCCGCGCGAGCCTCGTCGCGCTCACCGCCGCGGCCTTCGCCACTCCCGCGCTCGCCCTCGACACGCTCAAGATCCTCGTGCCGGCCAATCCGGGGGGCGGCTGGGACCAGACGGGCCGCGCGCTGCAGGCCGCCATGCAGGAGGGCAAGATCGTCCCCAAGGTCACGGTCGACAACAAAGGCGGCGCGGGCGGCACGATCGGCATCGCGCAGTTCGTGAACTCGCAGAAGGGCGACGGCAATGCGCTGATGGTGGGCGGCATGGTGATGGTAGGCGCCATCGTGACCAACAAGTCACCCGTCACGCTCGCGCAGGTCACGCCCATCGCGCGCCTCACCGGCGAGTACGAGGTGATCGTCGTTCCCGCGTCGTCGAAGATCAAGACGATGAAGGAGCTCGTGGAGCAGTTGAAGGCCAACCCGGGCAGCGTGGCGTGGGGCGGCGGCTCCGCGGGCGGCACCGACCACATCCTCGCCGCGATGATCGCGCAGGCGGCGGGGGCCGATCCGGCCAAGATCAACTACATCGCCTACGCCGGTGGCGGCGAGGCGCTGGCGGCCATCCTCGGTGGTCACGTCGCGGCGGGGGTGAGCGGCTACGGCGAGTTTGCGGGACAGATCAAGTCGGGCAAGATGCGCGCGCTCGCGATCTCCTCGCCCACGCGCGTGCCGGGCATCGACATCCCCACGCTGAAGGAACAGGGCATCGACGTGGAGCTTGCGAACTGGCGCGGCGTGTTCGGCGCCCCCGGCATCACCGACGCGCAGCGCAAGGAGCTCATCGACGTCGTCACGCGCACGGTGAAGTCCCCCGCCTGGCAGGCCACGCTCAAGAAGAACGAGTGGGACGACCTCTTCGAGAGCGGCGATGCGTTCAAGGCCTTCCTCGACAAGGACATCGCGCGCGTGACCAAGATCATCGAGAGCGTGGGTCTCGCCAAGAAGTGACCGCCGGCCTCCGGTGAGACCACTTCTGCAGGGGCGGGTCCGCACCGGCGCGGCCGCGGCGCGATTGAAGGCGCTGCGATGAACGTGCGTGGCCATGTCGGCGAGCTTGCGTGCTCGCTCGGCCTGCTCCTCATCGGCGCGTTCGTGCTGCTCGACGCGGGCAACATCCCGCAGAGCCAGTCCTTCTCCGGAGTGGGCCCGCGCTTCTTCCCGTATCTCGTGGGCACCGGCCTCGCGGTCTGCGGGGCGCTGCTTGCCTGGCGGGCGCTCGCGGGCGGCTGGCGCGCGATGCCGGACGACGACGGCGTGCACGCGCGTGCCGACTGGCGCGCCTTCGCGCTCATCAGCGCGGGCATCGTGCTGCAGATGGTGCTGATCGGCTGGGCGGGCTTCATCCTGGCGAGCGTGGTGCTGTTCGTACTGGTGGCGCGCGGCTTCGGCAGCGTGCGCCTCGTGCGCGATGCCGTCGTCGCCGTGGTGCTCGTGACCGCGGCCTACCTCGTGTTCACACGGCTGCTGTCGCTGTCGTTGCCCGCCGGCTGGCTGCCCTTCCTGTAGGCCCGCGATGGAAGCCCTGCACGCCCTCATCGAAGGCTTTGCCGTCGCCCTCACCTGGACAAACCTCATGTGGGGGTTCGTGGGCGTCACGCTCGGTACGGCAGTGGGCGTGCTCCCCGGCGTGGGCCCGGCGCTCGCCATCGCGCTTCTCCTGCCGGCGACGTCGAAGATCGATCCCACGGGTGCGCTCATCATGTTCGCCGGCATCTACTACGGCGCCATGTTCGGGGGCTCGACGACGTCGATCCTCCTCAACACGCCCGGCGAGTCGGCCACCATCGTCACGGCGATGGAAGGCAATCTCATGGCCAAGGCGGGCCGCGCCGGACCCGCGCTCGCCACGTCGGCCATCGGCTCCTTTGTGGCCGGCACGCTCGCCACCATCGCGCTCACGCTGCTCTCGCCGCTCGTGGTGGACGTGGCGCTCAGATTCGGCCCCGCCGAGTATTTCGCGGTGATGGTGCTGGCGTTCACGACGGTGTCCGCGGTACTGGGCGCGTCGCCCCTGCGCGGCATCGCCGCGCTCTTCTTCGGCCTGTTCCTCGGCCTCATGGGCATCGATACGCAAACGGGTCAGGCGCGCTTCACGCTCGGCATCCCCGAGCTCCTCGACGGCATCGACGTCGTGGTCGTCGCCGTGGGTCTTTTTGCGGTCGGCGAGACGCTGTACGTGGCGACGTACCTGAACCGCACGATGGACAAGCTCGAGAAGTTCGGCGGCTCGGTGATGATGAGCGCGCAGGACTGGGCGCGGTCGTGGAAGCCGTGGCTGCGCGGCACGCTGCTCGGCTTTCCGTTCGGCACGCTGCCGGCGGGCGGCGCGGAGATCCCGACCTTCCTGTCCTACGCCATCGAGCGCAAGCTCACGAAGCATCCGGAGGAATTCGGCAAGGGCGCGATCGAAGGCGTGGCCGGCCCCGAGGCCGCCAACAACGCGTCGGCCACCGGCACGCTCGTGCCGCTGCTCACGCTCGGATTGCCCACGACCGCCACGGCGGCGATCATCCTCGCGGCCTTCCAGCAATACGGCCTGCAGCCCGGCCCGCTGCTCTTCGAGACGCAGCCCACGCTCGTGTGGGCGCTCATCGCGAGCATGTACATCGGCAACGTGATCCTGCTGATCCTCAATCTTCCGCTGGTCGGACTCTGGGTGAAGCTCCTCGCCATCCCGCGCCCGCTGCTCTACGCGGGCATCCTGATCTTTGCTACGCTCGGGGCCTACGGCCTGCGCAACTCCTGGTTCGACCTCCTCCTGCTCTATGTCATCGGCCTCGTCGGTTTCCTCATGCGTCGCTATGACATCCCGGTGGCGCCCGTGATCGTGGGCATGATCCTGGGACCGCTCGCCGAGAGCCAATTCCGCCGCGCGCTGGCCATCAGTCAGGGCGACCTGTCCGTGTTCGTGACCCAACCGATTGCCGCGGGGGTGCTCCTGCTCGCGGCATTGACGGTGATCGTGCCCCCGCTGTGGCGCCGCGTTGCGGCTCGCCGCGCGGCGCGGGCCGCTTGACGCCGAAGTACCGTCGCTGGGCCACCGCCCTCGCCATCGGCGCGGGGGCGGGGTACGTGTGCTCGCGCCTCGGCACGCCGATCCCCTGGATGCTGGGTCCGCTCTTCTCGCTCGCCATCCTGCGCATCGCCGGCGTGGACATCGCGGCACCGCCGCCGTCGCGCTACATCGGCCAGTGGATCATCGGCACCTCGCTTGGCCTCTACTTCACGCCCTACGTGCTGCGGGAAGTGGCGGGACTGTGGTGGCTGCTGGTGGCGGGTGCGCTCTTCGCGATCGCGCTCGGCTACATCTCCGGCGTCGCCCTCGCGCGCATGGCGGGTTTCGACCGCACCACCGGCATCTTCGCGAGCGTGCCCGGAGGCGCGTCGGAGATGTCGATCCTGGGCGAGCGCTTCGGTGGGCGCATGGATCGCATCGCGGCCGCGCAGAGCATGCGCATCCTGATCGTGGTGGGGATCGTGCCCGCGGCGATCACGGGTTTCGGCGTGCACGGGACGGACCTCTATGCGCAGGGCGCCAAGTCGTTCGACCTCGCCGGCTTCGCACTGCTGATGGCGCTCACCTTCGGCGCGGGCGCGCTCTTCCATCGCCTGCGCGTGCCGAACGGCTTTGTGATCGGCGCGCTGGCGCTCTCGATTCCGCTGACCGGACTGTCGATCGATCTGTCGCTCATGCCGACCCCGATCTCCAATACAGGGCAGTGCCTGCTGGGTTGCGCGCTGGGCTCGCGCTTCCAGGACGATTTCCTGCATGGCGCGCATCGCTTCGTGACGGCGGTGGTCGTGACGGTGCTGCTGTCGATCGTTATGTCGGCGCTGTTCGGCATGGGCATGGCGTGGGCCGCGGGACAGCCGGCCGCCACGCTCGTGCTGGGCACGGCGCCGGGCGGCATGGCGGAGATGTGCGTCACGGCGAAGGTGCTCCAACTGGGCGTGCCACTCGTCACCGCCTTCCACGTGACGCGCGTGGTGGTCCTGCTGCTCGCTACACCGGTGATCTTTCCACGTGCCCGTGCGTGGTACCGCGCGCGTCATCGACGACGGCGTCCGCCGCGCCGGGACGCGTAAGCGCAAATCGCCTTCGCGCGGCCGCGGCGTCCGCAGGGAAATTGGTCAGGCCGCTCGACCGGTGCATGCGCGCCCCGTCGCGCGTAGAATTTGACGACCGCCGCGAAGCCATGACGGCGCAGTCCCGCTCACCGCAGGCGTCCCCGACTTCACCGCGCGACGCTCCCTCAGCAGTCCATCCCCACGCAAGCCACGTCCAGATGAATCAACCCGAATCCCTGGCCACCCTGCAAGCCTCCGTGAGTGCGCCTTCCTTCGTGCGGCACCCGCGCCTGCTCGGCTGGGTGCGCGAGATCGCCGCTCTCACCGAGCCCGCGCGCATCGTGTGGTGCGATGGCAGCGCGGAGGAGTACCAGCGCCTGTGCGATGAGATGGTCGCCGCCGGCACCTTCGTCAAGCTTGCCGCGGACAAGCGCCCGGGCAGCTATCTCGCCCGCTCCGACCCGTCCGACGTCGCCCGCGTGGAAGACCGTACGTTCATCTGCAGCGAGTCGTGCGAGGACGCCGGCCCCACCAACAACTGGGTCGCGCCCGACGAGATGCGCGGCACGCTGCATAAGCTCTTCGACGGCTGCATGCGCGGCCGCACGCTGTACGTCGTCCCGTTCTCTATGGGGCCGCTCGGCAGCCCCATCGCGCACATCGGCATCGAGCTCTCCGACAGCGCCTACGTGGCCGTCAACATGAAGCTCATGACCCGCATGGGCCGCGCGGTGTACGACGTGCTTGGCAGCGACGGCGATTTCGTGCCGTGCGTGCACTCGGTGGGCGCGCCGCTGGCGCCGGGCGAGCAGGACGTCGCATGGCCGTGCAACCGCGACCACAAGTACATCGTGCACTTCCCCGAGGCGCGCGAGATCTGGAGCTTCGGCTCGGGCTACGGCGGCAACGCGCTGCTCGGCAAGAAGTGCTTCGCGCTGCGCATCGCGTCGGTGATGGGTCGCGACCAGGGCTGGCTCGCCGAGCACATGTTGATCCTCGGCGCGACGTCGCCGGCGGGTGAGAAGACGTACGTCGCGGCGGCGTTTCCGAGCGCGTGCGGCAAGACCAACTTCGCGATGCTCATTCCGCCGCCGGGGATGGAAGGCTGGAAGATCACCACCATCGGCGACGACATCGCGTGGCTCAAACCTGCCGCCGACGGCTATCTGCATGCGATCAATCCCGAAGCCGGCTACTTCGGGGTGGCACCGGGCACGTCGTACGAATCCAATCCCAACGCGATGGACACGCTGCGCGCCAACGTCATCTTCACCAACGTCGCGCTCACCGACGACGGCGACGTATGGTGGGAGGGCATGACCAAGGATGCGCCCGCGCATCTGGTCGACTGGCAGGGCAAGGACTGGACGCCCGCCGACGGCAAGGCAGGCCGCAAGGCCGCGCATCCCAACGCGCGCTTCACGGTGGCGGCCACGCAATGTCCGTCGCTCGATCCCGCATGGGACGATCCCGCGGGCGTGCCGATCTCCGCCTTCGTATTCGGCGCCCGCCGCTCGGATACCGTGCCTCTCGTGAGCGAGGCGCGCACGTGGGAGGAGGGCGTGTACAAGGCCGCGACAATGGGCTCGGAGACCACGGCGGCGGCCGCGGGCGCGGTAGGCGAGGTGCGCCGCGATCCGTTCGCCATGCTCCCGTTCTGCGGCTATCACGTGGGCGATTACTTCCGGCATTGGCTGGCGATGGGGCGCAAGGTCGCGCATCCTCCGCGAATTTTCAGCGTGAACTGGTTCCGCAAGAATGCCGAGGGCAAGTTCGCCTGGCCCGGCTTCGGCGAGAACATGCGCGTGCTGCGCTGGATCGTCGAGCGCAGCCGCGGCAAGGCGCAGGCGCGACAGGATGCGCTGGGCCTCGTCCCGGAGTACGGCGATCTCGACTGGTCGGCCGCGCGCTTCGACGAGGCGGCCTTCGCCGGCGTGATGGCGCATGAGCGCGCGCAGTGGGAGCGGGAGCTCGCTGCCCACGACGAGCTCTTTGCCAAGCTCGGGGACAAGCGTCCGGCCGAGCTCGTGGCGGAACGGGAAAAGCTCGCGTCGCGCCTGGCCGCCTGAAGTCGTCGGTGGGTCCTGCAGGGCCGGTCGCGCGGTGTTCGTGGCCGGCCCTTTCTGTTTAGACTCGCTTCTTTCTCTTCGAGGCGGGTCGGGATGCGGCGGTGGGGGGCAATCCGGTGGGCGACCGCGTTGGGGATCGCGCTCACGCAGGCGGTCGTCGGCGACGCGGTGGCCGCGCAGACGGTAAAGATCGGTACCGCGGGCGTCATGGGCGTGTACTACCCCTTGGGCGGGGCGCTGTGCCGGATGGTCAACGTCACGCGCAAGGTCCACAAGCTGCGCTGCTCCGTCGAGGCGTCGGAGGGCAGCGTGGCCAACATCCGCGGCGTGCTCGCAGGCGACCTGGACATGGGCATCGCCCAGAGCGACACGCAGTTCGAGGCCGCCCAGGGTCGCGGTTCGTTCAAGGGGGCGCCCCAACCGAAGCTGCGCGCCCTGTTCAACGTATACCCCGAGACGCTGACGCTCGTCGCCCGCGAGGACGCCGGGATCCGCTCGCTCGCCGATCTCAAGGGGAAGCGGGTTAACCTCGGTACAGCGGGATCCGGCACCCGGGCCACCATGGAACTCGTCCTGCAAACGGCCGGCCTGCGCACCGAGGACCTCAAGGCTGCGCTCGACGTGAAGATCGTCGAGATGCCCACGTCGCTTTGCGAGGCGAAGATGGATGCGTTCGCGTTCGTGGCGGGACACCCCAATCCGATCCTGCAGGACGCCGCGAGCGGTTGCCGCACCCGGATCGTGCCGGTGACGGGACCGGCCGTCGACCGCCTGGTGGCCTCGCATCCCTACTACATGCGAACGAGCATTCCCGGCGGCGTCTACAAGGGTACCGACTCCCCGCAGCCGACGATCGGCACCACGACCACGATCGTGGTGAGCGCCGACATGCCTGAGGATGTGGCCTATGGCATCACCAAGGCGGTGTTCGACAACTTCGACGATTTCCGCAAACTGCACCCGGCCCTGGCATCACTCACGAAGGAGCAGGCGGTGAAGGGGCAACCCGTGCCGTTTCATCCTGGGGCCGAGAAGTACTTTCGCGAGGCGGGGCTGCTTTAGTCAGTCGTGTTGTAGGTTACATATTTGCGGGGTTGGGTGGCATCCCCCAAGCGGTCGACGGGATCCTGGCCTCGCATGATGGGACTGACATCGTTGGCGGCGGACGCCGATGCGGTTCTTGGTCGAGCGGGGGCCGGCCATGTGGCCTGGGGCCGCCAGCCATGGTTCAAGGGCCCAGGGGCACCACAGCCGGCTCGAGCCGTACGCTCGGGCGGTGCCGTCGCTTGGCAGCCATCGGGCGATGAAAACGGCGGCACCCAAGCCGGGCGGTCTGGCCCTGAACGGGTGTCTCGTCGCGTGAAGGGGTGAAGCTCCCGGGCAGCTTCACAGGCCCCCGTCTGGATGATGGCCCGCCAAATCTGAAGGGGCTATCTTGGGCGCGGCCGGGGGGGTGCGCGTCGCTGTTCGCTGGAATCGTGACATGCCCCGCCTGTAATCGGTGTTCTTGCGCCTTCATATGGCAGGGTGTGGGTGGCAGCGCTGTTCGCGTTCACGTGGTGGGGGCACCCTCGGAGTTGCCGCCGGCTTTAGGGTTCGCGGGGTCGACTCGACGGCAGCGATCTGCGGTGGCGTTGACCTTCGCCGGTTTGGCGGGAGACGGATCTTCGGGTAGCGCGCCTGGCTCGGCCCACAATCCGCGTTGCCCGAGGGCTTGTCGCGGAAGGCGTTTGCTCAAATGAGGAGATCCGCCCGGCAGAACGGCAGACGCGCCGTTCGGATCGATCGGGGTTTCACGTGAAACGATTATCTACTTGACAAACCCAGGCGACCGAAAGAACATTCGTTCGGTGACAGGCCGGAAATGAAAAGCCCCGCTACTGCGGGGCTTTTTCGTTGTCGCCTGCCGGTTTCGCTAGCAGTCGCATTGTCTCCTGGTGCTTCCTTACGTACTCCGTCTGCACCAGTTCTTTGAGTGCCGCTGTAATCACGGCCCGCACGACCGCGCTTGGATTGGAGCCAAGGATGTTGTTAGCCGCGAGTCGCTCGATCATCTCAACGTCCCCGGCGGGGAGTCGATATGACTTCGGAACGAGATTTTCCTTGTCTTCGGCCACAACCGATTATCGCGCCGAACGTATGTCATTTGAATCTCATTTGACATACGGTAAACAAAACCTAAACTGCCACTAGAGGTAGTGTCACACTGCCTCCGCTTCGCAATCCTTAGGGGTGGGTATGAACAAGGCGAGAAAGATGGCCCGTGGGCACGTCGCACCCGGACCATTGTCTGTGCCGATGGCGGATTTCATCAAAGACCCCGTGGCTACCTATGCCAAGGTGAAGGCGGGGCAAGAGCTGATTCTTACCGGCCGGGACGCAGCGCCGAGGATGGTCATTCATCCTGGCACCCTTGCCGACTACGCCTCCCGCGACTAAGCGCCTCGCCGCATGGGTGCGGGCGAAGGTAAGCGTAAGCGTGACCTCGCTGTTCGACTGATCGCCGAGTGGTTGAAGGGTGAGATCACCGGTTGTGGCTTCGCGAGGCAAATCGCCAAGAATGAGAAGTTGGCGCAAGTCTCTCCGCGAACAGTGCGTTATCCGCCGGTGGATGAGTTGGGGGACGAGCTGAACGCGGCACTCCTGGCCTCTGCGGCCAGTCATCAAGCAGCGTTGTTCATTGTTCCGAGCCTTCGCGACGATAAGGACATCGCGCAATTTCTTTCCTTGCTTACGCGCAATCCGGCTTTCCACCTATCTAAGAAGCCCTGGCCAGCCGATTCAGGGCGAGATGACGTGCTAGTTAGGCTCGCATGGCAAACGCCGCAGAATCTTCGCGCGTATGCAATGGGCCTTGCCCCATCCGGGCTGATGCCCCTCACGCGCAGGGCGCCTTTCGTGTGCCTGATGATTTGGCCGGGCGGTCACGAGAATCCGCATCGCCCCGCGAACGGTCGCAGCACGGTAAGCATTGCCGACATGAAAACGTCGATCAAGAATTTCCGGGGATTGTGGGAAGCGACCGAAGAAGCAACCCGCGCTCGCGCCGCCACGGAACCGACAATGACTGCGGCAATCCGCGACGTAACGTTCTGCTTACGTCGCGACGTGGCCGAAGCGACATTGCGGCTCTAGCCCAACCATGAAAAAGCCCGCTACTTGGCGGGCTTTTTATCTCTCCGTGGAGTAGGCGGAAGGCTGCGTCCCGCCGGCTCATGAGGTCTCGGCGGCGTATTGAGCATAACGCGCAACACGTCGTCCGGATTTGGAAGGGTCTCCTCTCGCGGCTCCGGCGCCGACTTGGGCGCTGTCATTTCTTGGCGCCTTTCACAGCCTTCGTTTTCACTGGTTCCGCCAGCACGCCCAAGACATCAACATAGTTATCGTCGTAAGTGTACAAAACCACTACCTGCGGGGTCCCGGCGAGGTCGTCAGATGCCTGCACGTATAGGTGATAACTCACCCCGTCAATTTGCTTAGACGTAATTGCGATGTCGTCGCACTTGCGAGCCAGCAACCAAACCAAGGCATCCCAAGCCAAACCGAAATTGGGGATGGTCTTGGTGTAGCGCTCGATGTCTGGCTCTGCGCTATCCGCATCCTCTCGAATCGAGCGGTAGTTAACCCAAGGTGCCAACTCAACCTCCCCGTCGAGTCTCTGGCTGCTTTCCTAGGCAGCTTTACGGCGCGATGAATCCGGAGAGTGCCGAGCGTTGATTAGTTTGTCCGCCCAACTCTTGTGATCCTTTGTGACCTCGCCCGCCGTTGCAGCCAACACCGCAAAAACCGGGATCTCTTCCCCCATCTGGGCGGCTTCCCATACGATGTCGTGCGTCATTTCGCTGATTGAAACGGCCGTATGGCCATCGCATACAAACTCTATAGCGGCGTCCAGGATTTGGCGCTCTTGCTCGTTGAATACGTCTTCCTCCGGGGCGGTTAGAGAGATGTATTCCCGTTTCGTTTTCCCGAAGAAGTCTACGTCGCGGACGTAGATCGACTTTTCCTTGCTGAGTTGGGTGATCGCCGACTGAATTTTCTTGGGCACAGGACCAAACTTCTGCTTCAGGTAGGACGTGGCCCCACTAATCGTTGAGTGGTCTTTTGAGACTCTGAACGATATGGTATCCGCGTACCAAAGCACCTTATTCAGCTTGGTAGCGCCCAGCTTGCGAGGGTCGTCACATTTCGCGCAAATGTAATGCACCATTTGCTTTAGACGAGTCTCTGAATTTTTGGATTCTCTGTTCATAGCACAATTTTCCCCGTGCTTAGATCATAGTTATCCACCCAGAGTTTCACAAGATGTCAAGAAGAATATACTTCTCCACTAGGGTTTTTTGTCAAAACAGCAACAAATTAGAGCGCCCCGGCACTTGCCGAGATTGTTACCCGCCTGTCATGAAGCGGCGCATCGGTATGTCAGCCGCTTGCCGCTGATGCCCTTCAAGGCGTTGTCCGCACGCTGCGCATCCGACACGCCCAGCTTGGCCCGGTTGTTGTACCGGAAGTCGAATTCCGCGAGGTAGCGGTGAAGGTGCTGCTTGCCGCAGTGCTGGTAGACGCCCTTCATGCCGCGCTTGAAGATCGAGAAATAGCCCTCGACGGTTTGGATGTGCACAGTCCGGTCGCTCAGCCGCACCCATTCCTTGCGGCTATGGACCACGGATTCGTGACCGGCGAAGTAGACGCGGGCGTAGTTGTACGCCGTCGCCTCATCCGTCAGAAGTCGCGCCTCATGCGAGATATTTTCGCGCAGGATCGGCATGATCGTTTTCGCGTTCACGGCGTCAACTACCATGCTCCGCGCTTGCTTGGTATTTCGGTCCACCAGCGAAAGCACCTTCATCTTGTGGTGCGGGCCGTCGCGCACTTCCTTGCCCGGCTCACGACCGATGTAAGTCTCGTCCGCCTCAACGTCGCCACCGCCTGAACCGAAGGGCGCCAGCGCGCCAGTACGCATCGCTTCGCGGATACGATGCGACATGAACCATGCGGTCTTGTACGTCACGCCGAGCGTGCGATGTAGCTGATGGCTGCTCATGCCCTTCTTGCTCGAACAAAGCATGTAGACGGCTTGGAGCCACACGCTCAAAGGAATCTTGCTGCGCTCGAACACTGTGCCGACTGTGACGGAGAATTGCTTGCGACAGTCACGGCATTTCCACAGGCCGGGCCGGTGGGCACTGCCTTTCAGCGCGTAGTGCTCACCAATGGAAGCGCAGTGTGGGCACACAGCCTTGCCGCTCGGCCAGCGCAGGCGCTCAAGGTATTCCCGCGCGCTGTCTGGATCCTGAAAATGGGGCTTGTCGTAGATTGACTCGGCCATGACTGTTTCTCCTATAGGAACAACAATATAGGGCCATCATGGGTTTGTCAAGTAGATAATCGTTTCACGTGAAACACCACACGTGTACCAACCGGGTTCCACGTGAAACATGCCTTCCCCGCCCCGCTACGTTAAAATTGTCCACAGGGGCGCCTCTTCGGCGCCCTTACAACTTGACCGATGGAATTCAAGCATTACTTCGAAGTGATCGTAGTCGGTGGCGGCCATGCCGGCACCGAGGCTGCGCTCGCCAGCGCGCGGATGGGTCGCGACACGCTGCTGCTCACCCACAACATCGAGACCCTCGGCCAGATGTCCTGCAACCCCTCCATTGGAGGGATCGGGAAAGGGCACCTGGTCAAGGAAGTGGATGCCCTCGGCGGCGCGATGGCCATCGCCACGGACGAGGCGGGCATCCAGTTCCGCACGCTCAATTCCAGCAAGGGGCCGGCCGTGCGGGCCACCCGCGCCCAGGCCGACCGCGTCCTCTATCGCGCGGCTATCCGCCACCGGATCGAGAACCAGCCAAACCTCACCCTTTTCCAGCAGCCCGTCGACGATCTGCTGTTGGAAGGGGACCGTGTCGCCGGCGTAGTCACGCAGATCGGCCTGGTCTTCCATGCGCGCGCGGTGGTCCTCACCGCGGGCACCTTCCTGTCCGGCCTGATCCACGTCGGTCTCCAGAATTACGAAGCGGGTCGGGCGGGCGACCCGCCCGCGAAACGCCTCGGGGCGCGGCTACGTGAGCTCGCCTTGCCCGTGGGGCGCCTGAAGACCGGTACCCCGCCGCGCCTCGATGGCCGAACAATCGATTTCTCCGCGCTGGATATCCAGCCCGGCGACGACCCCGCGCCGGTGTTCTCGTTCATGGGTACTCGCGCCATGCATCCGGCCCAACGCCCCTGTTGGGTGACACATACCAACGCCCGGACGCACGACATCATCCGTGCCGGGCTCGACCGCTCGCCGATGTACTCGGGCGTGATCACGAGCACGGGACCGCGCTATTGCCCGTCCATCGAGGACAAGGTGGTCCGCTTCGCCCAGCGCGAGAGCCACCAGATCTATCTGGAGCCGGAAGGCCTCGCCACGCACGAGATCTATCCGAACGGTATCTCCACCTCGTTGCCCTTCGACGTGCAGCTCGAGCTCGTGCACTCGATGCGCGGGTGCGAGGCCGCGCACATCCTGCGGCCGGGCTACGCCATCGAATACGACTACTTTGATCCGCGCGGCCTGCGCGCCACGCTGGAGACCAAGGCGATCGGCGGACTCTTCTTTGCGGGCCAGATCAACGGCACCACCGGCTACGAAGAGGCAGCGGCCCAGGGCGTGCTCGCCGGGCTGAACGCCGCCCGTCACGTCCGCGACGCGGAGGGCTGGTGCCCGCGTCGCGACGAGGCGTACCTCGGCGTTCTCGTCGACGACCTCATCACGCGGGGCGTTTCCGAGCCTTACAGGATGTTCACCTCCCGCGCGGAGTACCGCCTGCAACTGCGCGAGGACAATGCCGACCTCCGCCTTACCGAAACCGGACGGCGCCTGGGACTTGTCGACGACACCCGCTGGGACGCCTTTTGCCGCAAGCGCGACGCCATCGAAGCGGAGCGTGCCCGCCTGACGCGCACCTTCCTGCAACCGGACAACGTGCCGACAGAAGCCATCCAAACGGTGCTTGGGCAAGGCATTGAGCGAGAGTATGCGCTTACTGACTTGCTCCGTCGCCCGGGCGTGACTTATGCATCGCTGCACACGCTGCCGGGCGCCGGAACGCCGGTGGACGATCCCGCCGTTGCCGAGCAGGTGGAGATCTCCGTGAAGTACGCAGGCTACATCGACCGTCAGCAGGACGAGGTGGCGCACCTCCTGGCGCAGGAAACCCTGCCGATTCCAGCCA
>CALFEY010000343.1 GCA_937958295.1 uncultured Pseudomonadota bacterium
GTCCGCGCTGGCGAGGCGCAAGATCCCCGCCTCGACGGCGGCGAAGCTCGCCACCGCGAGGAGCTCGCTGCCGCCCTCCACGGCCACGGCCGCGATCACGATCCCGGCCGGCGGGTCCGGCGCGAGCGCGTCCACCACCGGCGTGCCGGGCGCGGGCGGGGGAGCACTCGCCGCGAAAGCGAACAAACGCTCCTTGAGGCGGCCGAGATACTGCATCCGCGCCACGATCTCCTGCCCGGGGTAGCAGCCCTTGCGGAAGTGGATGCCGCCCAGCAGGTCGAAGTTGAGCGTCTGCGCCACGAAGCGATCCTGCGTGGCGAGGGTCACGACGGGCACGCCCGCGCGGATGCCGAGCGCTTCGAAAGCCCCGGGCTCGACGCGCAGGCCGAGCCGCTCTAACAGCACGGGCTCCGTGGCCGCTGCCGCGAGGAGGGCAAAGCGGCCATCGGGCAGCGTCAGCAGATCCCCCTCCGGCACGCTGATGCCGTGGCCGGGCAGCGGCACGGCACCGAACACGCGGCCCAGCGCCGCCGCGGCGCCGTCTCCGCCCGCGCCCACGACCGTGTGCGCGACGGAGGCGTCGGCGAGCGTGACCTTGGCGCGCAGCACGAACATCGCGAGCCGCTTGCGCAGTGCGACCGCGAGGTCGCTCGCCACCAGTGCCACGAAGGACTCGGGGGCCCGGCGGTAGAGCACGAGGCTCGCGAGAACGCGGCCCTTGGGCGAGTTGTAGGTGCTAAGCGAGACGCTGCCGACGGGCATCGCCGCCACGTCGGTGGACAATTGGCCGTGCAGGAACAAGGCGGCGTCCGGGCCGTCGAAGGCGATGCCGGAAAGCGCGGGAACGGTCCCGGCGAAGCCAGGCAGCGCGGGAGGAGCGGCAGGGGCGGGAGCAGGCATGGACGTTACAGTGAGGCCGGCCCGCGCCGGTGACAAGGGCTGTCCTGGGGCCGGCGGCGAGTCCCCTTCCGGCCCCCGGCGCGGGCTCGCGGCGAAGGGTGAAAACGTGCTAGAATAGCGAGTTAACCCCGATCGCGCCTGGGGAGGGTCATTTGGCGAGTCGTCAGGGCGTTTGCTCGAGACGAATCGCCGCGTGGCCTTCTTGGGTGGCAAGGTCGCGGTCGCGCTGCTGGCCGGCAACTAGGCCCGCAACTGCCGTGTTCGGCAAGCTGCCATCGGCACACGCGCACCGCGAAGACGACCGGGAAATCCGCACATCCGCGGTCATTGAGGTGTTCCCCGGGAAAGGACTCCCGAAGGAATCACTCCGCGGATGGAGGCCAACCTCAAGGAGCAGTGCAATGTCGGTCACGATGCGTCAGATGCTGGAAGCCGGGGTCCACTTCGGTCACCAGACCCGTTACTGGAATCCGAAGATGGCCGATTTCATCTTCGGCCAGCGCAACAAGATTCACATCGTCAACCTCGAGAAGACGATGCAGATGTACCAGGATGCCATGAAGTACGTCCGGCAACTGGCGAGCAACCGCGGCACCATCCTCTTCGTCGGCACCAAGCGCCAGGCGCGCGAGATCGTCGCCGAGGAAGCCCAGCGCGCCGGGATGCCCTGGGTCGATCACCGCTGGCTGGGCGGCATGCTCACCAACTTCAAGACCGTGAAGGCGTCGATCAAGCGCCTGAAGGATCTCGAGGTGATGGCCACCGACGGCACGTTCGATCGCATGACCAAGCGCGAAGCTCTCTCGCACAAGCGCGAGCTCGACAAGCTCGTGAAGAGCCTGGGCGGCATCAAGGATATGAACGCGCTCCCCGATGCGATGTTCGTCGTGGACGTTGGTTATCACAAGATCGCCGTTACCGAGGCCAAGAAGCTCGGCATCCCGATCATCGGCGTGGTCGACACCAATCACTCGCCCGATGGCATCGCTTACGTGATTCCGGGCAACGACGACAGCAGCCGCGCGATCCGCCTGTATGCGCGGGGCGTGGCCGACTCGGTGCTCGAAGGCAAGGCCACGGTGGTGCAGGAGATCGTCGCGGCCAGCGATGAGTTCGTCGAGGTCAAGGACGAAGCCACGGCCTGACGCCGCAGCCGATCATCCCGCACGTCACCGGCGTGCGGCTCAAAGACGCAACGGGGTCCGGCAGGGCCCCGGTTCCAACCGAACAACGAGGTAGCAACATGGCGGAAATCTCCGCAAGCATGGTGATGGACCTGCGCCAGCGCACGGGTCTTGGCATGATGGAGTGCAAGAAGGCGCTCACCGAAGCAGAGGGCGATCTCGCCAAGGCCGAGGAGCTCCTGCGGATCAAGAGCGGGGCCAAGGCCTCCAAGGCCGCCGGACGCGTCGCCGCCGAAGGCGTGGTGGGCGCGTACCTCGCATCCGACGGCAAGTCGGGCGCGATGGTCGAGGTCAACTGCGAGACCGATTTCGTGTCGCGCAACGAGGATTTCGCCGCCTTCGCGCGCAAGGTCGCGCAGGCCATCGCCGAGAAGAAGCCCGCCGACGTCGCGGCGCTCGCCGGGCTGCCGCTGGACGGCGGCACGGTCGAGTCCGTGCGCCAGGCGCTCGTGCAGAAGCTGGGCGAGAACATCTCGCTGCGTCGCTTCGAGCGCTTCGAAACGTCGGGGCAGCTCGCGCAGTACCTGCATGGCGGCGGCCGCATTGGCGTCACCGTGGATTACACCGGCGGCGACGCCGCCGTGGGCAAGGACGTTGCGATGCATGTGGCGGCCGGCGCCGCACCGGGGGCGATCCGTCCCGTGGCCGTGTCACGCAACGACGTGGCGGCCGACCTGATCGAGCGCGAGCGCGCGATCTTCACGGCGCAGGCGGCCGAAAGCGGCAAGCCGGCGGACATCGTGGCCAAGATGGTGGAGGGCCGCGTGAACAAATTCCTGGCCGAGGTCACGCTGCTCGGCCAGCCGTTCGTCAAGAATCCCGACGACACGGTGGAGAAGCACTTGAAGGCAAAGGGCGCCGCGGTGAAGTCGTTCACCCTGTACGTGGTGGGCGAAGGCATCGAGAAGAAGAAGGACGACTTCGCCGCCGAAGTCGCGGCGATGGCCAAGGCCTAATCGCATTCGCAGCACGCAGTCACGCAGGATCCGCGCGGGGGGGACGGCAGCGTCCTTCCCCGCGCGGCGCAACAAGCGGGTGTTCGTGTCGATGCCCGCCGTCATCGAAGCGTTCGAGGAGCGTTCATGAATCCGCCCACCGCCGCTGCGCCGGTTGCTGAAGTCGAGTCACCGGCCGCGACGCCCGTTCCCGGACCTGCCTACAAGCGGATACTGCTCAAGCTCTCCGGCGAGGCCCTCATGGGCGAGTCGAGCTACGGCATCGAGCGCGAGACGATCGACCGCATCGTGGCGGAAGTGGCCGAGGTCCTGCGCACCGGCGTGCAGATCGCCGTGGTGATCGGGGGCGGCAACATCTTCCGCGGCGTGGCCCCCGGGGCCGCCGGCATGGACCGTGCGACCGCCGACTACATGGGCATGCTCGCCACGCTCATGAACGCGCTCGCGCTGCAGGACGCCCTGCGCCGCGCCGACGTCGAATCGCGCGTGCAGTCGGCCCTGCGCATCGACCAGGTGGCCGAGCCCTATATCCGCGGGCGCGCGCTGCGCCATCTCGAGGAAGGCAAGGTCGTGATCTTTGCCGCGGGCACCGGCAATCCCTTCTTCACCACGGACACCGCCGCCGCGCTGCGCGGCCGCGAGATGGGCGTGGACATTGTGCTCAAGGCCACCAAGGTAGACGGCGTGTATACCGCCGACCCCATGAAGGACAAGACGGCGCGGCGCTACCCGGACCTCACCTTCGACGAAGCGATCGTCAAGAACCTGAAGGTGATGGATGCCACGGCCCTCGCGCTGTGCCGCGACCAGAACATGCTACTCAAGGTGTTCTCGATCTTCGTGCCGGGCGCGCTGAAGCGCGTGGTCGAGGGCGCCGACGTGGGCACGCTCGTCCATTGCTGACACTGCAGGAGGCATCATGATCAACGATGTGAAGAAGACGGCCGAGCAGAAGATGGTCAAGTCGGTCGAAGCCCTCAAGGTCGACCTGGGCAAGGTCCGCACGGGCCGTGCCCACACCGGCCTGCTCGATCACATCCACGTCGATTACTACGGTTCGTCGATGCCCCTCTCGCAGGTGGCCGGCGTGTCGCTCGCCGATGCCCGCACGATCGCCGTGCAGCCGTGGGAGAAGAAGATGATCCCGGTGGTGGAGAAGGCCATCCGCGACTCCGACCTGGGCTTGAATCCCGCCACGTCCGGCGACGTGATCCGCATCCCCATGCCCGCGCTCACGGAGGAGCGCCGGCGCGACCTGACCAAGGTCGTGCACAAGGAAGCCGAGGGTGCGCGGGTGGCGGTGCGCAACATTCGCCGCGACGCCAACGACCACCTGAAGAAGCTCCTCAAGGACAAGCAGGTGTCCGAAGACGACGAGCGGCATGCGCTCGCCGACCTGCAGAAGCTCACCGACCGCTACATCGCCGAGATCGACAAGGCGATGGCGGCCAAGGAAGCCGACCTCCTCGCGATCTAGTCGCGCGGCGGTTCGCTCGTGAGCGTGTTCGGCAGCTCGACCCAGACGGTACCGGTCACGGCGGCGGTGCCGCGCCACGTGGCGATCATCATGGACGGCAACGGCCGCTGGGCCAAGCAGCGCCTCCTGCCGCGCGTGGCGGGCCACAAGCGCGGCGTGGAGGCGGTGCGCGCGACAGTCCGGGCCTCCATCCAGAGCGGCGTCGAGTACCTGACCCTGTTCGCTTTCTCCAGCGAGAACTGGCGCCGGCCCGAGGAAGAGGTGTCGATCCTGATGGACCTCTTCCTGCGCGCGCTCGAGCAGGAGGTGGCGAAGCTGCACGACAACGGCATACGCCTCAAGAT
>CALFEY010000344.1 GCA_937958295.1 uncultured Pseudomonadota bacterium
AAGGTCGTTGGCATCGCCCACGCGCAGGACGTTCCACTGGTAGCCCATGAAGCGGGCGGCAACGTCCTCGGTGAACGCGATGCGCGTGTTGCCTTCGATCGTGATGTGATTGTTGTCGTAGATCCAGCAGAGGTTATCGAGGGCGAGATGCCCTGCGAGCGACGCCGCTTCCGCCCCCACGCCCTCCATGAGGCAACCGTCGCCGCAGCTCGCGTAGATCGTGTAATCGAAGAGCGGGAAGTCCGGCTGGTTGTAGCGCGTGGCGAGCCACTTCTGCGCCATGGCCATGCCCACGCTCGTGGCAATACCCTGGCCCAGGGGGCCGGTGGTGGTCTCCACGCCGGACACGAGGTGGTACTCCGGATGGCCCGGGGCGTGGCTGCCGATCTGCCGGAAGCGCTTGATGTCGTCGAGCGTCACCGCCTGGTTGCCGAGCACCTCGTAGTCGGGATTCACGGCGCGCACGCCGGTCAAGTGCAACACCGCCCACAGCAGCATCGAGGCGTGTCCGTTGGAAAGCACGAAGCGATCGCGATTGGGCCAGATCGGATCCGCGGGATCGAAGTTCATCACGCGGTTCCACAGCGTATAGGCCATTGGCGCGAGCGCCATCGGCGTGCCCGGATGGCCGGAGCTGGCCGCCTGCACCGCGTCGATGGCGAGCGTGCGGATCGTGTTGATGCAAAGCGTGTCGATGTCCTGGTTCTGCGGAAAATCCATGCGGCTCTCCAGTGTCAGGCGGTCTCGTTGCCCGGAGGCCGGGCGGCGGCGAGCACATCCGCCATCACCACCGTGCGCTCGCCGGTGACGTGCGCGGCGGGAATGCGCGGGTCGCCCGCCAGCAGGTCGGCGAGCGCCTGCACTTTCTCCACGCCCGTGACCATGAAAAGCACGCAGCGGGCGCGGTCGAGCACGGGATAGGTAAGGGTCATGCGGCGCTGGCCTTGATACGACTGCGTCATCGCCACCTGCAGGAAATCCTCGTGCAGCACGGGGTCGCCAGGCACCAGCGACGCGGTGTGGCCGTCCGGGCCGAGGCCAAGATGCACGAGGTCGAGCACGGGCGGCGTGCCCGCGATCGTCCCGAGTTGCTCCGCGTAGCGCGCAGCGGCGGCGTCGAGGTCATTGGCCTCCACCGGCATCGCGTGGATGTTGGCAGGCGGCATGGCCACGCGCGTGAGCAGGCTCTCGCGGATGTGCGTGAGGTTGCGCGAAGGGTCGCCGGGCGGAGCGACGCGCTCGTCGACCTGGAACAGATGCACGTTGGTCCAGTCGACTTGCTCGGCCGACAAGGCGCGCAGCATCTGCCACGGCGTGTGGCCGCCGCTCACGGCGAACTTGAAGCGGCCGCGCAAGGCGATGGCCGACATGGCCTGCGCGGCGATGAAGCGCGCCGCCGCCTGCGCCACTGCGTCGCTGTCGGGAAAGACATCCAGTTGAATCGGCACGGGGGCTCGCGCGGACCGGTCAGTATGTGGAGTCTTCGGTGACAGTGGGGTCGTCCCACCCGCCCGGAGGGGTGAGGCGCGACGACTCGACCGGTCCCCACTGGCCCGGCTTGTACGGATACAGCGGGGTGTTCGCGGCCAGCACCGGGTCGACGATCCGCCACGCTTCCTCGACATAGTCCTGGCGCGCGAAGAGCGATTCGTTGCCGGCCATGGCGTCGCCCAGCACCCGCTCGTAGGCATCCTGGTCTTCCGCGCCGGGCGTGTGCACGGCGAGCAACTCCACCCCACGACCGGTCATGCGCGCCTGGGCATCGAGCACGGTGGCGCCCATGGCGATCTGCACGTCGGGTCCGATGCGGAAGCGCAGGTGGTTGGGGGGCGTGTTGCAGTTGGGGAACATGGTGGGGGGACGGCGCAGGCGGACAAGCACTTCCGTGCACGTCTCGGGCAGGTTCTTCCCCGCGCGGATGTAGAACGGCACGCCCTGCCAGCGCCAGGAGTCGAGGGTGAGCTTCACCGCGGCGAACGTCTCCGTGGTGGATCCGGGCGCCACCCCGGGCTCGGCGAGATAGCCGTCGAACTGGCCGCGCACGAGGTCCTCGGGCTTCAGCGTCTCGATGGACTTCAGCACCTTCACCTTTTCGTCGCGCAGCGTCTCGCTGTCCGGGCGCACGGGCGGCTCCATGGCCAGATTGCAGATCACCTGGAACAGATGGTTCTGCACCACGTCGCGCACCGTGCCCGTCTCGTCGTAGAACTTGCCGCGACCCTGCACGCCGAAGTTCTCGGCCATCGTGACCTGCACGCTCTCCACGAAGCTGCGGTTCCACACCGGCTCGAGGAAGGAGTTCACGAAGCGGAAGAACAGCAGGTTGTCCACGGCCGTCTTGCCGAGGTAGTGATCGATGCGGAAAATGTGCGCCTCGTCGAAGGCGGACAGCAGGATCGCGTTGAGCCTGCGTGCCGACTCAAGGTCGCGCCCGAAGGGCTTCTCCACAATCACCCGCCCGCCTTGCGCGCAATTGGCCTTGACGAGCTGCTCCACCACCGGCCCGAAGAGGATGGGCGGGATCGCGAGGTAATGCGCGGGGTGCTCCGCGGTGCCGAGCTCGCTGCGCAGGCGCTTGAACGTGGCGAGGTCGCCGTAGTCGCCGTCAACGTAATGCAGGAGCGACGAGAGCTTGGCAAAGGCGGCTTCGTCGAGGCCGCCGTGCTTCTCCACGCTGTCGCGTGCCCGCGCACGGAACTGATCGAGATTCCAACCCGACTTGGCCACGCCGATGACCGGCACGTCGAGCTTGCCGCGGCGGATCATCGACTGCAGCGCCGGGAAGATCTTTTTGTAGGCGAGATCGCCGGTGGCTCCGAAGAAGACGAGGGCGTCGGACTGAACGGTTTCGGTCATGGCTCGATGGACAGGAAGAGGGGGCGGGTGGGGGCTGTGCGGATCACTTCTTCTCGACGTGTCCCCCGAACTCGAAGCGCATCGCCGACAGGAGCTTGTTCTGGAAATCGGCCTCGCCGCGCGAGCTGAAGCGCTCGTACAGCGCCGTGGTGAGCACGGGCACCGGCACGGCCTCGTCGATGGCCGCCTTGATGGTCCAGCGTCCCTCGCCGGAGTCGGACACGCGCCCCGCGAAGTTGGACAGTGCCGGGTCCTTGGCAAGGGCTGCGGCGGTCAGGTCGAGGAGCCACGAGGCGATCACGCTGCCGCGCCGCCACACTTCGGCGACGTTGGGCAGGTCGATGTCGTACTGGTAATGCTCGGGGTCGCGCAGCGGCGTGGTCTCGGCATCGATGGCGTGCGTCTGCTTGCCCACGTTGGCCGAGCGCAGGATGCCGAAGCCTTCGGCATAGGCGGCCATCACGCCGTACTCGATGCCGTTGTGGACCATCTTCGCGAAATGGCCCGCGCCGTTCGCGCCGCAGTGCAGGTAGCCCATC
>CALFEY010000345.1 GCA_937958295.1 uncultured Pseudomonadota bacterium
GCAGTGTCGTGCGAGCCTCGCGTCTACGGGTGGTGCCGACAGGCGGGCCGGTGGGTCGGCCCGCCTAGAGGCACCGGGTCCCCGTAGCGAGGCGTTTTCGCGCGCCACTGCGCTCTGTCGCACCTCGTCGACGCTGGCGTCATTGCAACGGTGAACGACGCCCCGCTGCCGCCGAGCGTGAAGCGCGCCCGAACGCGACGCTGTAAACTCGCGCGTCGCCTTTCCCACGTCCACTCCGTCACTCATGCGCACCTTGATCTGCGGCTCGCTCGCCTACGACACCATCATGGTGTTCCCCGACAAGTTCTCGCGGCACATCCTGCCCGAGCAGACGCAGGTACTGTCGGTGTCGTTCCAGATCGGCGAGATGCGGCGCGAGTGGGGCGGCTGCGCAGGCAACATCGCTTACAACCTGGCCGCGATCGGCGGCGAGCCCGTGGTCATGGCCACGGTGGGCGACGACGGCGTCGAGTACAAGGAGCGCCTGGCGGCGCTCGGGATCGGCGTGGACGGCGTGCGCCACGTGCCGGGGGCGTACACCGGGCAAGCGTTCATCATCACCGACCTCGACGACAACCAGATCACGGCCTTCCACCCCGGCGCGATGAACTACTCGCACCAAAGCAACGTGAGCGACGTGCCCGGCATCGGCCTCGGCATCATCGCTCCGGACGGCAAGGAAGGCATGCACGCCCACGCCCGGCAGTTTGCCGCCGCCGGCATTCCCTTCATCTTCGATCCGGGCCAAGGCATGACGCTCTTCGACGGCCCGGAGCTCGCGGCGATGATCGACAAGGCGCGCTACGTCGCGGTCAACGACTACGAAGGCCGCATGCTGGCAGAGCGCACCGGCATGTCGCTGCCGGAGATCGCGCAGAAGGTGGAAGCGCTCGTGGTGACGCTCGGCGCCGAAGGCTCGGTGATCCACGCGAACGGCGCCACATATGCGATCCCCGCGGCCAAGCCGGAGGCCGTGCTCGATCCCACGGGCTGCGGCGACGCCTACCGGGCCGGCCTGCTGCACGGCATCGCCAGCGGCTGGAACTGGGAGCGCACGGGCGGGCTCGCGTCCGTGCTCGGCGCCATCAAGATCGGCTCCCGCGGCGCGCAGAAGCACGCGGTCACGCGCGAGAAGGTGGCGCACCTCTACCGGGCGACATTCGGCACCGACCTGTGGTGAAGCGCGCCGCCCGGTCCAACGGGCAGCGGCCCGGCAACTCGCTCGTCGTCCGCTGCTATCGCTTCACGCGCACCTGCGTGCACGTGGCCGCGGGGGTGGGGACGACCATGTTCGTCTTTCCGCTGGTGAGCCCCGAGCGGCGCCGGCACATCGTCAAGCGTTGGAGCGGACGCCTGCTGCGCATCCTGAACATCGAGGCGCGCGTGGAAGGCTCGCTCGCAGCGGCGGGCAACGTCCTCGTGGTGGCCAACCACATCTCGTGGCTCGATATCTTCGTGCTCAATGCGCATCATCCGGTGCGCTTCGTGGCGAAGTCCGAGCTCGCGCGCTGGCCCGTGGTGTCGCAGATGATCAAGGGCGCCGGCACCGTGTTCATCGAGCGCGAGCGTCGGCGCGACACGCATCGCGTGAACGAGGACATGGCGCGCGTACTCGCGAGCGGCGATGTGGTGGCGATATTTCCTGAGGGCACCACCACCGACGGCACCGATCTCCTGCCGTTCAAGAGCTCGCTCCTGCAACCCATCGTGGACGCGCAGGGGCACGTGCAGCCGGTGGCGATCCGCTATCGCGACCACGCAGGCGAGCACGCGATGGCCGCCGCCTACGTCGGCGATACCACGTTCGCGCAATCCTTCTGGGCAGTGTGCGGCGAGCGCACGCTGACCGTGGAGTTGCACGCGGCGCCGGCGTTGCCCGCGCGCTCGGCGCATCGGCGCACGCTCGCGCGCGACGCGGAGGCAGCTATCCGAACGGCTTTGGCCGCGGCGGCGCCCGCGAAGGCACCTGCACGAGGCGACGGTCCGGCAGGCTGACCGCGGTGAGGGTGCCGCCCCACACGCAGCCCGAGTCGAGCATCAGCACGTCGTCGGTGAGCATGAGGCCCAGCGTGGACCAGTGGCCGCACACGATCGTGGCGCCCCCCGAGCGGCGCGCGGGCTGCTCGAACCACGGGATGAACCCCGACGGCGTGTGCCCCTTGCCGCGCTTC
>CALFEY010000346.1 GCA_937958295.1 uncultured Pseudomonadota bacterium
CAAGGCCTGCCTGAGAACTACGACAGCGACGTTCTCCAACCGTTCATGGAAACGCTCGCCCTCGAGGTTACCCGGGCGCTGCAGTTCTTCTTTACGTCCACCTCCCACAACCAGGTCGACCAGGTCGTGCTGGCGGGGGGGTGCGCGGCGCTGCCCGGCATCGACGACCTCGTGGCCAAGCGGGCCGGCGTGGCCACGGTGGTGGCCAATCCCTTCGCTTCGATGCAGGCGTCGGAGCGCATCCGCCCGCGGCAGCTCGCGCAGGATGCCCCCATGCTGCTCGTTGCCACGGGTCTCGCGCTGCGGAGCTTTGAGTAATGGCCTCGATCCGCATCAACCTGCTTCCGCACCGGGAGCAGAAGCGCCAGGCCCGCCAGCGGCAGTTCATCTCGCTCGCGATCTCGCTAGCGGTGCTGGCCCTGGGCGTGGTTGCCCTGGTGCACGGGCTGCTCGGCGCCCAGATCGATAACCAGAAGAGCCGCAACAACCTGCTCAAGTCCGAGATCGCCAAGCTCGACGAGCAGATCAAGGAGATCGACCGCCTGCGCGACCAGATCCAGGCCGTGCTGGCCCGCAAGCAGGTCGTCGAAACGCTCCAGGCCAATCGCAGCGAGGCCGTGCACATCCTCGACCAGCTCGTGCGCCAGCTCCCCGACGGCATCTATCTCAAGAGCGTCCGGCAGGTCGGGCCCAAGGTCACCATCTCTGGCTTCGCGCAGTCCAACGCGCGGGTGTCCACGCTCATGCGCAACATCGAGTCCTCGCCCTGGCTCGGCAGCCCCGAGCTGGTGGAGATCAAGCTCGTGCCCGCGCCCGGAGTGCCGGCCAGCCGCGGCCTCACCATCAACGAGTTCGTGCTCACTTTCGCGGTGAAGCGCGCCACGGCCACCGAAACCCGGTTGCCGGGTCCGGCCGGCGCCCCCGCGCCCGGTGCTGCGCCCAAGGCAAAGGCGAAGGCCGCCCTCCCTGCCGCGGAGAAGGCCGCATGAACCTCGACGACCTCCGCAATCTCAACCTGCGCAATGTCGGCAACTGGCCGGTATTGCCGAAGGTCCTCGCGCTCCTTGCGATCTTCGTGGTCATCGTCACGTTGGGCTACTTTCTCGACTGGAAAGACCAGTGGGACAGCCTCGAGCTCGCGCAGGCCGAAGAGGTCAAGCTCAAGACCCAGTACACCGAAAAGAAGGCCAAGGCGATCAACTTCGAGCTGTACGTGCAGCAGTTGAACGAGGTGGAGCAGTCCTTCGGCGCGCTCGTCAAGCAGCTGCCCAACCGCTCGGAGATCGACGCGCTCCTCACCGACATCAACCAGGCGGGGCTGGGCCGCGGCCTGCAGTTCGAGCTCTTCCGGCCGGCGCCGCAGGAGAAGATGGCCGAGTTCTACGCGGAGCTGCCGATCCGCATCCGCATCACGGGCACGTACCACGACATGGGGGCCTTCGCGAGCGACATCGCCCAGCTCCCGCGTATCGTGACCCTGAACGACCTCTTGATCTCCAATGACAAGGGAACGCTCGTTCTCGAAGGGGACGCAAAGACGTTCCGCTACCTCGACGAGGAAGAGATCGCCAAGCAGCGGGCGGCTGCCAAGGCCAAGGGGAAGAAGTGAGCGCCCGGTTACCGGTCGTGCTCTGCGCGAGCCTGTTGCTTGCGGCCTGCGGCGGGGAGAGCCACCAGGACCTGCGCGTGTGGATGCAAGAGCAGGGCAAGAACGCCCGTGGCAAGCTCGAGCCGCTACCGCAGATCAAGCCCTACGACCCTTTCGCCTACAACGCGTTCGACATGCCGGATCCGTTCAAGCCGCGCAAGATCGAGCCGACCAAGAGCGCGTCCAAGCTCGCGCCAGACCTCACCCGGCGCAAGGAGCCCCTGGAGGGGTATCCGCTGGAGTCGCTCACCATGGTGGGCACGCTCGAGAAGAACAAGACCATGTATGCGCTCGTGCGCACCCCGGACCGCGACGTCTATCAGGTCCGGTCCGGCAACTATGCAGGACAGAACTTCGGCGTGATCACGAACGTCGGCGAAGGGGAGATCAAGTTGAAGGAACTGATCCAGGACGGCGCGGGAGACTGGACCGAGCGGTCCAGCAGCCTCCTCCTGCAGCCGGCCGACGGCAAACCACAGGAGCGCAGATGATGAGCGCGGCGGTCCCCATGCGAAACGACAACAACACGTGGGTGCGGCGAGGCGTGGGAGCGCTGCTCGTCGCCTTCGCGGCGGCGCTGTTCGCGCCTGCCGCTTCCGCGCAGACCCCCAACAGCCTCGAGAACATCTCCGTCTCGCGCGCGAGCTCGGGCCGCGTGGTCGTGCGCTTCGACCTCAAGAACCCGCCCGCCAATCCCCCCGCGAGCTTCTCGATCGCGAGCCCGCCGCGGATCGCGCTCGACTTCCTCGACACCAGCAACGGCCTCGGCGCTACCACGCGCCCCGTCGACGAGGCGGGGTTGCGCAGTTTCAACATCATCCAGGCCGGCAACCGCACGCGGGTCGTGTTCAACCTCAATCGTGCGCAGACCTTCGAGACCAATGTCGAGGGCAACTCGGTCATCGTCACGCTGAACGACCAGCCTGTCGCCCAGCCCGGCAGCGAGAACGTCCAGCGCTTTGCCGAAGCACGTCCGGGCGAGGTCCAGCATGCCGTCCGTGACGTCGATTTCCGTCGCGGGCGCAACGGCGAGGGACGCCTCATCGTCGATTTATCCGACAGTTCCACCGGCATCGACATCCGCCAGCAGGGTCGCACGCTGGTGGTGGATTTCCTCAAGACCTCGGTGCCCCGCAACCTCGAGCGGCGCCTCGACGTCGCCGACTTCGGCACGCCCGTGCTCACGGTCGATACATTCCCGCAAGGCAGCAACGCGCGGATGGTCATCGAGCCGAAGGGTCTCTGGGAGCACTCCGCCTACCAGACGGACAACCGCTTCATTCTCGAGATCAAGCCGATCCTCGAGGATCCCAACAAGCTGGTGCAAGGCTCGCGCGGCGGCTACAAGGGCGAGAAGCTGTCGCTCAATTTCCAGAACGTGGAAGTGCGGTCGGTGTTGCAGGTGATCGCCGATTTCACCGGGCTCAACATCATCACGAGCGACACGGTGCAGGGCAGCCTCACGCTGCGTCTCAAGGACATCCCCTGGGACCAGGCGCTCGACATCATCCTGCAGACGAAGGGCCTCGACATGCGCAAGAACGGCAATGTCGTGCTCATCGCACCGCGGGAGGAGCTCGCGTTGAAGGAGAAGCAGCAGCTCGAGAACGCCATCCAGATTGGCGAGCTCGAGCCGCTCGTGTCCGAGTCCTTCCAGCTCAACTACATCAAGGCGCAGGACATCCTCAACCTCATCACCAGCAACCGGCAGCAGCAATTCGGCGCCGGTGCCGGGCAGACGGCCACCACGGGCGGGCAGGGCTCGATCATCAGCCGCCGCGGCGTGGCCATCATCGATCCGCGCTCGAACATCCTGTTCGTGACCGATACCGCTTCGCGGTTGGAGGAAGTGCGCAAGATCATCCGCCAGATCGACACGCCTATCCGGCAGGTGCTGATCGAGGCGCGCATCGTGATCGCGAGCGATCGCTTCAGCCAGCAGCTCGGCGTGCGCTTTGGACAGCAGACGGGCTTCACCTTCAACAATAAGCGCTATGCGGGCGGCTCCAGCGGCTCGTTGTCGACGCAGCCCGTCGTCACGACTAGCGGCGACACGGTCACCCGCGAGACGCGTACGCAGACACCCTTCGAGTTGGCCTCTGGCATCGCCAGCGCCGGGTACTCCGACTCGCCCCAGTTGAACGTGAATCTGCCGGTGCCCAATGCGGCCGGCCAGCTCGCCCTTACGCTCATCAACCTGGGTAGCGGCAACCTCATCAACCTCGAGCTCTCGGCGCTGGAAGCCGACGCCCGGGGCAAGGTGGTGTCGAGCCCGCGCGTGGTGACCGGCGACAACCAGAAGGCCGCCATCGAGCAGGGCACCGAAATCCCCTACGTGACACCTGGCAGCGCCAACTCCCCGGCCACGGTGCAGTTCAAGAAGGCCGTGCTGCGGCTCGACGTCACGCCGCAAATCACCGCCGACGGCCGCATCATCATGGTCGTGGAGGTGCGGAAGGACACGGTAGGCCAGTACGTGCAGCTCGGGGGGGGCTTTTCGGTGCCGTCGATCGACACCAAGAACGTCGTCACTCAGATATCGGTCAACAACGGGGATACCGCGGTGATCGGCGGCATCTACGAGGAGACGATACGCAACGACGTCACGCAGGTCCCGTGGCTGGGCAACATCCCCATCCTGGGCTACCTCTTCAAGCAGACCGGCAATAGCAGCGACAAGGCCGAGCTCCTCATCTTCCTCACGCCGCGCATCGTGAAGGACACGGTAACATCCGTGCGGTGAGCGACACGACCGGCGGCGCAGGCGCCGCTTCCGAATCCCCTGCCCCGGTGCCGCTTCGCCGGGGCAATTTATTTCTGGTGGGGCTGCCCGGGGCGGGGAAGTCCACGCTGGGGCGTCAGCTCGCCCGTCGCCTGCGCAAGCCCTTTGTGGATGCGGACACCGAGCTCGAAAAGCGGCTCGGCGTCTCGATCCCGACCATTTTCGAGATCGAGGGTGAAGCTGGCTTTCGCGATCGCGAGGAGGGCGTCCTGGCCGAGCTCACGGTGCTGTCTAACGTCGTGCTCTCCACTGGAGGCGGGGCCGTCCTGCGCCCCGGCAACCGGCAGCGACTTCGCGACAACGGCACCGTCATCTATCTGCACGCCGAGCCCGTGACGCTGTGGGCGCGTATTCGGCACAGCCGCAACCGCCCGCTGCTGCAGACGTCCGATCCGCTCGCGCGCCTGGCCGACCTTTACCGGCAGCGCGATGCCCTGTACCGCGAGACCGCCGCCTATGTGGTGGAATCCGAGCGCGGCGAGGTGATGCGCCTCGTGCGGACTTTCGAAACGGTGGAGCTGCCCAGTGACGACGACGAAGAGTAAGACGCGCACGCTTGAGGTAGGCCTGGGCGATCGGACCTATCCGATCCGCATCGGACCCGGGGTACTCGACGAAGCCGGCGCCACTTTGGCCGCGCTCGGCGCCGGCCGCGCGATCGTGATCACCAATCCTGTGGTGGCCGCGCACTGGTGGCCCCGCGTGCGGCGCAGCCTCGACAGCCGCGGCGTGCGCGCCGACGTCGTGGAGATTCCCGACGGCGAGGCGCACAAGAGCCTGGCCACGCTGGAGCACGTCATTACGCGCCTGCTCGAGCTCCGCGCAGAGCGCAAGACAACGGTGGTGGCCCTGGGTGGCGGCGTGGTGGGCGACCTCGCGGGCTTCGCCGCGGCGGTTTACCAGCGCGGCATGCCGTTCGTGCAAATACCCACCACGCTACTGTCGCAGGTTGACTCCTCGGTGGGTGGCAAGACAGCCGTCAACCATCCACTTGGGAAAAATATGATCGGCGCGTTCTACCAGCCGCGCGCCGTTCTGATCGATACCGACTGCCTCGCCACGTTGCCGTCGCGCGAGCTCTCGGCAGGTCTCGCCGAGGTGATCAAGTACGGCGCGATCCGCGACGTGGGCTTCCTCGCCTGGCTCGAGGACAACATCGATGCGCTGCTCGCAGGCGATCCCGACGCGCTCGCCGAGGCGATCGAGGTCAGCTGTCGCATCAAGGCCGGGGTTGTCGCCTCCGATGAGCGCGAGGAAGGCGAGCGCGCTATCCTCAACCTCGGCCACACCTTCGGCCATGCGATCGAGAACGGCCTGGGCTATGGCGCCTGGCTCCACGGCGAGGCCGTCGCGGCCGGCATGGTGATCGCCGCGCAGATCTCGGCGCGGCTCAGCTGGATCGATGACGCCGCCGTGGTGCGTCTGCGCGACCTCCTCGTGCGAGCCCGCTTGCCGGTCGAGGCGCCGGCGCTTGGCTTCGAGCGCTGGATGAGCCTCATGGGCCGGGACAAGAAGGTCGAGTCGGGGACCATTCGCTTCGTTCTGCTGCGCGCGCTGGGCCAGGGGGTAATCGGCCGGGACGTGCCGCCGGACGTGCTACGCGCCGTGCTCCCCTGACGAGATGCGTGATCGAAATGAAAAAACGGCGGCCCGCGGGCCGCCGTTTTGCTTGCAGCTTCGCGCCGCTACGGCGTAGCCGGCGCGGTGCAGGTGATGTTGCGGACGAGCACCTGCGGGTTGGGACTCGAATCGCGGATGGTCAGCTGGTTCACCTTGGGTACGTTGGCGAGCGCCGTCACCGAGAAGCCCGAGCCGGACGTGGATACGACCGTCGGATTGATCGTGCCCGTGGTGCCCGGTACCGCGAAGGCGATCGTGTACGGTGCGGTGCCACCCGTGATCACGAAATTCGACACCGCGGTCGAGCAGTTCGGCGCCGCGGCGTTCGCTACGTAGGTGTAGCCTTGCGCCGGCTCCACCGCCAGGCCGGGAGACGTCGGGCAGTTCACGGACACGACCTGCTGGAGGATTGGCGAGCCCGAGTCCACCACAGTGATATTCGTGATCGGCGCGGGAGCGATGTCTGTGAGCCCGGAGACCGTGAACGTACCGCCGGTCGCAGTGATGTTCGTTGGCGTGATGATCGCGCCGGTCTGGCCGGAGGTCACGAACGCGGTGTAGGGCGCGGTACCGCCCGTCACAGTGAAGGTGGACGTCTTGCCCACGCACGTGTTGCCCGAGTAGTTGTAGTTCGACGGCGTGACGAGGAGCGACGACGGCGGCGGGGGTGTGGGCGCGCCGGTACAGTCGATGGTCACCGTGCTCGATTGCCGCGCCGTGGAGTTGTCGAACAGGGTGATGACCGTGGTGGACGGCGACGTAAGGCCACTCACCGTGACCGCCTGCCCCGAGTTGAGCCCGGTTTGCGGGGAGATGACGGGCGACGTCGAACTGGTGGAGGACGTGACT
>CALFEY010000347.1 GCA_937958295.1 uncultured Pseudomonadota bacterium
CGCGATCGGCGGCGCCCCGACCCCAGGCCACGGTCGCGGAGCTCGACCCCGAGGGCCGCGAAGCGCTGGCGCGCCGGGCGTTCGCGCTCCTCAAGTCGCGGGAGATCCCTTCCCTGCATTCGCTCATGTGCGCCGAGACGAACAGGAACTACGCGCGGCCGGAGCTGAAGGGCGTGCTGGACACGTTCGGGAAGAGCCTGGCGGCGCACCGGTCCGAGATCGGCGAGGTGCAGGTGAACGAGCCCCACCGCGTGCACTTCGCAATGACCGAGTGGGACCGCGACAGGGCGAGCACGGATCGCAAGCCGGCGCTGCCGTTCTCGGTGGGGCTGAAGCGCGAGGCCGATGGGCGGACCTGCGTGAGCGGCGTCGGCGTCACTTCGAGCGGCCGCGCGAAGTAGCGCGCCCAGGGCCGTCGCGCGTCGCGAAGGCGCGTTACTCGACGTCCCCCGCCGGCCCGCGCCAGTACTTGAACGTTCCCATCGCCGTGGCGACGAGGTCTCCCGCCTCGTCGCGCAGGCTCGCCTCGCAGGTGCACAGCGACCCGCCCGCGTGAATCACCGAACCCTCGGCGACGAGGGGGCCGCGCCCCGGCCGCACGAACCGCGTCGACATCTCGACCGTGACCACCGTCGTCGACGGCGCACCCGGCTGCGAGGTCGCCGCGCGCGCCATCGCGACGTCGAGGAGCGTCATCACGACGCCGCCGTGCGCGGCCGGCAGCCGGTTCGTGAGATCGTCGCGCAGCACCGGCAGGCGGATGCGCGAGCGCCCCGGCGTGGCCGGCTCCTGCACGACGCCCAGCAGCCCGAGGAACGGGACGCTCTCGATCGGCGTATGGGGCGGTTGCATCACGCTGGGTGGCCAGCCGCACCCACGACGGCGGGCGGACGGAACCGCATACAGGAGCGGAAGTGCTTCACGTCGGCATCAGCGAACGGACGCGTTCCGGTGCGCCGAGCGTGTCGAACGCCTGCCCATGTGGGCGTTTGCGCCCCCCGTCCTCGGGAGCGGTGCAGCGGGGCCCGGCGCCGCGCAGACATCGAACGACCCGCCGCGGTCCGGCAACCGTCGGTGCATCGATTCACGTCTTCCTCCGCGGAGGCTCCCGGTTCTCGTGCAGGAAACCCTCGACATCGAACGACAGCTCGCGGAAGTGCCGGATCGCAAGCAGGTGCACGACAGGTGGACGTGTCGACGGGTCGAACGAATACAGGAGCAGGTAATCGCCGGCGACGTACTCGCGAACCTCGCGCCTGCCGAGCGAACCGCGCAGCGCAGCCATCCGGTCGCGTGCTTCCAGCGACGAGGGGATGCGCGCCAGAAAGTCGCGTCCCAGCCTGGGATGCCGCTCGAGCGTGCCGACCACGCGCTGCAGTTCATCGACGAGCGCGGCGAGAGCCGCACCTGCATCACGGTCGCGCCACCAGGCTCGAATCGCCGCGAGATTGGCGTCGAAGTTGGCGGTGAAGCGTACCGAAGCCGGTGCCGCCACGTCGGGATCAACGCACCCGTGTGGCGCGCCGGGGTGAAGTCGATGCGGGTCGGTCCTGCGCGAGTTCGGCGAGCGCCTCCCGCGCGTCGCGCACTCGGCCCGCCGCCACGTCGGCAAGACCCCGCTCGATCTCGTCGAGCACGACCAGGTGAATGCGCTCCCGCTCGAGTCGATGGTAGTAGTCGAGGCGGTCCGCGTCGATGAGCGCGACGTAGCTCTCGCCGTTCTTCGTGATGATCTTCTCCGCACCGGCCTTCACCTCGTCCGCCAACTCGGACAGATTCGCGCGCGCCTGAGTCAGGGGAATGATGTCGGAGGCAGTGAGGGGCATGGATGCCGCCAGGTGACAAGCTCGAATTCTGCACAGAATACCGATACTGCGCCCGGGCGTCAACGCCGGGCCGGGCCACGGCCCCAAGTCGACATCAACCCCCGATGGGGCGCCCGGCTTGCAACTTGCTTCCAACCAGATCCCCCTGCTTCAATCGAGGCTGCCTCGCCGTGGCTCCCCAAATGAAAAGCCCGGCGGGTCACCCCGCCGGGCGGATACGCACTCGATCTTTCGATCGATGCTTATTGTAGCAACGGCTCTCACCCCGGATAGCTACAAGCGAATGAGCATATGGGAGGAACGGATGGATGGCAAGTACCCGACCCCGCCGCTGACGTTCGGCTTCGACATCGGAATCGCCTCCGTCGGGTGGGCCGTACTCGCTCCGGACCGGATCGTCGCGCTCGGCGTGCGCGCCTTTGACAAGGCGGAAACAGCCAAAGAGGGAGATTCGCTCAACCTCATCCGGCGAACGGCGCGTCTTACCCGCCGCCGGCTGCGCCGACGCGCATGGCGCCTTACAAAGGTAGCGCGCGCGCTCAAACGCCACGGCGTGATCGACGATGTAACCATCTTCAGCCCGACTCACGCCATCGACCGATCACCTTGGCAGCTACGCGTGGAGGGGCTGGATCGCAGGCTCGGCGCTGAAGAGTGGGCGCGGGTCATCTACCACCTTTGCAAGCATCGCGGATTCCACTGGTCCAGCCGCGCGGAGGAACGAAAAGCCGAGAAAGACGCGAAAGGCGAATCCGGGAAGGTCAAGCAAGGTCTTGCGGGTACGGCGAAGCTGATGGCGGCCAAGCGGTATCGAAGCGTCGCGGAGATGGTGGTCAACGAGTTCCCCGAAGCACAGCGCAACAAGCAAGGCGACTACACGAAGGCGCTCGCACGCAAGCAACTCGGAGAGGAACTGGCGTTGCTGTTCCACCGACAGCGTGAGCTTGGCAACACACATGCATCTGCCTCGCTCGAAACAGTGATCCTGGGAACCGACGACAGGAAGAGCGGCCTTTTCTGGATGCAGAAGCCATCACTAGCCGGAACCGCTCTCCTCTCGATGCTGGGGCGTTGCACGTTCGAAAGGCAGGAGTTTCGCGCCCCGAAGGCCTCGTTCACCGCCGAACGCCACGTCTGGTTGACCCGGCTAAACAACCTTCGAGTCGTCGTCGATGGCAAGACGCGCCCATTGACCGAACCGGAGCGGACGCTCGCCCTTCCGTTGCCATATCAATACGACACCGACCTCACACACAAACGCCTGCGGGCAGAGCTGATTGAAGCTGGGCACCTGCCGGACTCGTTCAAGTTCGCCGGCCTGCGATATCCAAGTCTTCTCCAAACGGCAGCGGACAAGGCAAAGGATCCCGAAGCCGGCGTACTCGTCAAGCTGTCCGCCTGGCAGGAATTGCGTCGCGCGATGAAGCGCGGAGGATTGGCAACTGAATGGCAGCAGATTGCCGGCGAGGCCCTTGCCGGCAGCCCTGAAACGCTCGACCGGATTGCATGGGTGCTGAGCGTCTACAAGGACGACGACGAGGTGCGTCGCGAGCTGGAGGCGTTGTCCCTTCCTGGATCGAAGAAGATGGTGGATGTCTTGCTCGACATTCGCTTCGACAGGTTCCACGCTCTCTCACTGAAGGCGTTGCGCGCCATCGTCCCCCACATGGAGCGCGGTATGCGCTACGACGAGGCGTGCGCCGCGGCCCAATACCACCACAGCGTTCCCGCTCCCTCAGCGTTGGGTCGACGCAGGCGCCTTCCGCCGCTGTATTCAGGGCGAAACAAGCAGGGCACGATGATTCTCGATGACGATCTCGATGCCCCTCGTAACCCCGTAGTGCTGCGCTCGCTCAATCAGGCGCGAAAGGTTCTGAATGCACTGGTCAGCGAGTACGGCTCGCCGCACGAAGTGCACATCGAGATGGCCAGAGACCTGTCGAACCCTCTCGACGAAAGGCGTCGGATCAAAAAAGAGCAGGACGAGTATCGGGAACGAAACTCGAAGGACCGCGATGAGTTCATGCGGACTTTCGGGATCACCGGGAATCCCCACGGCGGGGGCTTCGAGAAGTGGCGGCTCTATCGGGAGCAGCAGGGGAAATGTGCGTATTCGGTCGAACCCATCGACCTCAATCGCCTGCTTGAGGAGGGCTACGTCGAGATCGACCACGCGCTCCCCTACTCCCGCAGCTTCGACGACAGCAAGAACAACAAGGTGCTGGCGTTCGCGAAGGAGAACCGCGACAAGGGCAATCGAACGCCGTTCGAATACCTCGATGGCGCCGGAAATGGCGCGCGCTGGCGAAACTTCGTTGCGTTCGTCGAAGCGAACAAGGCCTATCGGCTCGCGAAGCGAACGCGACTCCTTCGTAGGGACTTCGGAGCCAAGGAGGCCACGGAATTCAGGGAGCGCAACCTCAACGACACGCGGTATGTTTGTCGATTCTTCAAGAACTTCGTCGAGCAATACCTCGATCTGGCCCCCGATAGCGATGCGAAACGTTGCGTGGTGCTGAGCGGCCAGCTCACCGCATTCCTCCGCGCGCGGTGGGGGCTGTTGAAGGCGCGCGATGAAAGCGACCGGCATCATGCCCTGGACGCAGTCGTCGTAGCCGCTTGCAGCCACGCGATGGTCAAGCGGGTGTCCGACTATTCCAGACGCAAGGAGCTGATGCAGGTCCGAGAGGGCTTCGTCGATGTGGAGACGGGAGAGATCGTCAACCCCGTCATGCACAAGCAACTCAGCGAGCACTTTCCCGAACCTTGGCCATACTTCAGGGACGAAGTCAAAGTGCGCCTCCACCTCGACGACCCCGAATCGCTCCGCGCCGAGGTCAAGCGATTCGGCACCTATTCGGACGAGGCCATCTCGAACACGTCCCCCCTATTCGTGTCCCGCGCACCTCTGCGGCGCAATGGTGGCGCGGCGCACAAGGAGACGGTCTACGGTCAGACCCCGCGGCTGCGGGCGACAGGCAGCGTCACGGAAAAGGTGCCGCTTGCCTCCCTCGGACCGTCAGATCTCGATCGAATGATCGATCCTCATCGGAACGAAAAGCTGTACAAGGCGATCCGATCGCGCCTCGAAGCCCACTCAGGCAAGGCGGAGAAGGCGTTTCCACCCGAAAATCCCCTGCGCAAGCCGGACAAGGACGGCAACCCGACCGGACCCGTCGTTCGCACCGTGACGCTAGTCATCGACAAGCTGTCCGGCATACCCGTCCGCCAGGGCGTAGCGAAGAATGACACCATGCTTCGGGTAGATGTCTTTTCGAAGCAGGGCAGATTCCACCTCGTGCCCGTATACGTCCACCACCGCGTCAAAGGACTGCCGGATCGCGCGATCGTCGCATTCAAGGACGAAGACGAGTGGACGCAGATCGACGATTCGTTCGAGTTCCTGTTCTCTCTCTACCCGAATGATCTCGTACGGGTGACGCAGAAAAGCAAGGCCCCGATTTTTGGGTACTACGCAGGTTGCCATCGGGGAACAGGCGCAATCAACCTCTGGGCGCACGACCGGAATGGTCGCGTAGGGAAGGACGGGCTGATCGCAGGGATTGGCGTGAAAACCGCAGCAGCCATTGAGCGCTTCGACGTCGATGTGCTCGGAAGACGCCGTCCTTCAAAGCGGCGAGGTCGCCGTGGTTTGGCGTAGTGTCGTCGTTTCGAGCCCCGCCAAGCTCAGACGGGAGCATTTCTCCCTCGTCGTCGAGCAGGAGCAGGCAGCGCGCGTGCCGTTTGAGGACATTGCAATCATCGTCCTGAACCATCGCGAGATAACGTTGACGCATCCGGTTCTGTCTGCGTGCGGCGAGTATGGCATCGGACTGTTTTCGACCGGCGACGATCATCAGCCCAACGGCGTATTCATGCCGTTTCTTCAGCATTCGCGTGCAACGCGAATGCTCAGGCTTCAGCTCGGATTGGACCGACCGAAAACGAAACGCGCCTGGGCCGAGATCGTGCAGCGCAAGATCGCGAACCAGGCGGCGTGCCTGCGCCTCGCAGGAAGAGGCTCGACGGAGCGTCTGGAGTCTCTCGGGCGGAGGGTGCGTTCCGGCGATGCCGGGAACATGGAAGCGCAGGCGGCCGCCCTCTATTTTTCAAAGCTGATGGGGAGGGGTTTCGACCGGGAGCAGGAGAGCTGGACGAACGCCGCCCTCAACTACGGTTACGCGGTCATCCGCGGTGCCATCGCTCGCGGTCTCGTGGCGCACGGAATGCTTCCCAGCATTGGCCTGTTTCATGCCAGCGAGCAGAACGCGTTCAATCTGGCCGACGACCTGATCGAGCCTTTCCGTCCGCTGGTCGACCTGCACGTCGTGACGCAAATGCGCCAGCGCAGGATGGACGCCTCCGACCTGCTGCCAGCCGACAAGGTTGGGCTCGTCGGACTGCTGAACGTCGACGTCCGGATGCCGCAAGGGGAGATGACCGTACTCGCGGCCATCGAGTATTCCACTGAATCGCTATTGAGGCTGTACGAGGGGGACGAGCCCCATGCGCTGGCACTTCCGGGGCTCATCGGCCTGGGGCAGCACGTGGGCGATGGCGGCTAGAAATGGCTGAGCGCACGAGGCGATTCATGCGCATGCTCGTGTTCTTCGACCTGCCGGTCGTCACCAGAGCGGAGCGCCGCGCCTATGCGCAGTTCCGCCGTTTTCTGCTGAACGACGGATTCGATATGTTGCAATTCTCGGTATACGGCCGGATCCTGAATGGGCGTGACGCGGAATCGAAGCACATGGAACGGGTGATCGCGAATCTGCCCCCGGACGGATCCGTCCGCGCATTGACGGTCACCGAGAAGCAGTACGCCGGAATGAAGATCCTGGTTGGCCTGCCGCTTTTTCAGGAAAAGCGGGTGAATGCCGACCAAATGGTCCTTTTCTGAATGCTTTCGCCAATAGCGAATCCCGCGCCGAGCCAAGCTTGGCGCGGGATTCGGGCGGGTCGATTGTAGCTATCCGGGGTGAGAGAGGGAGCTACAACAACTTAACAATGTTCCACATCCACCCCAAGATTGTAGCTATCCGGGGTGAGAGAGGGAGCTACAACCTGCGGCACCTG